>JBIKRQ010000039.1:0-26980 GCA_044349155.1 Myxococcota bacterium
GATGAAGAACTGGCTGCCGTTGGTGTTTCGACCGCTGTTCGCCATCGACAACACGCCCGGGCCGATGTGGCGCAGTTCGGGGTGGAACTCGTCGGCGAAGCGGTAGCCGGGGCCGCCAGTTCCGTTGCCGAGCGGGTCGCCGCCCTGGATCATGAAGTCGGGGATGACGCGGTGAAAAATGGTGCCGTTGTACAACGAGCGCTTCACCACCTTGCACGTCGACGCATCCACCTCGCCGCTGGGCTTCAGCTTGCACGTGGCCGGGTCGGTCCACTCCTTGGTGCCCTCAGCCAACTGCACGAAGTTGATCACCGTGTTGGGCGCTTTCTCCCAAAACAGCTCGGCCACCAACGTGCCCGCCGACGACTCGAACGTGGCGTAGAGCTTTTCGCCGGGCTTGATGCCGAGGGTCTTGGCGACGTCCTCGGTGTTCACGCGCGGCGGTGCAGCAGACGCTTGCGCGAGCTTCTGCTGCAGGTTGCGCTTGGCCTGCTCGGCGGCCTTGAGGTCTTTTTCGAGGGCTGCGTTTTTGTCCTCGAGGGTTTTGACCTTTTGCTCGAGTTCAGCGTTCGCGCATGCGCCGCCACTGAAGGCGAGCGTGAGCACCACGAGCAACGACGACAGTGCGCGCATGCTCAGTACCCCTCGACGACGATGCTGGTGACCTGCACGGGCGTGAGCGGCTTGTCGCGCGGGTTGGTCGGCGTCTTTTCGATCTTGGTGACGACGTCCATGCCGCTGACGATCTTGGCGAACACAGGGTGCTTCGACGGGCCCGGCGTGAACCAGTCGAGGCGATCGTTGTGCACGGTGTTGATGAAGAACTGGCTGCCGCCGGTGTTCGGGTGGCCGGTGTTGGCCATCGAGAGCGTGCCGATTTCGTTCGAGAGCTTGGCGTTGGCCGGGTGCTCGTCGGCGATGCGGCCGTGGGGCGGGCCACCGGTGCCAGCCTGGGTGCTGTTCGGGTCCTTCGAGTAGGGGCAGCCGAACTGGATCATGAAGTTGTTGATGACGCGGTGGAAGTGCAGCCCGTTGTAAAAGCCGCTCTTGCTCAGATCGAGGAAGTTCTTCGCCGTGATCGGCATCTTGTCGAGGAAGACCTCGACGGTGAACGAGCCAAGCGTGGTGTTGAATGTGGCGGTCGGGTTGGCCATGGGCTGCTCCTCACAAAGGTCGCGCACACGTGTGGTGGACGTCGAGCACGATGCTCAGCGCCCTGCGCGAGCGCCGACATAGCAGGCCTGCCCTCGTTTCGCCGCGACGAACGAAGAACTGGCTCGCCTTGTGCGGCGCCATGGCTGAATCTGCAGCAAAAACGGGCTGTTACGGCAGCAGCGCGCTGCCCGCGGCTTCGACCAGGGCGTTTGCATCCGCCGTCAGCGCCAACGACGACGCGCGGTTCTGCTGGCGCCAGGCGTGGGCGGCGAGGCCGATCATCACGGCGTTGTCGGTGCACAACGCTTTGGGCGGCACAAACACGCGGATGTCGTTGTCGGCACCGCGAGCGACGGCGTCACGGCGCAGCTGGCTGTTGGCTGCCACACCACCACCCAGCACCAAGGTGTGCACCTGCTGACGACGACACGCGAGGATCGCCTTGTGCAGCAGCATGTCGACGACCGCGTCTTGCACCGCGGCGCACAGGTCGAACAAATCCTGGCCCTCGACGTCGTGGCCGGTCTGTTTGCGGTGCTGCTCGACCCACGTGCGCACCGCGGTTTTGAGGCCCGAAAACGAGAAGTCGTAGTGGCTGCGATCGCGCAGGCTGCGGGGCATGGGGATTCGGGTGGCGTCGCCACGCGCGGCGAGCCGGTCGATCACCGCACCGCCGGGGTAGCCGAGGCCGAGGAGCTTGGCGGTTTTGTCGAAGGCTTCGCCCGCAGCGTCGTCGCGCGTTTGGCCAAGCAGGCGCGCCTGGCCCACGCCGTCGAAGCGGTACAAAGCACTGTGGCCGCCCGAGACGACGAGGCCGATGTACGGCGGTTTGGGCGCGTCGAGCTCGGCGGCGGCGGCCATCAGGTGGCCCTCGATGTGGTGCACGCCGATGAACGGAATGTCGCAGCCGCGCGCAAAGCCCTTGGCCCACGTGAGGCCGATGAGCAGGCCGCCGATCAACCCGGGGCCGTACGTGGCAGCGACGACGCCGACGTCACTTGCGGCAAGACCGGCCTGCGCGAGTGCCGAGGCCGCGATGTCGTCGATGCGCTCGAGGTGTTCGCGCGAGGCGAGCTCGGGCACCACCCCGCCGTACGGCGCGTGGGCTGCGGTTTGCGAGTGCACCACCGACGACAGCACGCGGCCATCGGCAGCGATGACGGCGACGGCGGTTTCGTCGCACGACGATTCGACGGCGAGCAATGGACCTGTACCCATCATGTCCACGGCCCCGACAACGGCGACAACGGGATCGACGTTCCCGGCCCAGACTGCTTGGGCGGCTCGGAGAACCGCGCCTGACACACCGACTTCCACCCAAAGAGCACGGCGACAGCGGCGACGCTCAACAGGCCCACCGGGTGCGACCACAGATGCCGGCCGTTGGTGCCAACGATGCGGAAAATGTCGCGCGCGTCGAGGACGACGGTGAGGGCGGCGATGAAGCCCGCGAGCCACAAGCCTGCCTTCGCGAGGCGCGGACGATCGCGCGACGCCCAGATGGCGACGTTGAGGATCGGGCCAACGGTGCACGCGGTGATGAGCAGCAACAGCGCGAGCAGCAGGCCCAGGTGGAAGCGCTCGTAGATGACGCTGCCCTCGACACCCAGGAGGGCGCCGTGCAGGAACCAGCCACCGGCGTAGCGCAGAAACAGCGAGCCGATGGGGGCCGTGATCAACGCGACGGGGGCCAGCATGAGCAGCAACGGCGGCCCAAGCACTTCGCCCTCGGCGCGCATCCGCGGAAACATCACCTCCGCCACCAGCGTGGCGTAGACGAGGTGCAGAGCCAGGAACAGCGGCAGCGTCATTGCCGTCGCCGTTAGCAGGCTGATGTGATCGGCGGGAGAGTTTCCCCGCCCACCCCCTCAAGAGTTCGCCTCGGCGACAAAACCGCAAAGCCGGTTTTCTCTCCGAGGCTGGGGGCACAAAAGAAAACCCCTCGCAGCACCAGGCTTGCAAGGGGTGTGTGGCGCGCCCGGCACGATTCGAACGTGCGACCTTCGGCTTCGGAAACCGACGCTCTATCCAGCTGAACTACGGGCGCGCAGCGTCGCGGTCGATACACCAGACCTGCAGAACAGGCAATGCAAACGCGACGTGGGCCGTGAGACGGCGGCAGAGAAGCGTTGTTCTTCGGCGCTGAGCGAAGAACACAGCAGCGATCGGTAGAAGCGAACACGTCGGAGGGTATGTGGTTGTGCGTGGGTGTGTGCTGGCTGTCGTTGTCGTCGTGCTCGCCGCTTGTTCGAAGCCGGTCGATGGCGCCGTGTCGTCGTCGGGCGAGACGGCTGAGGCCGCCGCACCTGATGGCCCCGTCGTGCGCGCCGATGCCACGAACCTGCTGTTCTCGTTCGTCGACAGTGCGGGCCGCGTGCAGGCCGTGCCCTCGGTGGCCGATGTGCCCGAGGCGGTGCGCAAGCGCGTGCTCGTCGTCGACTTGAGCAAAACCCCCGAGCAGCGGCAGGCCCACCGCTACGCCTGGTTCGCCGATCTCAGCGTCGCCAACGCCGATGGCACCTACCCCGTCGTCGTCGTCTCGCGCTACGACGGTGCGACGCAAAAAGCGGGTGCGTCGTCGTTGCCGCCGCCCGACGGCAGCGTCGTTGTCTACTCGGCCGAGTGGTGCGGCTACTGCAAAAAGGCCAAGGCGTGGATGACCAGCAAGGGCGTGCCGTTCATCGAGCGTGACGTCGACAAAACGCCGGGGGCGCAGCAGGAGTTGCAAGCGAAGCTGAAGGCGGCTGGCGTGCCCGGTGGCGGCATTCCCGTCGTGGACTGGGCCGGCTCGATCGTCGTGGGCTTTGACGTGCCGGCGTTTGAGAAGCTGTTGACGTCGTCACCGCCTGCTGCCCCCACGAAGGAGCCGTGAATGGCCACCCTGATTGTCGACGACTGCATCAACTGCGGCGCCTGCGAACCCGTGTGCCCCAACAAGGCGATCAAGGCGGGTGAGGCGCTGTTTGTCATCGATCCTCGACGCTGCACCGAGTGCGTCGGCTTTCACGCCACCGAGCAGTGCGCCGCTGTCTGCCCCGTTGAAGCGTGCCTGCCCGACCCCGACCGCGAAGAAAGCGAAGACACGCTGATCGAGCGCGCGCGGCGACTGCACCCGAAGAAGGCGTTTGCTGCACCGTTCCCGTCGCGTTTTCGCTGACCGATGACGGGCGCGCTGACGACGGTGCATCATGCGCCGCATGAAGCGCGTTGTTGCCCTGTTCGCCGTTGTCGCTGCTGCCGCGTGTGATGCTCCCGTCGACGATCCGTCGGGCGAAGGCGAGGGCGAAGACGTCGCGGAAGGCGAAGGGGAAGCCGGCGAGGGCGAAGGGGAAGGGGAAGGGGGGGCGAAGGCGAAGGCGAGGGTGAGGGCGAAGCCGCCGACGGCACCGTGAACGCGCCGTTTGTGATCGACAGCTTCCCGTACACCGACGCGCGCGACACCACCGTCGCCGTCGACGACAGCTTCGATGCCTACAGCTGCGCCCCCGACACCGACGAAAGCGGGCCCGCCTTCGTGTACGAGGTTCGTGTGTCCGGTGCTGGCCGGCTGCGTGCGGCCGTGGACGAAGACCGCGACGCTGGCGTCGACGTCGACGTGCACTTCTTGACCGAGCTCGATGCCGACACCTGCCTGGTCCGCAACAACCTGGCGGTCGATCTCGACGTGGCGACGGCGCGCAGCGTGTACCTCGTCGTCGACACCTACGTGAATGGCGCCGGCGTGCCGCAGGCGGGGCCGTTTGCGTTGTCGGTCACCTTCGCTGCAGCGACGACGGGCGCGTGTGCCACCGTGCCGCGCGAACTCGAGATGGTGTGGTCGTCGTGCGGCAGCGTGGATGGCTGCGTCGAGCGCAACGGCGACGTGTTCTTGCCCACCCCCGTCGTGGGCAGCGTGGTGAAAGAGGCGCACCTCGTCACCGTCGACGACGACTTCGGCGGCAGCTGGCCCACGTCGTTCACCGATGGCATCGATGCGCACTACGCGTTGAGTGCCGCAGCGTCGGGCTACAGCATGGAGCGGGGCGAGCCGTGGGCGCCGGCGGGCGAAGGCGGCAGCGAATTTGGCCAGGGCAGCACGGGCTCGCCACTGCCCGTCGTCGACGAGGCCTGGTACGTGAACATGTACTGGGCGTCGTCGACGCGGCCCACGCGCGGCACGCGGATGATCATCACGAACCCCGCCAACGGTCGCAGCGTGGTGGCCTCGGCGGGCTGGGAGACCGGGCCTGGCAGCACGAGCCGCATGGGAGGTGCGAGCGAGGAGATCCACGACGCGCTGGGCACCAGTCACGGCGACGAATTAGAGTTCGCCTTCGCCGCCGATCAGACCCTGCCGTTTGGGCCGATCGTGTGTGAGTAGGCGGCCTGCTGGCGGCCTGTTGGCGGTCGGCTGTCCGCGTCGCTGCGGCGCTCTGACGTGGGCGGCTGTGTCGGGCTGTGTCGTCGCTGCGACAGATCTGGCGCAGGCACTGCGGTGCGCTATGAGCGCGCATGGCGCGTGGACGTTTCTTTGTTGTCGAAGGAGCCGACGGTGTTGGCTCTACCACCCAGGTCAAAAGGCTCGTCGAGGGGCTGCAGCTCGCTGGTCGCACGGTGCACCAAACGGCCGAGCCGTCGACGGGGCCCGTTGGCAAGTTGATTCGTCAGCTGCTGGGCGGTGAGCGGCCGCGCACGCAGATTCACCGCGAACTCGCGCTGTTGTTTGCCGCCGATCGTCTCGATCACATTGCGCGCGAAGTGGAGCCGCAGTTGGTGGCCGGTGTCGACGTCGTGAGCGATCGCTTCACGCTGTCGAGCCTTGTGTACCAAAGCCTCGATCTGCCGTTTGACTGGATTCGCGACCTCAACCGCTATGCGCCTCCGGCCGACGTCACCATCTTGATCACGTTGCCCCTCGAGGTGGCGTGGCAGCGGCTGCAGACGCGGCTGGAAGCCGGTGGTGTGCGCGAGGTCTTCGACGTCAAAACCACGCAAACGCGCATTCACGCCGAATACGAACGGCAGGCCAAGCGCAACAACGCGATCAGCGTCAACGGCGAAGGCACCCCCGAAGACGTGCACGCCCGCGTGAAAGACGCCCTCACCGCGATCGGCGTCTGGCCCGCGTGACGACGTCGATGCGCACGCTGCGCTGCGGCGATCGCCAGTTCGCTGTTGGTGCGCGCGCGATCGTGATGGGCATTGTGAACATCACGCCTGACTCGTTTTCCGACGGCGGACAGCACCACACGACGACGGCCGCTGTCGATCACGCCCTGCGCCTGCTCGATGACGGCGCTGATGTGCTCGACCTCGGCGGCGAATCCACACGCCCCAACGCCGCGGTGGTCGACGTCGACGAAGAGCGCCGCCGTGTGCTCCCCGTGGTTGAAGCGCTCGTGCAGCGCGGCCACAAGAACCTCTCGATCGACACGCGCCGCGCGGTGGTTGCGGCCGAAGCGCTCGCGGCCGGGGCGTCGTGGGTCAACGACGTCAGCGGCTTCGGCGATCGCGCGATGCCTGCCGCGTGCCGCAGCGCCGATGCCGCGATCGTGATGCACTGGGACACCAGCGATGCGGGCCAACAGGTGGTGCGCGCCGACGTGGTCAACGACGTCGTCACGGGCCTGCGCCACGCCATCGCCCTCGGGCTTGCTGCAGGCCTGCGCCCCGAGCAGCTGCTCATCGATCCAGGCCTCGGCTTCTCGAAATCGCTCAACGACAACCTGCGCCTCACGCGCGAACTGTCGACGTGGCGGGTGCGCTGCGGTGACTTCCCGGTGGTGTACGGCCCATCGCGCAAACGGTTCCTCGGCGAGCTCACGGGCCGCACGCAGGCCGCAGACCGCGACGCGGCCACCGTTGGTGCCGTGGTGTACGCGGTGCTGCACGGGGCTGATGTGGTGCGCGTGCACGACGTGCGCGGCTGCGTGGATGCGCTGCGTGTGGTCGAGGCCTTGCGCGCTACTCCGACGGACCGGGCTTGAACGCGTAGTGCTGGGTGACGACGTCGTCGCCCCCCGAAAATGGCGCGAACTGCCAGCGCCCCACGGCGGCGGTGACACACGCGGTGAACGGGTCGTTGTCGAACGAGTTCTTCGTCACGGTGACGCGCTTGACCGCGCCATCGGTGCCGATGGTGGCATCAAGGGTCATCGAGCCGGTGGCCGCCTCGTCCACGCTCAGCACGTGCTCAACGAAGCACAACGACACCTGGGGCCGCACCACGCGTGTGACCGCGTCGAGGGCGTCGTCGCTCAACATCGACGGTCTGGGCGGGCCTGGCGGCGTTTGCGGGGCATCGCCGGGGGCCGGCGCGGGCCCGGGTGTGGGGGAAGGTGGGGAACTGGCGGGAGACGTGCGCGGCGACCGTTTTTTCGGCTCGCCCGGTTTCTCGGCGGCTGGCGCGATCCGTGTTCGCAGCGCATCGCGTTGGGCGGTCTCGCTCGTCGTGAGGACAGCGGGCAAACGACGCAGCGTGGCTTCGGCTTCGACGGGGTTGTTGCCGACGACGAGGATCTCAGCACGCAGCAGCAACAACGACGCGGGGGCGGGCTCGGCGGCGAGCGAGAGCGCGGTGTCGACGGCGACGCGGGCATCGTCGAGACGGTGCTGCTCGAAGGCGAGGTGGGCGCGCGCCACCAGCGCTGCCTGGGCGAAGCGCTGCTGCTCGGTCGCCAGATCGGGGCCGGCGTCGACGACGACGTCTTGCGTTGATGCCGGCAACAACTGCGTGGACACCACGTAGCCGCCGATGGCCGCCGTGCCCGCCAGCCCCAACCACAACGGCCAGCGCCACGGCGACGGCACTGCGGCGTCGATGTCGTCGTCACTGTCGTCGTGCGTCGTGTCGTGGCGGGCGACGCGACTGGCACTGCGGGTACGAGGCGGTTCGTCGGCGAAGGCCAGCGCGGGTGTCACCGCCGTGCGCGACGACGAGACTGGTGGTGTGGTCGAGACCGCAAGTGCTGGTACCGACGTTGGCGGCGCGGGGATCGGCAAGCGCCCATCGAGCATGGCGACGACGTCGTGGCCCGTGGCGGGGCGATCGCTCGGGTCTTTGCGCAGCAGGTGCAGGCAGAGGTGCACGAGCCGCTCGGGGACCTCGTCGGCCGACGGCACATGCAGGCGGCGTGCACGGCGCAGATCGCGCACCGGCGCATCGACCTGGGCACGCAAGACGTCGAAAATCTGCGCGCCGTCAAACGGTGGTTGGCCCGTGAGCATCTCGAACAGCACGAGGCCGCAGGCGTACAGGTCGGCACGACCGTCGACGGGGCGACCGCCGATCTGCTCGGGGCTCATGTACTGCGGCGTGCCCATGAGCATGCCGGCTTCGGTGAGTTTGCGGTCGCCGTCGTTGCTGCGGGCAATGCCGAAGTCGACGATCACCACGCGGCCGTTGTCGTCGAGCAAGACGTTGGCGGGCTTGATGTCGCGGTGAATCACACCGCGCTCGTGGGCCGAGGCGAGGGCGTCACACATCGCGCGCACAATGCGGGTGGCGTCGTCGACAGCGAGCACGTCAAGCTCGCGCAAACGCGACTCGAGCATCTGGCCCGCGACGTATTTCATGACGAGGAAGCGGTCGTCGCCCTGCTGCGCAAACGTGATCAGCGGAACGATGCCCGGGTGATCCAACGACGCCAGCGCGCGCGCTTCGAGCACGAACCGCTCGCGGATATCGCGGTCGCGCGCCAGCAACGCCGGCAGCACCTTCACCGCCACGCGCTGCCCGCTGACAGCGTCGACGGCGAGGTACACGGTACCCATGCCACCGCGGCCCAGTTGGCGCTCGATCGTGTAGTGCGACAACACCACGGTACCGGGCGTGAAGCGGTCTTCGTCGGCCCCCTCGACGACGTCAGCGCCCTTGAGCTGCCCACCCTCGGTCACCCGCGCGCGCGTACCGGCGAGGGGCACGGTGCTCTTGCCCACGGGCGGCGCTGGTGTTGGTGGCGACGACGCCGACGACAACGATGACGATGGCGGCAACGACGGCGAAGGCGTGGGGGCGTGCACTTTGTCGGTGATGCGTCGCAGGACACGGCCGCAGGCACCGCACGAGGCGGCGTCGTCTGCTCCTTCGGTGCCGCATCCCGGACAACGCACATCGACCTCGGCAACTCTCGATCGGCGGGGACGTTTCCCCGCCCACCCCTCAAGAGACTCGCCTTGGCGACAAACCCCAAAGCGGGTTTGTCGCCGAGGCTCAACGACGCAACGCAACGGGTGCGTGTTCACGACGTCGGGCTTCATCTTTGCTTCCAGCACCAGGACTTGCAAAGAAGCAGCCATGACCACGTTGTTTGCCGGTGTGTCCACCATGCGCGCCCGCGCCCTGTGCATCAGCGAGCGCATCGATGTGCGCGCGCTCGAGTCCACCACCCGGTTGTCGCCGTCGGCACCCTTGTGCTTCAGCGCCGGTGCTGGCGGGGCGGCGGTGGTGTTTCGCTACGGCGTGGTCGTCTTCGTCAACGTCGCCCCCCTCGAAGAGGCCACGTTGCTGTCGCAGCTGCAGGCGTTTTTGGGCGAGCCCTTTGCCAAGCCCGAAACCGAAGAGCTCGAGATCCGCATCGCCGCCGACGACGCCGCGACGGCCACCCCCGTCGGCGAGATGGTGCACAGCTCGGCCCTCGTGGTGCCCGGCCTCACCGTCGAGCGCGTGCAGGTGATCGCCGAGATCCTTGCCCGCTCCGTCGCCCTCGCCCGCTACGAAGCCGCCGTGCGCGACAGTGCGGCTGCCGTGGAAAGCTGGGCGCAAGCACTTCAAAGTGGCCGCGATGCCGGGGCCTTTCAGAAGCAACTGTTCAAGAATCTTGGCAGCACCATCTTGATCCAGTCTTCGATGACCAGCCGCGTGGAAATTGGTGACAAGCCAGAACTGCTGTGGGAGCGCCCCGATCTTGAACGGTTGTACCTGCGACTCGAAGACGAATTCGAACTGCAAGAACGCGACAAAACACTGGAGCGCAAGCTGGCGCTGCTGTCTTCCACCGCGGAAATGCTGATCAATCTGGTCGACAACAAGCACGCCCACCGGCTTGAGTACTACATCATCGGCCTGATCGTGGTGGAAACCCTGATTGCGCTGTATACCGTCATTGCCGGCGTCGGCCACTAGCTTTTCGGCTTGGCAATACCGACAACGGAAAAGAAAAAGGCCGCAGATGCGGCCTTTTCTTTCAACGTAGAAACTGGCTCAGACGTTGAATTTGAAGTGCATCACGTCGCCGTCGCGCACGACGTATTCTTTGCCTTCGAGGCGCAGCTTGCCGGCCTCGCGGCACTTGCCTTCAGTGCCCAGGCTGACGAAGTCTTCCCACCAGATGACCTCGGCCTTGATGAAGCCGCGCTCGAAGTCGCTGTGGATGACACCGGCAGCGCCGGGCGCCTTGGTGCCGTTGTGGATGGTCCACGCGCGCACTTCCTTCACGCCGGCCGTGAAGTAGGTGCCAAGGCCCAGCAGCTTGAAGCCGGCCTGGATCAGGCGGTCGAGGCCCGAAGACGTCATGCCCAGCGAGGCGAGGAAGTCGGCGCGCTCTTCGGGCGACAGCTCGGCCACTTCGCTTTCGATCTTGGCGCACACGGGCAGCACCTGATCGCCGCGCTTGCTGGCGAAGTCGATCAACGCCTGCAGGTGCGGGTTGTCGCCGGGCTCGAGGCCGCCTTCGTGGCAGTTGGCCACAAACAACGTGGGCTTGACGGTGAGCATGTGCAGGTCGTGCAGTACGGCCTTGAGATCGTCGTCGTCGACCTTGTCGGCGAAGAACGAGAACGTGCGCGCGGGCTCGCCCTTTTCGAAGTGGGCCTTGAGGCCTTCGAGCAACGGCCCGACCTTCTTCTCGATGGGGTCGCCGCTCTTCATCATCTTCTTCGCGCGGTCGAGGCGGCGCTCAACGGCCTCGAGGTCGGCGAGGATCAGCTCGGTTTCGATCGTGCCCGCATCGCGGACGGGATCAACGCGGCCGTCGACGTGGACAACGTTGTCGTCGACGAAGCAGCGCACGACGTGGCAGATGGCGTCGACGTCGCGGATGTGCTGCAGGAACTTGTTGCCAAGACCTTCGCCCTTGCTTGCACCCTTCACGATGCCGGCGATGTCGACGAAGCGCGTGGACGCCGGCACGATCCGCTCGGGGTGAACCACGGTGGCCAGCGCCTTGAGGCGGGCGTCGGGGACCTCGACGATGCCAACGTTCGGCTCAATCGTGCAGAACGGGTAGTTGGCCGCCTCGGCGCGCGCCGACGACAAGCAGTTGAAGAGCGTGGACTTGCCGACGTTGGGCAGCCCGACGATGCCGCATGAAAAACCCATGCGCACCGGCTGGCAGACCTTTCACCGCAAAGCAAACCCCTACCCGGCTGGCGACGACGATGGCAAAGCGCCGAGCATGCCGTCTGCTGCTGAACTCCGCGCCCTCGTCGAGGCGATCCCCCTGGGCAAGGCCCTGCTCAACGAGCTGTCTGCCCACCGCGGCGAGCGGATGGTGTCGGTGGCGTCTGCACGCCTGCGCGGCGTGACAGTGGTGATGGAAAACCTCGTCGACAACCACAACGCGAGTGCCGTGTTGCGCACCTGCGAAGGCCTGGGCGTCGACGTCATGCACGTGGTCGAGCAGCCCCACCGCTGGGAGAAGAACAAGGCGATCGCGCGCTCGGCCGACGACTGGGTCACCATCCGTCGTCATCAAAAGCTCGCGACGTGCCTGGGCGATCTGCAGGCCAAAGGCTTCACGCTGTACGCGGCCGACGTGGGCCCCGGCTGCATCTCTGTCGCCGACATCGACGTGAGCCAGCCCGTGTGCCTGGTGTTTGGTTCTGAGCACAGCGGTCTGAGCAAACGCGCGTTGGCGATGACCGAGCACCGCTTCACGGTACCGATGCACGGCATGGTGGAGAGCTTCAACGTGTCGGTGAGTGCGGCCTTGTCGTTGTGGGAAGTGACGCAACGACGTCGACGCGTGCTCAACAGCGAGGGCGATCTGCCTGCCGACGAAATGGTGGCGCGCGCGTTTCACTACCTCAAGCGCGCCATCAAAAACCCCGAGCACATCGCGTTTCTCGAGCGCGAACATGGTGCGTTTCCGTGACCACGTTGACCGATGCGCAGCTGCGCGCCCTCGACGACAACGGCTACTTCGTCGTCGACGACTTCTGCTCCAACGACGATGCGATCGCCGCCCGCGCCGCCGCGCAGCGGATGGTCGACGCGCATCGACTGAGCCCTGCAGGCGTGTCGCGCGCTGGCAGTGTTGAGCCCCGCATCCGCGGCGACCTCACCACGTTTCTCGACGAAAACGACCTCGACACGGGCTTTGTCGGCGTGGTCTCGGCCCTCACGGCGTTTCAGTCGACGTTGCGCGAGCAGGCCTGGCTCACGTTGCCGCGACGTGAGCTGCAGCTGGGGTGCTACCCCGGCGACGGCACCGGCTATGCGCGCCACCTCGACGCGTTTCGCGGCGCCAGCCTCACAGGTCACCGGCGGGTCACCGTGGTGTTGTGGCTCAACGAGGGCTGGCAGCCTGCACACGGCGGATGCTTGCGGGTCGCCACCGACCACGGCGTTGTCGACGTGGAACCGCTGCTTGCACGGGCGATCGTGTTTTTGAGCGAGCGCGTGCCCCACGAGGTGCTGCCGTGCTTCGCCCCCCGGTTCGCGCTGACGATGTGGCTGTCGCCGTCGACGTGAGCCTGCGGGGAAACAACTCCGACCATCAGAAAGCCGCCAGCAGATCAGGATCCGTCAGCTAGAGTGCGGCCGCTTCTATGGTTGCTGTTGTCCGCCCCGAACACGCTGCGCTGCACGACGCCGATATCACGCGTCCGCAGCGTCGTCGTCGTCGACTGCCGCTGGCCGACCGTCAGCGCCGCATGCTGGATGTGTTTGGCTCCGACGCCAGCGATCCAACGCAACCCACGTTTCGCACGGTGCTGGTGCGGGAGGTCGATCGCCTGTTTGCACGTGTGGTGCTGCCAGTGGTGCGCACCGCGTGGCCCGACGTCGTCGACAGCGCCTTCATGCGCAAGTGGCGCGGAGGCTTCGAGCTGTACTGCGGCCTCGGCCTGAGCACGCTGGTGTGCTCGGCCCATCGCCCGGCGTTGGTGCATCAGACCAGCCGCCTGCTGGCGCGCATCGGGGCCGCAGAAGCCACGGTTGTCGACGTCGCCTCTGTCGTGTTGCCCGTGCTGTTTCGCGTGCAGGAGCGCGCCGCCTGCGAACGGACAGCGCTGGGCGCTGCCTGGATTCTCGTCCTCGACGAGGCGCTCGACGACGGCCTGCCCGGGCTTTCGCTCGACGAGCGTGCTGCGGTGATGCGCGCGGTGTTGCGTGGTATCGCGCCGACGAATGCGTCGGGCTCGGTGCGCGCGGCGATCGCTTTGGGGGCAGCGCTGCGCGAGCAGTGCCGCAGCGACGACGATCGGCACGCGTTCGAAGCGCTGCTCACCGCCGCCGATGCCTGGATCGAGGGCGAAGTCGGCTGCAGCCGCGGCAGCCCCGACCCCGACGGCAGCGCCTGGCGCATGGCAGGTGTCACGTCGAGCATGGACATGTTGCTGTGGAGCGTTGGGCATCGTGCTGGTCCGCGCGAGCGCGAATTTCTCTACCGCATCGCCGAGGTGGGCCAGATCGTCGACGACTGGCTCGATATCGAGAAAGACGAAGCGCAGGGCCGCACCACACCGGCGATCACCGGGGTGTGGAGCGACGACGACATCCACCGCGTCGCCGCGCGCGCCGAAGCGGTCCTGCACGAGTTGGCAAGCGCAGCAGGCGAGCCTGTCGACGGGGTGTTTCGCCGTCTGCTCGTGCGGACGTTTCGCGGTGAGCTGCAGCGCATGGCCCGTGTGCTCGTGGAACACCCGTAGTACGGGCTGAATATCCCGTTCATTTTCGGGGTGTTGGCCATTGTTTCCACCGCCGGTGCTGAAACAGCGCAGCGCCACCGCCGACAATGGCCAGGTTTTCGCCCCCGTGAGGTGCTGGATGTAGGCTGGCCTCGACGAGCTTGTTTTTGTGGAGTGCGCCGATGGCCGAGTCAGAAAAGTCCAAAGAAGAGGAGTTCTACTACCTCCTCACAGAGGGGTCGGAGCACCTGCAAGCCGGCCGCATCGACGAGGCGCGTCAGCACTTCGAAAAGGCGCTGCTGCTGAATCCGACGAACGAGCAGGGCTTGAACCTGCTGGGGCTGTCGTTGTTCCGCCTCGGCCAGCTCGATCGCGCGCGGCAGATCTTCAACGACCTCGTCTACAACAACCCGATCGAGCCTTCGCTGCGCCTGAACCTGGCGATGGTCTACCTGAAGCAGGGCAAGCTCGAAGACGCGCACACCGAGCTCGAGCGCGTGCTGGAACTCAATCCCGATCACCCGCGCGCCGCCAGCTACATGGGTCTTGTCCTCGAGAAAAAGGGCCAGCTCGAACGCGCCGCCGACTTCTACGAACGCGCCGGCAACAAAAAGCGCGCCGACGAAATCCGCGCCTTCCGCCCCACGCAAACGGGCACGTTCCCCATCCCCAACCTTGCAGCCCTCGGCATCGCCAACGCGCCAGCGACGGCGGCGCCTGGTCCCGCAGCGATGCGCGCGGCGTCGGCGACAGCCCCCACGCCCTCCACGCCACCGACGGCCGCCCCCGTGGCCAACGTGGCCGTTGCTGCAGCGCGCCCGACGACGACGATGACGATGCAGGCGGTGTCGCTCACGCCGCAGGCCTCGGTGGCGCCGACCTCCACGTCGACGATGCCAGCACCGGCGCGGCCCACCACGCCGCCAACGCCAGCAGCACCAGCACCAACGGCTCCCACAGCGTCGACGTCGTCGCAGAAGCAAACCGAAGCGGCCGCACTCACGGCACTCACGTCGGCGCAGGTGAACAAGGGGCCCGAACCGCCGCCGGCGCGCGTCGAGTCGTCGCGCAACATGTTCGCCCTCGACCAGCCACCAACGGCTCCGACTGCAACGGCGGCGACGACGACGCCAGCGGCTTCGCCCACGGCGATCACCGACCTGCCGCTGACCGATTTGGCGTCGCGTGCGTTGTCGGGAGCGGCCCTCGTGCGCAC
The DNA here is from genome assembly GCA_044349155.1 of Myxococcota bacterium. Lineage (GTDB taxonomy): Bacteria > Myxococcota > UBA727 > UBA727 > VGSZ01 > VGSZ01. The sequence continues at coordinate 15,200 of JBIKRQ010000039.1, forward strand.
CGCCGATGGTCAGCTCGTGATGCCGATCCACGAGGTCAGCTACGTGCGCACCGACCTGCTGGCGTCGGTGTCCGGCAGCTTTGAGATCGAGGTGGTGAACCGTCGCTACCGCGGCAAGCGCACCGACTCGTTGTTTGGTGGCGCCGACGCTGCGGTCGTGGCCCTGATGGGCAAGGGCTTTTGCGTGGTCACCCTTGGCGACCTTGTGCCCACCACGCTCACGCTCGCCAGCGAAGAGGTTTACCTCGTCGAGACCGGCGTGGTCGGCTTCACAGCGGGCCTGGTGTGGGAAAACGGGCGCCTGCCCTCAGAGGCCGACCGCGACCTCGATATCGTGCATCTGCGTGGCTCTGGGCGCGTCGTGTTGGGCAGCAAAAAGCCGATCATCGCTGTGACTGTGAAGGCGGATGCCCCGGTGATGGTGCATGCCACGCGCCTTGTGGGGTGGACCGGCCAACTCGTGCCGTACCGCGCGCCGCTGCCGGGGCTGCCCGAGCCAGCGCGCCGTGTGCCCGTCGTGCGCTTCGAGGGCACAGGCACCGTGCTCACGCTGTGAGAGCCTGTTGACGACGACAGCGACGACACCAGCGACGTCGAATCCACTCGCTGCCGTGGGTCGGTTGAGCATCGACGCCATTCGCGCGGTGGGGCGCGTGGTGTTGTTCTTCGTCGTCGCCGTGTTCGCGGGGCTGCGCGAGCGTGGTGGGCTGCAGGCGGCGGCACAGCAGGCGTTGGTGTTGACGTCGAGCTGCGCCCTGCCCGTCGCACTCGTGTGTGGGCCGATTGGCGCGATGTTGTCGCTGCAAGCGCTCACGCTCATTCGCACTTTTGGCACCGAGCGACAGCTGGCGCCGTTGGCGGCGGCGATCATCATCCGCGAGCTGGCACCCGGGTTTTGCGCGGTCGTCGTCGCCATGCAGGGCGGGGCGGCCATCGCTGCTGAACTCGCCACCATGCGCCTGACGGAGGAAATCGACGCGATCGAAGCGATGGGCCTCGACGCGCGCGGGCTGCTCGCGGGACCGCGCATTCTGGGGGCGGCGGTCGCCGGCCCGTTGCTCAACGCGTTGGCGATCGTCGTCGGCATCACCGGCGCGTATGCGATGGCGGTGTTGGTGATGGGCGTGCCGCACGCCGACTTCGTCGAGGGGATCGCCGATGGCATTGCGGCCAACGACGTCGTCATCTCGGAAGCAAAGACCGTGTTCTTTGGCCTTGGTCTTGGTGCGTTGTGCGCCTCTGCCGGCTTTCACAGCGCCCGCAGCACCGACGGTGTGGGGGCGGCAGCCAACGGTGCCGTCGTCGCCAGCGTGATCTTTGTCCTCGTCGCCAACTACCTGCTCAACACCGCGTTGTTCGGCCTGCGCGGCGGCATGCATCCATGAAGGCGCTGTTGTGGCCCCTGCAGCTGGCGGCCCTCGCGGCACGCGTTGTCGTCGACGTTCCTCGCGCACCGCTGGTCGACACCGTGTTGTTGTCGGTGCGATTGCTGCTGCGCTCGCTGCCGGTGGTCGTCGTCGTCACGTTCTTCACAGGGGCCATGCTCACGGTGCAGGCCGCGTCGTCGATGGCGCGCTTTGGCGCCGCCAGCATGGCGGGCCTGGTCGTCGGCTTTGGCGGCGTGCGCGAGGTGTTTCCGCTGCTCGCCGCGGGGGCTCTGGCTGCGCGCAGTGGTGCCGAGATTGCGAGCCAGTTGCAGGCGATGCGCAGTACCCGACAGGTCGAGGCCCTCGAGGTCATGGGCCTGTCGCCGCTGCGTCTGCTCGTCGTGCCGCGCGTGATCGCCTGCACGCTGAGCGGTCCGCTGTGTGTGCTCGCGTCGATGCTCTCGGGGCTGGTGGGCGGCTTCGTCGTCGGCGTGTTTCAGCTGCACATCGATCGGGGGGCGATGTGGTCAACACTGCTGGCCACGTTGTCGCCCGTCGACGTCATCGTTGGCGTGGTGAAGGGTGTGGTGCTCGGCTTTTTGGTCGGGTTGGTGGCAAGCCTTGAGGGCACGGTGTCGACGTCGATGGGTGCGGCGTCGGTGGGTGCGGCCGCCAACCGCGCAGTGGTGCGCGGCATGATCGTGGTGTGCATGACCGCCCTCGGTTTGTCGCTGCTCATCTATGGTCATCTGGTGCCGCGATGACGACAACAACGACGACGACGACAGCGACAGCGACAACGCCCGCGATCGAATTGCGCAACGTGACCAAGCGCTTCGGCGACCGCCCCGTGCTCGATCATGTGGACCTGCAGATCGCCGCGGGCCGCACCACCGTCGTGCTGGGCCCCTCGGGGACGGGCAAGAGCACGTTGCTGCGCCTGGCCACCGGGCTGTTGGCGCCCGACGACGGCAGCGTGCTTACCCTTGGTGTCGACGTGCAGCGGGCATCGCGCACCGAGTTGCAACAGCTGCGGCAACGCATCGGCATGTTGTTTCAAGACAACGCCTTGTTCGGCTCGTTGAGCGTGTTCGACAACGTCGCGTTTCCGCTGCGGCGGGTCGCGAAGAAGCCCGAGACCGAGGTGCGTCGTCGTGTGCACGAGCTGCTCGAGCTGGTGGGCCTGCCCGACGTCGGTGACCGCACGCCAGACCGCCTGTCGGGTGGGCAGCGCAAACGCATCGCGCTGGCGCGGGCGGTGGCCCTCGAGCCCGAGTTGGTGTTGTTCGACGAGCCGACGAGCGGCCTCGATCCGCAGACCTCGGCGTCGATCGATCGCTTGATCACCAGCACGCAGCGGCGCCTGGGCATCACGTTTGTGGTGATCACCCACGACGTCGAAAGTTGCCGCCTCATTGCCGACGACATCGGCATGCTGCGCGAAGGCCGCGTGCACGCGTTTGGCCCCCGCGACGTCGTCGAGCGCAGCCACGATCCCGCCGTGCGCGCGTTTCTCGATCGACATCCCACACCGTGACAACGTAGGACTCGCGCACGGAGCGATGTCGTGGAAAGCGGGAACTGGAAAGCCGAAGCAGCGTTGGGGGCCGTCGTCGTCGGCGTCATCGTTGCGTTTGTGTGGCTGACGTTTTCGTTTGGTGGTGGTGCGCCGCGCGATGCCCGCCCCTACGTGCTGCTGTTCGACTCCGCCCTTGGTCTGGGGGTCGACAACACCGTGGCTGTCGCGGGCGTTCGTGTCGGCGTCGTCGACGACATCCGCGTCGAGGGCAAGCGCGCACGCGTGACGGTGCTGGTGGCCCCCGATGTGGTGCTGCACACCGATGCTCGCGCCGCGGTTCGCCAGAAAACACTGCTGGGCGAAAAGTTCGTCGACCTCGACCCGGGCAGTGCCGACGCCGTGCTCACCGCTGGTGCCGTCGTCGACAACAACGCTCCTACCATCGACATCGATCAGGTCATCCGCGCCACCAGCGAGCTCATCGATCGCTTCAACCGCATCACGCCACCGCTCGAGAGTGCGGTGCAGAGCCTCGACGAAGCGTTGAAGGAGAAAGATGGCGCGGCGTTGATTGCGGCAGCCACAACGACGTTGCACGACGTGCGCGCACTCGTGAAGCAAACCAACGCGCTCGTTTCGAACTCCAGCGGCGACGTGGCCTCAGTACTCGCGATGGCCAACGAAAAAGGCCCGGGGCTTGTCGATCGCTTGAACAACGCCGCCGCCCGCATCGATGCGATCCTCGCCGTCGTCGACCCCGCCTCGATCAAGGCCGCCGCCGACATGGTGGGCCCCGCCGCCGACAACATCGACCGCATCACGCGCGACGCGAAGGTGGCGATGGGCGATGTGCGTGAAGCCGCCAAGCGCCTCGACGGTGTGCTCGCCCGCGTCGACAGTGCGTTGGCGAAGCTCGACGGCGTCGACGAAGAACTCGTGCGCGAGTTCCTGCAAATCCAGGGCGTGCGCGTGAACCTGCTGCCCGACGCCACGGTCACCAACCGCATCAAGAAGCTGCGCGACGAGGCCACACCGCTGCCCGAAGAAACGCCAGCACCCCTGCCGGCACCGTAGGTTTCACCATGCGCCTTCTGCCTCTGCTGCTGCTCACGACGTCGTGCGCGACGACGACGACAACGACGACTTCCCGAGCTGATGCAGAACGTGACGCGACGGCGTTGTTGGCTGCTGCCGAGGCTGCTCACCAGTGCGCTGCGGAAGATGCCGACGACGACAACGAGGCCGAAGCATTCGCCACGTGCATCGCGACCAACACCGCGCAAGCCCAGGCGTTGCTGCCACGCGTGAAGGCAGCAGGCGTGATGGCGGCGGGGCCACTGGCCGCGGTGCGCCTGTTTCTCGACGACGTCAGCAGTGCTGAACGCGCCACGGTGTGCGGTGCATTGCCCGCCGGCGACTTCTTGCCGAGTCAGCTCGACGACGAAGCCCACGCGCGCTGCGGCAACTCAGTTTCCCGGACGTCGTCGTCACTGCGCAGTGTGCGACGCAGTCGAAGGACTACTCGAGGTCGGCGAGGTCTTCGGCGAGGTAGCTGAGGATGACCTCGTCGAGGGACTTCTCGGAGATGAGGTCTTCGCCAAAGATGGTGGTGCCCGTAGCGCGCGATTCGGCGGCCGCTGCTGCTTCGTCTTGTGCAGCCACGCGTGCTGCGGTGACTTCGGGCGGTGTGCCCGGCGACGGCGACGACGTGACACCGATGCCACCCGCTGGCCGCGCGAAGTCGACGACGGCCGGCTTGGGCACCTGAGCGGACTGGCTGGGCAGGCCCTTGAACGCGGTATCGCCGGCCATCGCCGAGGTCGTGGGCGACACGGCGGTGAAGTTCATCGGGGCGGGACCATCGAGGTGGTACGACGGCGCGCTCTCGACGCTGTCGAACACGCCGTTGACGAGGTTGCGCAGCATTTGCTTGTGCTGCTCTTCCATCATCGAGCGGACGGTTTTTTCGTAGTCGGTCTGGCCAACGATGTCGGCGTACTGCGTCTTCTTGCTGGCGAGGATGTTCCCGCCGACGAAGAGGTGCGTGATGATGTGCGGATTCTTTGGGCCCGAGTCTTCCGTTTGAATGTGGAAGATCCGTCCCTTGTGCTTGATGTTGTGGTTGAAACCAGGAACCACGCGGGCGGCCTCGACGACAAGCAGACATCAACGCGGCAGCCGAAATGCTGCGAGGCCCAGCGATAGCACCCGCCTGACGACGACAGCAAGGATCCTTCTGCGCAGGCCATGACGTGTTCGCCACGCTCACCACACTGCGTACCGGCTGACGCACCCGGCATTCGCACGATCGCGTTGGAGCCCCGGTCGCCGCCACCTCGCTGTCACACCTGACGCAGTGCGACACAGACGCAAATCGAGCGGTCGATACGCACAAACCCTTGAATTTGTGCAGCTCCTCAAGGGCAGACGGCACTGGCCGAAGATCTGGCCCGCCCCGTGCTCATGGTCACAGCATGGTGTCTCTGCTTGCCCCCGCGCGAACCGAAGCTCCCAGGCCGTTTGCGCACCGCGCAGCCTTCCTGCTCAACCGCAATGCCCGCTCGGTGACCGACAAGTTGGTCGAGCGTCTGGCCGCGGTGGTGCCGGCGGGTGACCTGTTTCTCTCGCGCACGATGGAAGATGCGTCGGTGTTTGCGCGCACGATTGCCCGCCGCGGCTACGGCCAGGTGTTTTTGGGCGGTGGCGACGGCACCCTCGTGACGACGATGAACCTGCTGCGCCAGCACAGCCGCGACGAGGGCCTGACCATGCCCACGCTGGGCGTGCTCAAGCTCGGCACTGGCAACGCGATGGCCACGGCCCTTGGTGCCGAAGACCCGCTCGTCGACGCCAGCCACGTGCTGCACCACGGTGCGGCGATCGAGAAAGACGTCGACTTCGTCGAGACCGAAGACGGCCTGCTCACCCCGATGGCCGGCATGGGCTACGACGGTGCGGTGCTCAACGACTACATGTGGTTGAAGCAGCGCGTGAAGGGCAGCCCCGTCGGCCGCGCTTTGGCCGAAGGTGTGGGCGGCTACCTCGGCGCGATGCTGTTTCGCAGCGTGCCCAACGAAATCCGTCGTCCTCCGGCGCACATCAAGATTCGCAGCAGCCACGACGCCGTGTTCATGCGCCCTGGCCGCGCTGGCGACGTCGCTGAGCACGTTCCCGCGGGCACGGTGCTGTTTGAGGGCAAGGCCGCGACGGTGTGCGTGGGCTCGATCCCGTACTTCGGCTTCGGCTTCACCATGTTCCCCTTCGCGATGACGAAGGCGGGGCACATGCAGCTGCGCGTGGTGGCGTCGTCGGTGCCGAGCATTCTCGCGAACCTGTACCCCGCGGTGTGGAAGGGCACGTGGCGCCATCCGCAGCTGCTGGACTTCCTCGTCAAAGACGTCGAGGTCGAAAGCGATCAGCCCCTGCCCTACCAGGTCGCCGGTGACGCGGCGGGTTCGCAGACGAAGCTGCGCTTCAAGGTGGCGTCGCAGCCCGTGAAGATGACGACCCTCGGCGAGCGCCTGGTGCCCCAGGGCCACACGATGGTGCAGGTGGGCCCCGCCAAGATGCTGGTGCGCCTGCCGCGCTGAGCCTCGAAGAGAGTTCCCGACGACGTCCTGCAGCACCCTGCCGCGCCGTTTTCCCCCGCCCATGTGCGAGTGGGAAGCGGCGCGGTCCTCGTTCTGGCCGCAAAGTTTCGGCCGCGCCCTGCCCTTGCTATGCCCTCGACGTCAAAGCCGACGACACAGTGACGTCGGCGTAGGGAGCGCGCGTGAACAAGTCCGAGCTGTACACCGAGGGGGCCCGGCTGCCCGAGCAGCTGTCGCGACTGATCTTCCTCGAGGGGATGATCGCTGGTCGCCGCGTGCTCGAAGTGGGTGCACGGTCGTCGGCCGTGGCGCGCTTCCTCCTCGAGCAGGGGGCCACCAAGGTGGTGTGCGCCGTCGACGATCGCGTGTTGCTGGAACGCCTGCGCGACGAAAACGACCTCGACCGCGTCGACTACCGCGCCATCCGCCCCGCCGGCGGCAGCCGCCCACCTGGCATTGCTGCGGTGCCCGTGCTGCCGGGTGACGACGGAGCTTTCGACCTCGTCATCGACTTCACGCTGCCCGAAGCCCTTGCGGCTGGGGTGAGTGAACGGCTCAGCGACATCAAGCGCTTGTTGTCGGCCGATGGCTTTGCGCTCACGTCGTTGTCGTCGTCGCCACGGGGCCTGGGCCTCTTGCTCGACCCCGACGAAGAACAACCGCGGCGCTTGAGCTACCGGCCCCTCGTCGACGCGCTGAAGGGCACGTTCGAACTCGCGCAGGTCTACTTCCAGAGCATGATGCTCGGCTACCTGTTTGGGTCGTTCGACATCGACGGTGGCGACGACGGCATCGCCCCGCAAACCACGCTGATGGGCGACGACGCCGAGCCCGCAGGGGCCTACGTGTTCGCCTTCGGCAACGCGATCCCCGTCATCGAAGACGTGTGCCTGGTGCAGGTGCCGTTTGATGCGCTGCTCGACGCCGTGAGCGCGCGCCGCGCGTTCGCTCCTCGTGGCGCGGCGGAGTTTTCTGATCGCACCGAGCAGAGTTTGCCGCCGGGGCTCGACGTCGAGCTGGCTATTTCTGTGCGCGATCGGCAGATCGCAGCGCTGCAGCAGCAGGTGGAAGCCCTCGCGCAGCAATTGGTCGCGGAAGACGAAGTTGTCGACGACGTGGGGGCTGTGGTCGACGGTCTGGCGCGTCGGCTCGACGAGGCCGTGGCGCGAGCACTGCAGTCTGAGCAGCAGGTGGCGGTGCGCGAAGTCGAACTCGTGCGGGCGTTGGCGCTGCGTGACGAGTTGCGCAGTGAGCGTGATCAGCTCGCCGAACAGCTCGTTGGTGCTGATGCCGATCGCAGCACGCTGTTGATGCGCTGCCGCGAGCTCGAGGACGAACTGCAGCTGGTGGCGTTGCGGATTGTTGAACTCGAAGACGCGGCGATTGCTGCCGACGCCCAACGCTCTGCCTTGCAGGGAGAACTCGTCGAGGTCAGCACCGCGCGCGAACACGAGCGCCTGCGTGGTCACGCCGAACGCGAACTGCTGGAAGCCACGGTGGCCGAGCACGCCGCCCTCGTCGCCGACCTGCGCGCGGCCCTCGCCGAAGCCGGCCTCGCCCACGAGGTCGATGCGGTCCTGCGTACCGATCGCGACAACGACGACGACGACAACGACGACAACGGCAACCGCGACGACGACACCTCGACGGTGGCCGCGCGGGTTCGCACGTCGTTGCAGGAACGCATCGCACTGGTGGAGCAACGCGCCCACCGCGCCGAAGATGTCGCTGCCAGCCTTGAGCAGCAGCTGCGGGAAGCGCGCGCCACCCTCGACGACGCGCGCCGCACCGTCGAGGAACAAGCCGCAGCGATCGCTGCGGCCAACGACGCTGCCGACCTGCTCGACTCAAGCAGCAGTGAGCAGCGCCACCTCGCTGTCGCCGTCGCTGACGCCGAAGCGGCCCTCGCCCGCCGCACCCATGAGGCCGTGCGACTGGCCGTTGGGGTGCAGCACCTCGTCGAGGAGCGTGCCGCGATCGCCCAGCAGCTGCACCTCGCGCTGGTGCAGACCGAGCAGGCGACGCAGGCGTTGTCGACGGCGACCAGCCGCGCCGACAGCACTGCTGCCGAAGCGACAGAACTGCGCCTGGCCCTCGACGACGTGCGTGCCGCGTTTGATGCGGCCACCGCCGCTGCGCACGAAGAACGCGCCCAGCTCGAAACGCAAAAGGCGCAGCTGCAAACGCAGCTCGAACACCGTCGTGGACACGATCAACGCCAGCTCGAAGACGCGCGCCGTCTGCTCGAAGATGCGCGCAGCAGCGTGTTTGACCTGACCGCGCAGCGCGATGTGTTGCAGCAGGCGTTGGTGGCCCGTGAACGCGAGTTGGCCGCCGTTGGCGACGACGTGGGCGAGCGCACCACCGCACTCGAACAACTTCGTGAACAACTGCAAAGCCGCACCCAGCACGGTGTTGATCTCGAGCGCGCCGCCGAAGCGCTGTCGCTCGAAGTGCGTCGTTTGCAGGGCATCGTCGACGACAATGGCGCGCGCTTGCTCACGTTGCAGCAGGAACGCGATGCCCTGCGCGATGCCGTTTCGGCCGCTGAAGCAGCACGCGTCGCTGCCGATGATGAGGCGCGCCGGCTGGTGTCGCTCGTCGAGGAAATGGAGTCGCGCAGCCTGCAGGAACGCCAGCAGTGGCAGGCCGAACGCGAAGCCGAACACCAACGCGCACTCGATGGACTCAACGCCACGATCGTGGCGGCCAACATCGCCTTGCACGATGCGCAGCAGGCCCTGGTGCGCACGCTGGAGGCGGGTCGCGAAGCCGCCGTTGATGCCGACAGCGCCCGCGCCGCTCTCGACGCCGAAAAGGCCAACCACGACGCCACGCGCGATGAATTGGCGCAGGTCACCCAGGCGTTGTTGGACCTGGAGCAGTCGGTCGCGCGGGCGCGGCTGGAGATCGAGCAGCGCCACATCACCGCGCTCAGCGCGTTTGAGACGCAGCACACCGCGACCGTGATGAACCTGCGCAACGACATTGGTGCGTTGCAGGCGATGGTCGACGACGCTGTCGAGGCTGCTGCTGCTGCCAACAACGCGATGGTGGCGGCGCGCAACGATCACGCGCAACTTGCCGAAACGCACGCGGCCCTGGTCGACGTGCACACGCACGCCGAGCTGCAACGGCGCGCACTGGGCGAAGAACTCACCGAGTTGCAGCTGCAACACGCCGACGTGCAACAGCGCCTCGCGGCACAGCTTGCGGTGCAAGAGGCCCTCGAGTTTGCGATCGCCGAACGCGATGCCGCGTTGCTCAACAGCGAAAGTGCTGTTGCCGCCCTCACCGCCGAAGCCGAGACGACCGCCGGCGAGGCCACCGAAGCCGAACGCCAGATCGACGATCTGCGCGCCGCGTTGAATTCTGTGACCGCCGAGCACAGCGCCGTGGTCGACCGGCTCGAGCAGGTGACGTCGACGGATGCCGAACGCGCCGCCGCGTTGCAGCGTTTGCAAACGGCACTTGAGCAGGCCGAAAGCGAGTGGGTCACCGCCGACGAACGCGCCGCCGCCGCCGCCGTCGCCGCTGCTGCTGCCGAAGCAGAACGTGACGCGCTGGTCACCGAACGCAGTGCTCTGATCGTTGAGCGCGATGCGTTGTCGCAGCAGTTGGTCGAGGTGACCAAGCGCTGTGAGGTGCTCACCGGGCGTCTCGATGTCACGATGCAGCAGCTCGAAGAGGTCGACGACGAGTCACAGCTCGCCGCCGAACGCGCCTACTTCAAGGGCATCGAGCAGGACAAGACGATTGCGTCGTTGCGCGCCCAGCTTGAGGAAGTCCGCGCGGCCCACGACGCCGCCGTTGCTGCTCACGACGCCGCCGTTTCTGCCCACGACGCCGCCCTCACGAGCGAACGCGAAGCGCACGCCACCACGTCGTCGTCGCACGCCGAGCGGATCGCCGAGCTGCAAGCGGCCGTCGATGCGGCGATTGCTGCCGAAGCCGCCGTACGCCAGCGCCTGACCGAAGACGAAGCCCGCTTCGCCGAGCTGGAGCGCGCCCACGACGAGCACCGCACCGCGCGGACGGCGCACGAGGGCCGCATCGTCCAGATGCAGAGTCAGCTCGACGAGCTCGGCTCGCAACGGTTTGCCGCCGACATCGAAAACGCCCGCCGCGTTGCCGAGCTGCAAGCAGTACTCGACTCGGCCGAAGCAGCACACGTTGTCACCCTCGACGAGGTCGAAGTCCTCAAGGCGGCGCTTGCCGCCCAGGCTGAGGCGTTTGCCAACGAACGCTCAGCACTCACCACGGCGTTCGACGACGCCACGCAGCTGGCGGCCACCCGTGCCGAAGCCCTCGCCGCTGCACAGGTGCTGCTCGACGACGAGCGCCGCCTGCTGGGCGAAGCCGAAGCCACCGCCCGCGCCGCAGCACTCGCCGCCGAACAAGCCGCAGAACAGACCGCCGCGCAGCTGGCCGAGCGCATCGCTGCTGCCAGCGAGAATGCGACGAAACTGCAGGCGCTGCTCGACGACGAACGCGCGCAACGCGCCGCACTCGACGAACGCGTCGGCGCCGCGCAAGCCCAGCTCGACGACGAACGCGCACAACGCGCCGCACTCGACGAACGCGCCAGCGCCGCACAGGCCCAGCTCGACGACGAACGCGCTCAACGCGCGGCACTCGACGAACGCGCCAGCGCCGCAGAGGCCCTGCTCGACGACGAACGCGCGCAACGCGCCGCGCTCGACGAGGCTGTCGCAGCTGCCAACGCCGCCCTCGCCGACGCGCAGCGTGCGCTCGACACGCAGCGCGACGAACACCGCGACGCACAGACCGCGCAGACCGCGCAGAACGCCGCCGCGGTGGCTGAACTTGAGGCGTTGCTCTCGCTGAGCAGCACCGAGGCCGCCGACCACCTTGCAGCGCTGAGCGCTGCTCAAGCACGCGTGGAGGCACTGTCGCAAGAGCGAGACGCCCTGCGCGACGCCGTGGAAGCGCGCATTGAAGCGCTCGCCACCGCGCGTACTGCCGAATCCGAACTGCGCGCCAGTTTGGAAAGCGAACAACAAGCACGCGCCCAGGCGCTCGACGACGCTGCACGCGAACTCGCCGAACGCACGCAGGCCCTTGAGCAGCAGACGGTGCGGGCTGACGAGCTCGACGCCAAGCTCAAGAAAGTGCGCAGCGAGTTGAACTCCGCGCACACCGAACACGCCGGTGCGATCGCTGCGCATGCTGTCGCCCTCGTCGCCGCCGAGGCCGACACGTACGCCGAACGCACCGCTCGCACCACGGCAGAGCTGGGGGCCGCACGCCTGCAGCAGGAGCTGGAACTCACGGGCGCACGCCT
>JBIKRQ010000040.1:0-26977 GCA_044349155.1 Myxococcota bacterium
TCGGCGCAGCGCACCGGGTCGGCACCCACCAGCACTTCGGCCTTCAACGTGCGCACAGCGATCACCGGGGCCGGCAGATCGCAGCGATCACCCAGCGTGCCGCGATCGTCGGCCTGCCACGGCACATCACCCACGAGGCGGCGGTAGTTGCAGTCGCCCTTGAGCACGAGCACGTCGCACGCGGCAAAGGCCTGCCACACGTCGTCAGGCGCGGCGCCACGCTGCAGGAAGCCCGGACCCGTGAAAAACGCCGGCGCCTCCACCCGCACGCGCGCACGCCGCGTCAGGCGCTGTTGCAGTCGTTCGACATCGTCGGGCAGGGCGTCCGACACGAAGAACGGCCGGTCCTTCGCGAACAGCACCACGTCCGCACCCGCATCGGCGAGCGCTCGCGCCAGTTGCAGATCGCGCCACAGCTCGAGGCCGGCGTTGTCGAGCACGATCCCCACCCGCTTCGCCCGCTGCAACAGGCCCACTGCTTCGTCGCTGTCGTCGATCACCAGGTCCGCGTCGCGTTCGTCGCGAAAATCGCGCGCCGACGGCAACGACAAATCCCCGCGATTGCCCCACAGACAGCGCCGCAGCAGTGCCGGCAGAAACGCGCCGTCGTCGTCGACGGGCAGGGCAGCTTCTTCGCGGGCTTTGGCGAGCGCAAACGGATCAACCCGCGTCTGCTGCCACCCCACCGCGCTGCGAATCCGCGCGTACAAGTAGCTCTCGCCGACGTACCAGGGCAGCGACGTCCACGGCTGGCCAACACACGGCTCAAGCTCAGCAAAGCGCGCAGCGTCGTCGGAGTCGAGCACGGACAGCGGCGGCGCCATCACGCCGCGCTCGATCTCGTCGGCGAGGGCCAGCAGGGGCGCCGAGAATGCCTGCACGTCGACCGCCAACGACCGCACCGTCGCCGGCCAGCGCACGGTGCAGGTCTTGTAGGCAAACGTGCCGACGACGTCGCAGCGCCAGGCTTCTTGAGGGGCGCGCGGGGAACCCTCCCCGCCGAGGAAGCCGGTCATTGCAGCGCTGCTGCCACGTCGAGGTCGACCTCGGCGGTGCGCGATGCCAACCGACCCCGCAACGCCGCCGCGGCAGCGTTCAGCGCGTCGTCGCTCGAGAGGGCTGCCGCCGCCGTGTTCTGGATCGAGCCCACGAGCGACTCGAGCTCGAGGTCGACCACCGCACCGCTCACGTCGTCGAGGGCGGCAACGAGGTCCGCGAGGCAGTCGTTGTCGGCGAGGCAGGCATCCACCACCGCGCTGCCACCGTCGAGGGTGGGCTCGTTGGCCTGCAGCACGTTGTCGAGGTTGCCGGGCAGCAGGCGCAGCTGACCGTTGCTGTCGAGGTGGGCCAGGGTATCGCCGCGCGCCAGCGTGTAGCCGTCGGTGTGGCCAAGCCAGGCGTCGACGGCGAGGAAGCGGATCGTGGCTCCCATGCGCACGCGATCAGCGGCACCGGCGAGAAAGCCCGTGGCGTCGATGAACGGCGCAATCGTGTCGGCGACGATCACGAAGTCGCTGCGGTCGGTGTCGTTGCCGTCGAGCACGGTCCAGTTGCCCACATCGTCACCCACGACGTCGAGGGGGCCGTCGCCGGTGCCGTACAGGTGCTTCGTCGAGGCAAACGTGCGCTTCAGGGTGCGGCCATCGATCGCTTCGATCACGAGTGCCACTTCGGTGCTGTCGCCGGCGATCGTCGTCGACGCCAGACCGACGCGTGGCGCCAGCACGTCGAGGCCACGGAACAACGCGCTCGCCACGGCGTCGGCGGCAAAGCTCGGGTCGCGGCCGCTCGCATCGAGGGTCAAGCGCTCCAGGCCACGGAAGCGGGCGGTGTCCTCGAAGGTCAGCTCAAACACGTTCGTCGTCGTCGACTGCACTGAGCAGGCCACAGCGGCGTCGCTCTCGAACGTGAACGTGCAGGGCACAACGGCGCCGGCATCGAGGTCGCCGCGATCGCCATTGTCGACGTCGACGGTGATGTCGACAACACGACCCAGCTCAAACACGCCAGCCCCCAGAACGACGGGAGCGGTGTTGGCGGCGGCCATCGTCTCCTCATTCACGTCGAACTCGCCCACGCCATCGGGCAGGCGGCCCCACGTGAACGCTTCGGCCACCTCGGTGACCACGAGCGCGTCGAGCACGCTGCCGTCGTCGTCGCTCAGGCTCAGGCTGCCGCCGTCGCAGGCGATGTTGAAGTCGAAGCCCGCAGTGCCTGCCGTGGCGTCGGCCTCGTTGACGACGAGACGACCCGCCGGCGCAATCTCCGCTGCAGGCAGCACGTAGCGGCCGGCCGCGGTGGCGTCGATGGCGAGGACGTAGCCGCCGACGTTGATGCTGTTCGCCCCGGTGTTGATGATCTCGACGCGCTCGGCACCCGCGCAGTCGACCTCGTTGATGCGCAGATCGCCGACGGCAAACGGCGTGTTGGCGGCACCCCGGGTGGGGAAGCCCTCGGCGAACGTCGACGACGCCGAGATGGGCTCGGGCAGGCGCGACCACGTGGCCCCTGCCGACGTCGCTGCGAGTGTGGTGCTGTCGATGACACTGCTGCCGCGCAGCAACGACACGGTCTCGTCGCACTTGATGCCGAACTCGGTGACGTCGACGACAGCGCGGGCGCCAGGCACGAGCGGTGCGTCGGGGAACGCGGCGCGGTGGGTGGCATCGGTGGTGTCGTCGGTAACGCTGATGGTGCCGAGCTCGACGTCGGCGTTGCCCACGTTTTTGACCTCGACCCAGTCAGCCCCGTCGCAGCTGACTTCCGAGATGATGAGCGTGCCGGTCTCGCCTTCGCCTTCGCCCTCTCCTTCCCCTTCGCCCTCTCCTTCCCCTTCGCCTTCACCCGGGCCGTCGTCGGCGGTGGAGCCATCGCAGGCAACAGGCAAGGTGGACGCAGCAACGAGGAAGGGCAGCAGGAGTTTACGCATGGGCCCACCATACCCAAGGCGGCGGGGTTCGCATCCCGGCCAGCGTCGATGACATGTCTTGCAATGAAAGATTCGACGCGCCAACGGTCGTGCCATGAGCGCCACCACGACCCGCATCATCGACGGCAAAGCAGCGGCAGAACGCGTGCGCCTCGAGGTCGCGGCCGAGGTCGAGAAGCGGGTTGCCCGCGGACTGCGCGCGCCCGGCCTCGCCACCGTCCTCGTCGGTGAAGACCCCGCCAGCCACGTGTACGTGCGCAACAAACGCAAGCAGGCCGAGGCCGCCGGCTTCGTCTCCACACACCACCAGCTTGCCCCCACCACGACGACGGCTGAGCTGTTGGCGCTCGTGCACGCCCTCAATGCCGACGCCACCGTCGACGGCATTCTGGTGCAGTTGCCGCTGCCGAAGCACATCGATGAGCACGCGGTGCTGGTGGCGATTTCGCCCGCCAAAGACGTCGACGGCTTTCACCCCGACAACGTCGCCCGCCTCACCATGGGCCTTGGCAATGGCTTCGTGCCGTGCACGCCGCTGGGCTGCTTGCGTCTGCTCGACGACGAGGGCGTGAAGCTCGAAGGCGCCCGCGTGGTCGTCGTTGGCCGCAGCAACATCGTGGGCAAGCCGATGGCGTCGCTGCTGTTGTCGAGAAACGCCACGGTCACCATCGCCCACAGCCGCACCGTCGACCTGCCTGCCGTCACCCGCGAAGCCGACGTCGTCGTCGCCGCTGTGGGCCGCGCGAAAATGCTCGGCCGCGAGCACTTCAAGGCGGGGGCCATCGTCATCGACGTCGGCATGAACAAGGACGAAGCCGGCAAGCTCTGCGGCGACGTCGACTACGCCGCCATCCAGGGTCATGTCGCGGCCGCCACACCCGTCCCCGGCGGTGTCGGCCCCATGACCATCGCCATGCTTCTGCACAACACCCTGACGTCCCACGCCCGCGCGACTGAGGTTCAGCCATGAGCAGCACCGCCACCCTGCAGCGCACCCCGTTGTTCGATCGCCACGTCGCCGCCGGCGCGAAGATGGTCGACTTCGGCGGCTTCGAGATGCCGCTCAAGTACAGCGGCGAGAGTGCCGAGCACACCGCCGTGCGCACCGCCGTCGGCGTGTTCGACGTGAGCCACATGGGCGAGGTCTTCATCGAGGGCACCGACGCGCTGGCCGCGATCCAGCGCCTCGTCACCAACGACCCGGCCCGCATCAAAGACGGCCAGGCCATGTACGCCGGCCTGCTGCACGAAAAGGGCGGCTTCGTCGACGACGTCATCGTCTACCGCTTCTCGCCCACGCGCTTTCTGGTCTGCGTCAACGCCAGCAACCAGGACAAAGACTTCCTGTGGATGCGCGCCGCCGTCGCCGGTGCAGGCCTCGACTGCGTGGTGCGCAACGAGAGCGGTCGCTGGTCGCAGCTGGCGATTCAGGGCCCGAAGGCCGCCGACGTGGTCGCTGCACTGTGCGGCGAGCGCATCCGCGACATCGACGGCTACCACTTCGCGCAGATGCCCGTGCTCGACGACGACGCCGCGATCGTGGCCCGCACCGGCTATACCGGCGAAGACGGCTTCGAGCTGTACGTGAAAAACGACGTCGCCACGAAGCTGTGGGACGCCGTGCTCCGCGCCGGCGCTGTGCCCTGTGGCCTTGCCTGCCGCGACACGCTGCGCCTCGAGGCCGGCATGTGCCTGTACGGCAACGACATCGACGAAGACCACACCCCGCTGCAGGCAAACCTCGGCTGGATCGTGAAGCTCGACGACCGCCCGCCGTTCATCGGCCACGCGGCCCTCGTCGCCGAGAAGAAGGCCGGCGTGTCGCGCCTGCTGCGCGGCCTCGAGATGATCGACCGCGGCATCGCCCGCGCAGGCTACGAAGTGCAGAGCCAAAACGGCGACGTCATTGGTGTGGTCACCTCGGGCACGCAGACGCCGTTTTTGAACAAGGCCATCGCCTTCGCCTACCTCGCCCGCGAGCACGCCACCGTCGACGGCGAGGTCAACGTGCTCATCCGCGGCAAGCCCACGCGCGCGAAGGTGTGCAAGCTGCCGTTTTACAAGCGCCCCGTCGCCCAGGCCTGACCTGCACCCCGCGCGCTTGCGCAGGCACGCCGTCGTCGTTGATCGTCGTCCTTTGACCGCACTGGAGACCGCCCATGAGCCAGATCCCCGCCGAGCTGAAGTACACCGCCGAACATGAGTGGGTCCGCGTCGAAGGCGATGTCGTCGTCGTCGGCATCACCGACCACGCGCAAGAAGCCCTCGGCGACGTCGTCTTCGTCGACCTGCCCGAGGCCGGTCGTCAGCTCGTGAAGGGCAAGGCCTTTGGCGTGGTTGAGAGCGTGAAGGCCGCCAGCGACCTGTACGCGCCCCTCGACGGCGAAGTGGTCGAGTTCAACGCGGCCCTGGTCGCAGCTCCCGAGCAGGTCAACGGCGCACCGTACGGTGCGGCCTGGATGCTCAAGCTGAAGCCGAAGAACCCGGCCGACGTGGCTGCGTTGCTCGATGCCGCAGGCTACGAAGCCCTGCTCGCCTCGCTGGCGAAGTGAACGCAACCACCTGAATATTCAGGTGAATGTGAAAAGAAACGGAGCGCTCGCGGCGCTCCGTTTTGCTTTCCAGGTGTGCGGTTCAGTTCACGGCTCGAAGCTGCGGTCCCAGATGAGCATCGTGCCGCTGCGAACGCCACGGACGGACTGCGTGGCCCACGGCAGCTCAGCGTGCATTGGGTGACCGTCGAGCTCGAAGTCGACGGTGTTGCCGGCCTCAAGCGTGATGTCGCTGCCATCGGCGTGAATGACGACCGGAATGAAGAAGCCAACGTCGCTGGCCTCGCGGCACGTTTCCTGAGCTTCGACATTGTCTTTCGCTGTCGCAAGCGACTTCCCGGCCTGTGATGAGACTATGGTTGGTCCAAGGAGCGCCGTCCCATACATCAGCAAACGCCCTTCAACGTCCTCTACGCGTATTGCACGCGCATAGTCCCCAGCCTCCCAGGTAACGGCGACGTCCCCGGTGAGCAACGATGGGACCCGGTCGCCCAGCAATGGGAAACGCGCCGTGCGCTCGATGCCATCGCCGTCGAACGTGACGACGAGGTCGTTGCCCTCATCACCGGCCTCCAGCGCGAACGATGGCGCTGGCAATACCTGTTCGCGCGGATCCAGGGTCGGCCCCCCGATGTCGGCGCCGTCGCGACACGGCCCATAGGCAGCCGGCTCGACGCAGCCGACGACGCTGACCGTGCCCACCAGAAGCAGAAACCGCATACGCCCCACCGTTACTTACTCTGCCGGCTCGAAGCCGCGGTCCCACATCATCATCGTGACATCGCGGGCGCCTTCGTTGGTGTGCACCGACCAGGGCAACTCGGCATGCATCGCATGCCCGTTCAGCTCGAAGTCGACGGTTGTGCCGGGCTCAAGCGTGACGTCGCCGCCGTCGGCGCTGATCACCACGGGCATGAAGTAACCGACGTCGTCCGCTTCACGGCAGGTGTCTTGCGCGGCAAGCGTGTCTTGCGGGGTGATGACCGAAGTCAGGTTTTCCAGCGACGCGTTTGTCGTCGCCGTCAGCCGCGGGCTGGCGAAGAAAACCATGGACCCATCGTCGCCAAAGAGCTTGATTTCGCGCTCTTCGTCCTCGACGCGCCAGCGCGTCGCGACTGGTATCCCCGCGAGCAACGACGGCACCCGAGCGCCCAACAGCGGAAAGCGCGCCGTGCGGCTCGTGCCGTCACCGTCGAACGTGACGACGAGTTCAGCTCGACCACCCTCAGACTCGAGTGTGATCGCCGGTGCAGCGAAGATCTCCAGGTCCGCAGTCAGCGACGGTCCGTTGACAACAGCACCGCTGAGGCACGGCCCGTAGTCGGCCGGCTCCGCGCAGCCGACGACGCTGCTGACGAACACGAACAGTGCTGCGCGCTCAATCTCTCTGGCCATCTGTTCTCCCCCACATGTGACCACAGCTGTACCGCACGTTCGCTACAGCCGCTCCTGCCGCTCGCGCGACGCCGTCACCAGCACGTCGAACAGGGCCGCCACCACGTTGGGGTCGGCGCCTGCTGCCTTCGCCGTGATCCGCCGCCGCGCTGCTGCATGGGCCTCGCGCACGTCGTCACGCACCGGGCGGCCCACCACTTTTTTCAGCACGCCCGCCTGGTCCGACAGCCGCTGCCGCGTCGCCAGCAGCTTGATGATCGCGTCGTCCACGTCGTCGAAGCACGCGCGCAGCGTCGCCAACTGCTCGTCGATCGTGACCGTCATGCCGCGTCCTGGTCGAGCACGCGCAACGAGCCCTTCACCACGCCGTAGCCCCCGGCCGTCTTCAAACGCTTGAGCGTCGTTTTGGCCGAAGCCTCGCCCGCCAGCAGCGCGCGGTAGGCCGCCACAAGCTCCGTAACGGCCTCAGGCGCCTCGCGAACGAGCTCGATGCGGTAGCGACCCACCCCGCTGCGTTTCGCGGCGCCTACGAGGCTTGCAGCGCTTTGGGCGCGCTCGTGAAACACCGTGTTGCGGCAGCCCACGTCGGCTTCGACCGGATGGGTCAGGCCGGCGCGATCGCGCAGCGCCACCGTGTGCGACTCGCAGGGCCGCCCGCAGGTGCGAAAATCGTGGCCTTTGCCGTCAGACAACAGGGCTGCAAACACGCAGTGCTCGGTGTGAAACAGCGGCATCGGCTGGTGCACCACGATCTCGGCAAGCCGGCCGGCGTCGGTGGCCAACAGCGCTTCCAGCTGGTCTTCGTCGAGGTCGAACGACGGCGTAAACGCGGCAACACCGCGCGCCATCACTTCGCGCACCGTGAGGCGGTTGCTCACGTTGAGCGAGAAGTCGCCGACGAACACGCCCGCAGGTTTCGTCGTCGCGGTGGCCAATTCGTGCAGTGGCCCAAGCCCGCGCACCAGGGTGCCGTCGACGTCGAGACCGGCGAGGAACTTCGTGATTTTCTCTTCGCCCGGCTTGCGAATGCGCGGTGGCGCCACGCCGACAAACGCGCGCGCACCCGCGCGTTTGCGCAAGCCTTCCACCGCTCGGGCCACGCCGGTGAGCGCCAGGAAATCGAGCCACACGCCGTCGGCACCGGCATCAAGCGCTGCATGGGCCTGGGCCTCGGTACGGCACAGCACAAACAGCCCCGGCGTGGGGGTGGGCAACGTCGACAGGTCGAGCTGCGCCAACAACGTCTCGGCCGACGCCGCTGTCGACGTCGCGCGCTGCTTCACCGCGGCTGCGGCCAGGGCTTCGACCAACTGGCGCCGCGCACGGTTCATCGCCGACAACGGCAAGGTCACGCCGTCGGGCAGGGCGTTGTTCAGCGAGCGCAGGCGGTAGGGCGAGTCGCCCAAACGACCGAGTTTGTCCTCGAGGGTGGCCTGATCGATGGGCCGGTTGCGGGCTGCTTCGACCACGCCATCGCCCACCACGCGGGCCACAAGTCCGCGTGCACTCTTCGCGTCGATGATGAACGGCGTGCCGATGTCGCCGGTGACGACGAGGTCGAGCCACTCACGCACGGGTTCGCGCTCGATCGAAGCGAGCAGCGCTTTGTCGAGGGCCGGGTCGTCGTTGTGAAACACGCGCCGACCAACCTGCACATCACCCACGTCGACGTCGGGGCCGAGCCACAAGCGCACCTGCTGGCCAACGCTGCCGCCTTCGACCGAGGTGCCATCGACGTCGACATCCCACACGCGTCCGCCGCGCTCACGGCTGCCAGCACGGCCGCCCTCGACGATCACACCGTCGCCCCGCTTGAGCGGTGACTCGAGCGTGAGCGTGATGAGTTGGCGCGTTCGTTCGCGGCGCACGTCGCTGACCACGCCGGCCTGCACACCGCGGTGATCGCAGGTTTTGCCGTCGACGAGGCGCTGGTGATCGCTGCCCAGCAAGAAGCCAGTGCCCGAGCCGCGCGAAAACGTGAGCATCGCTGCACGTCGCTGCTCAGCATCGGGCGCCAGCGTCGTGTCCTCGAGCGCATCGACGGCGGCGCGGTAGAGGCGCGTGGCGGCCGCGACGTACTCGGGGCCCTTCAAGCGCCCTTCGATCTTCAAGCAGTGCACATCGAGTGCTGCCAACTTCGGCACCAGGCTTGCTGCTTCGAGGTCTTCGGGCGACAGCAGGTAGGCGACATCGCCGAGTTCGCGCACCACGCCGTCGACGACGAGGTCGTAGGGCAAGCGGCAGGCCTGCGCACACGCACCACGGTTGGCGCTGCGGCCGCCGATCGCTTCGCTCGTCAGGCACTGGCCCGAGTAACTCACACACAGCGCACCGTGCACGAACACCTCGAGCTCAGCGCTCGTCTGCTGGCGAATGAGCGCAATCTCGTCGAGGGAAATCTCGCGCGCGAGCACAATGCGCGTGGCCCCCATGCTCTCGGCGAACGCCACGCTCGCGGCATCGGTGCAGGTCATTTGCGTAGACGCATGGATGGGCAGGCCAGGCGCCACCGCTTTGGCCAGGGCCGCAACCCCAAGATCTTGCACGATAATTGCGTCGACACCGGCGTCGGCACAGGCGCGCAGGGCGCGTTCCACATCGTGCAGTTCGTGGTCGAACGCGAGCACGTTCATGGGCACGTAGCCCTTGACGCCCCAGCTGTGCAGCTCCTGCATCACGCGCGGCAGGTCTTCGATGGCGAAGTTGGCGGCGCGAGCGCGCGCGTTGTGGCCGCGGATGCCGAAGTACACGGCGTCGGCACCACTGCGGATCGCCGCACGCATCGAGGCTTCATCGCCAGCAGGAGCAAGGACTTCGGGACGAACAACCATCCCGTGCGGGTAGCAAAAGGCCTCGGCGACAAAAGGGGAAACGCCGTCGGACACCTGTCATCTCGTCGCTGTCGACGTCACCGTTCGGTCCACGTCGCGAACGAACCGGCACCCTCGACGTGGCGACGTCGTCTACCAGCTCGCGTTCACCAGCGTGACGCGCATCCGCTTCAGCCCCAGCTCGCCGGTTTGTGGGTCGAGGCGGATGGCCTGCACGGTCTCGCCGGGCACCAGGCACGGCCCGATGTCGAGCACCTTCGTGTGCCGACCGATGCCGTCGGTGACCGCAGCGTCGTCGGAGAACAACCCGCAGCCCACGAGCGGGTTGTACACGTCGTAGCGCGTCACCCCGGCGCTGGCGGTTTCGTCGCCGTCCACCTCGACGAGCACCGTGTCGTAGTCGACCGTCGCCGGCAGCCCGAGCATCAGCTGCAGCTCGCGATTGCCAGTGCCGATCGCCAGCACAGTGCCGAGCCGGAAGTCATTGACAATGCTCATGTTGTTGAAGCGGTCCCACGCGTCGGGCGTGTTCATCGTGCCCGCACCGAAGGTGTCCTGGTACGCCCACTCCGTCGGCCCAAATCCGGGTGTGTCTGAGTAGGTAAAGGTCGGACGCTCCGGTGCGGTCGCCTGCGCGTAGTTGATCTCCACGAACACGTCGCCGCTGCCATGGCCGTTCTCGCCTTCGCCCTCGCCTTCGGCGGCCTCGCCTTCGCCCTCCCCTTCGCCCTCGCCTGGTTCTCCTTCGCCCTCACCCTCGCCTTCAGCGGTCTCTCCTTCGCCCTCAGCGGCCTCTCCTTCGCCTTCCGCAGGTTCGCCCTCACCCTCGCCTTCGGCGGCCTCTCCTTCGCCCTCAGCGGCTTCTCCTTCGCCTTCAGCGGCCTCTCCTTCGCCTTCTGCAGGTTCGCCCTCACCCTCGCCTTCGGCGGCCTCTCCTTCGCCCTCGGCGGCCTCTCCTTCGCCCTCGCCTTCTGCGACCGGCACGCCGGGGCAGCCG
Organism: Myxococcota bacterium; assembly: GCA_044349155.1. Classification (GTDB taxonomy): domain Bacteria; phylum Myxococcota; class UBA727; order UBA727; family VGSZ01; genus VGSZ01. Next base: position 10,705 of record JBIKRQ010000040.1, read on the forward strand.
TCGCACGACGAGGTCACAGCCACCGACACCAACACGAACAGCAACGAAGGAATGCGCATGGGCCGATCACGCCCATGTTGGCGCGGCCGACGAAACGACAGATGTCGTGATGCGCGTTACGCGCCCGTGAGGGCGGGCAGGTGCGAATAGAGTGCTTTCGCGTCGAGGAACACGAAGCTCACGTCGCCAAAGTGCACGACGTCACCGCTGCGCAGCGCATGGGCCACGCCAGGCACCAATGGCAGGCCGTTGACGCCGCTGCAGTTGTCGCTGTCGAGGTCGGTCAGCTGCCAGTGGCCGTCGTCGACCGACAACGTCGCATGCTTCCGACTGATGCTGCGCTCACCGATGCGCACCACGTTGCTGTTGGCGCGCCCCACGGGCCCACCCGACGCGGGCACCACAAACGCCGTTGCCGCGTCGCGCGCGGGCGGAATCGCCAGGGGTGGTTGTGCTGGGCCGGTGGCGGTCGCCTCGTCGCTGTCGGCGCTGTACGAGGGGTCGTAGAAGACGTTTTCGCCGTCGTCTTCGCCGTCGCCTTCCACTTCCACTTCGGGGGCCGACGGAAACGCCCACGGCGCGCCTTCGTTTTCGCCACCGCGCTCATCGAGGCGCACAAGGACCGCCGGACCCGGCATCGCGGCAACAAAGGCGTCGACGTCACACAGCGCACGCGCCTTCGCGAACACCTCAAGCGCGGCAGTGCGGGGCAGGCGAACCACGGGCTGACCTCAATCGCTGCCGAGGGTCTGGCCAAGCAGGCGCACCGCGAGCGACGCGTTCGGATCGTCGTCGTCGGCGGGCTTGTACGCCTGCCAGCCGCAGTAGATGCACGAGTAGTACTCGTCGCCCGAATAGCTGCGCGCGAGCACCACGCCGAGCGACTTGCACTTGGGGCATTCGCCGCGGGCCTTTTGACGACGACGCGGACCACCCGCCACCGGTTCGGCCACGTGCCGCATGCCGCGCGCAGGAGGCTCGCCGATGCCAAGCGGTGCAGCCGAGGCGGCCGCCGTCGTGGGGCGGGGCAGGGGCTTGTGGTCGGCGACGGCCGCAGCGGCCGCTGCTCCCGGCTTTCGGGCCGGCGGCGACAACGTGGGGCGCGCCTCGGGCTTGTCGGCGCGGGGGGCAGGAGCAGGTGCCGCGGGGGCAGCAGGACGAGGACGGGGCGCTGCCTTCGGTGCCGGTGCCGGAGCACCCTCGGGGCCCGCCTGCTTCAGCTGCATGCGGAATTCGTCGATCAGCGTGCCCATGCGCGTACGCGTGCCCTCGTCGTCGGCGCCGGCGCGCCAGAGGTCGAGGAGGCGATCGCCCAACGCATCACGCGCGGTGGTCCCCGCGGGGACCTCGACGCCGGGCTTCGTCTGCACCCGGTACTTCGTCATGATCTTCTTCATCTCGGCCGGCGACGCGTCCGTGGGCGGCGCGGGCAAAAGGCCTGTGACCTCGTCGAAGAGCTGTTCCCGGGCCGTCTTCATCGTTGCCTCCGCACCATCGTCGACGTCACGCACGCAAAAGTCTGCACCGAAGCAGTGGAGGGAGATCGCACACAACCCCCGCTTTGCAAACCATCCACCACAGATGCTCCGCCATCGACACGGTTGCACTCAAGGTGAGCCGTGCGCGCAAACGCCCCAAAACGAGCATCGCGGCCAACACGGCCGCGATGTGGAGCGTTGCTCATCAGAGCAGCGGTCAGGCGGCGGCGGCGAGCACGGGGCGCGACTCGTCACGCGCCACAGCGGGGGCGATCAGGTTCGTGTCTTCGTTGCGGCCCAGGCGACCCAGCATGCGGGTGTGGCTGCCCCAGGCCTGCAGGAACGTGCCCGAGTGCAGGTACGGAATGCCGTGGTCCTCAGCGCAGGCGCGCACGATCGGCGACAGCGCCGGGTAGTGGATGTGGCAGATGTGCGGGAACAGGTGGTGCTCGACCTGGTGGTCAAGGCCGCCGGTCAAAAACGTCGACAACGCCGTGGTGCCGAAGTTCGCCGTCGTGAGCAGCTCGTGCTCCATCCAGCCGCGGGGCATGCGGGCGCTTTCGTCGGGGCTGATGTAGCGAACACCTTCCACGACGTGGGCCAGCTGAAACACGATCGACAGGGTGAAGCCGGCAGCGGCGAGCAAGCAGGCGTAGCCAATCAGCGTCGTCGCGGTGGTCTGCGGCCCGAACGTAAGGGGCACCACCAGGAAGATCACGACGTGCACCGCGCGGCCGAGAAACAGGCCCGCCCAATCAGCGACGCTGGCGCGCTTGCCGGTGCGCGGATGGCGCTGGGCCATCATGAAGAAGTCGCGCTGGTAGATCCAAAGCACGGCGACGAGGCAGTAGAGCGCCCAGACGTACACGGTCTGCAGGCGGTGCCACGCGAAGTGCTTCGCACCGGTGTTGAAGCGGAGAAACGGACCGGGCTCGATGTCGGCGTCGACACCCGGCACGTTCGTGTAGGTGTGGTGCAGCAGGTTGTGCGCGACCTTCCACGTCGTCGATGACGCGCCCATGGCGTCGAACGACAACGAGAACAGCTGGTTCACCTGCTTGTTGCTCGACAGGCTGCCGTGAATGGCGTCGTGGCCCACGTTCATCTCGACGAACGCGAGGCAGAAGCCACCCAGCGTCCACAACGCGATCGACACGCCCGCCGACACCGGCGCCAGGCCCGCAGCGGCAAACACGGCGGCGCTGGCAACGAGCCAGAACGCGACCTTCAGCCACATGGCGCGGTTGGCGCCTTTCTCGATGTGGTTCGCGGTGAAGTAGGCGTCGACGCGCTCGCGCAGATCGCGCTGGAACGCATTGTCGGCGGGAAACTTCAGCTGGGTGGGGGCGGGAGCGGAACCATCGGCCACGACGAACCTCGGGGTACTGCACATCGAACACCGTCGGCGCGTGTCGGTGTTACCCACCCTGACAGATCTGTCGCAGTTGGTGTGCGGGCAAACAAAAAACCCCCGCAGGGCGGGGGCTTCGTTTGGGCAGCTTCGGCCCAGTCGACGAGTCGGGGTTAGTGCTTGTGCGGCGGTTCGATGAGGCCGTAGCCGCCCTCTTTGCGGCGATACAGCACGTTCATCTCGTTCGACTTCGCGTTCATGAACACAAAGAAGTCGTTTTGCAGCAGGTCCATCTTCATGATCGCCTCGTCGACGGTCATGGGCTGCGCGTCGAGCTCCTTGGCCTCGACGATGTGGGCCGGCGTGTCGGCGACTTCGGCGTTGATGTCAGCCGCTGCCTGCTCGATGTAGGTCAACCGCACCTTGCTGGCGGCACCTTCGCGGGCTTTGTGGTTCGCGAGCTTCTCGCGGTAGCGCTTGAGCTGGCGCTCGATCTTCTGGGCTGCGGCGTCGATCGAGCCGTACATGTCGGCCGACGACTCTTCACCGCGCACGCGCACGCCGTTGGCGATGACGTTGATTTCAGCGCGATGCTGGTGCTTCTCGACGCTCAGCACGACGTGGGCGTCGGTTGGCGTGTGGATGTACTTCTCGATCCGCGAGACCTTGTCGGCCGCGAAACTCTTGAGCGCGTCCGAAGTGTCCATGTGACGGAACGTGACGGAGACCTGCATCGCACCTCCAGGCCACCCCTGTGGGGGCCGGTTGACGTCGTCTAGGCCACGTTGGCGGAGACTCCTGACGTCGTAGGACCAGTGTAACCACGATCACACGTGATGACGCTCGTGAGACAGGCAGGTGTCGCGACCTATTCCATCGACGTCGCTGACGACGACGAACGGACCGGGGCCCGCAGCAACTGCCACCATTGCCGCAGCGCAGAAGACACAATTCCAAGCACGCCCACGAGCAAAACGACGGTGACCGTGCTGCACACACGGCCGACGACCATCGCCGGGCCTGCTTGCGCCATGGGCAGGTAGATCTCGAACAGCGCCCGCACGCCGGCGACGACGGTGGTGCTGCCCACAAATGCCAGCGGCAGGGCCGTGACCAGGGCGTAGCGGCGCTTGCTCGACTCCTTGAGCAGGATCGTGGTGGCGACGACGAGAGCCACCGACGCGAGCAGCTGGTTCGCGATGCCAAACATCGGCCAGATGGTGGCGATCGAGCCCGACGAAATCAGCCACGCCCAGCCCAGCACAATCACCAACGTCGACGCTGCGGCCGCTGGCCACCACGCCGCATCGCCCATGCGCGCGACGGCTGGTCGACGTGAACGCGCGAGCATTTCCTGCAGGATGAAGCGGCCCACGCGTGTGCCCGTGTCGATCGTGGTGAGGATGAACAGGGCCTCAAACATGATCGCGAAGTGGTACCAGTACGACAAAAAGCCCTGCATTCCCGGCAGGTTGGCGAATATCCGTGCCATGCCCACCGCCAGGCTCACAGCCCCCCCGGTGCGCGCGGCAACCACCTCGTCGGTGGCTTCCGACAACCGCGGCAGGTCGTCGACGTTCACGCCCAGGCGCGCAAAGTCGGCCTGCGACAGCTCGGTGGCGTGGGGCTCGTGGGCATCGACGTGAAAGCCAAGGGCCGCGAGGGCCGGGTTCGACAGCCGCAGCACCGTCGACAACTTCAACGTCTGCCCCGCCAGCGTTGTGGCTGAGGTGCCCTCGGGCAGCTTCAAGCGGGCGCGATCGGCGGGCGTGAGGGCGGCATCGAGCACCACCAACTCACCGGCTGCACCAACCAACGCCGGCGCGTTGGGCGTTGCGGCGACGACGACGACGTTGGGGTCGGTGTTGATCGCGAAGTAGTCGGCCGGTGGCAGTGCCGTGGCGGCGAGCAACGCCGTGATGCCGACGAGGCCCTCCATGAGCATGGCGCCGTAGCCGATGGCGCGCGCGTCGCTCTCGCGGTTCACCATCTTGGGGGTCGTGCCCGAGGCCACCAGGCTGTGAAAACCCGAGATGGCACCGCAGGCGATCGTGATGAACACAAACGGGTACAACGAGCCCTTCACCACCGGCAAAAAGCTCTGGCCGTCGACGTGGATGGCCGTGGCGGTCACGTCGGTGAACAGCGGCATCTCGATGGCCGGATTCACGATGCACACGCCCAGAATCAGCAGCGCGATGGTGCCGATCTTCAAGTACGAGCTGAGGTAGTCGCGTGGGCACAACAGCATCCACACCGGCAGCACCGAGGCGACAAAACCGTAGGCCGCTATGGCGACGGTGATCGTGACCTCGTCGAGCCGCAGGTACGCGCCCAGTGGCGAGGCCTGCACCGCCTGCCCACCCACCACAGCGGCGAGCAACACGCCCACACCGACGACGGTGGCCTCGCGGATGCCGCGATCGCTGCCGCCACGCACGCGGTAGATCCACAGGCCCATCAGCAGCGCCAACGGAATCGACACGCCGATCGCGAACACGCCCCACGCACTTTCGGCAAGCGCACCGACGACGACACGGCCCAGGCCAGCGAGGGCAATCACCACGATGAACAAGATGGACAGGCCGGCGATGAAGCCCGACGCTGGCCCAAGCTCCGCACGCGCGATCTCGGCGAGGGAGCGGCCGCCACGACGCATCGACGCCGTCAAAATCACGAAGTCGTGCACCGCCCCGCCGAGGCACACGCCAAACAGAATCCACAAGTAGCCAGGCAAGAAGCCGAACTGTGCGGCCAGCACGGGGCCCACGAGGGGGCCGGCACCGCTGATGGCCGCGAAGTGGTGGCCAAACAGCACCCAACGGTTCGTCGGTTGGAAGTTCTGGCCGTCTTTGTGCTGGTGCGCGGCGGTGGTGCGTTCGTCGTCGAGAACGAGCACCTTTGCGGCAATGAAGCCGGCGTAGAAGCGATAGGCGATCGACAAGACCGCGAGGGCGGCCAACATGAACCACAGGGCGTGCATGCCGCGTCCTTACCGATCCCGCAGAAACAAAAAACGCCGTCGCCAGCCATGCTGGTCGACGGCGCTTCTCGAGGTCAGCAGGCTACTCGCGCGACGCCGGTGGCCACGTCGTCGATGGCATCGTCGGCACCGCAGGGGCGCTTGGGCGCGCCGGCACCGGCGTGGGAGCGGGCACGGGCTGCGCCAGCATCTGTGGTGCCCGTGGCGGCGTGCGTGCAGGCACAGCCGCCGCCGTGGCATCGAGGCCGATCGAGCGCAGCACGTCGTCGACGCGCATGAGGTCGGCGGGCAGCACCACGCGTTGGCCGTTCGAGAGCGCCCCGAGTTTCGCAATCATCTGCTGGCTCAAGCGCATGTTCACCGCTTCGCGACCACCAGGCACGGCGATGGTTTCGCCGACAGCACGGATCGAATCGGCGGTGGCCTTGGCGATCGCGAGGATTTCTTCGGCCTTGCCTTCGGCCTCGTTGATGCGGCGCTGCATCTCGCCCTGGCTGCGGTTGATCATTTCCTGCTTCTTGCCGGAGCTGTCGTTGATGCGGGACTGCTTCTCGCCTTCAGCACGCGCCATGATCGCGCGACGTTCGCGCTCGGCGGCCATCTGGCGCTCCATCGAGTCGCGCACGCTGGCGGGCGGCACGATGTTCTTCACCTCGTAGCGGCTGACGACGATGCCCCACGTGCGGCCCACTTCGTTGAGCGCGTTGATCACGTGGCTGTTGATCACTTCGCGTTCTTCGAAGGTGTGGTCGAGATCGAGGGTGCCGATCACCGAGCGCACCATCGTTTGCGCAAGCTGCACAATCGCAAAGCGCGAGTCGACGATGCTGTACGAGGCCTGCTTCGCGTTGACGATCTTCATGTACAAAACGCCGTCGACCTCGACGCGCACGTTGTCTTTCGTGAAGCAGTCTTGCGGTGGCACCTCGACGGCTTCTTCTTTGAGGTCGATCGAGAAGGTCACCTGATCAACAAACGGCAGCAGGAAGTGAACGCCCGGCCCGAGGGTGCCGTGGTAGCGGCCGAGCCGCTCGACGAGGAGCTCGGTGCGGTTCGGCACGATGCGCACCGAACGAAACACTTTGAATGCGATGTACAGGCCAACAAGAGCCCAGATGGTAATGGCAACGCCTGGCATGGTGGGCTCCGGTTCAGCGGTTGGGAGTGGTGGATGACGACGTCGCGGGGGCGGTGACAGCACCCACCTGGCTGACGCCTTCGAAGAAGCCGCGCATCTGCGCGATGCTCTCGGGCACCACGCTGACCTCAGCACCCTCGAGGATGCGACCAAGCTCGTGGATGTACTGCTCGGCGAGCTGGGCCTTCACCGCGGCGTCACCGCCGGCCGTGAGAATGGCGGCAGCGACCTCGGACACACCCTTGGCTTGCGCGTCGGCGATGAGGCGGATTTCAGCGGCGCGACCGTTGGCCTCGTTGATGCGCTTTTGCTTCTCGCCTTCCGACAGCGCGATCGACTGCTGCATCTCGCCTTCCGACACGAGGATCTTGGCTTCCTTCGCACCCGTCGACGACGTGATCGAGGCGCGCTTTTGGCGCTCGGCCTCCATCTGCTTTTCCATCGTGTGCACCACAGCCAGTGACGGCGTGATGTTCTTGATTTCGTAGCGGCGGACCTTGATGCCCCAGTTCACCGAGTCCTTGTCGATTTCCTTCACGATCGAGTCGTTGATCTGGTCGCGCTCGGAGAAGGTTTGCTCGAGCGACAGTTTGCCGATTTCGCTGCGCATCGTCGTCATCGCGAGGTTGATGGCGCTCTGGCGGTAGTCCGACACGTTGTACGACGCCGACTGCGGGTTCATCACCTGGATGTAGACGATGCCGTCGACCTCGACCTGGATGTTGTCTTTGGTGATGCAGGTTTGCGGCGGCACGTCGATGGCCTGCTCGCGCATCTCCTGGATGTAGGCGGCGCGATCGAGCAGCGGCACCATGAAGTGAAAGCCGGGCTTGAGCACGCCCTGGAACTTGCCGAGCCGCTCTTTCACGACGGCGTGGCGTTCGCTGACGACGATGAACGTCTTGGTGATGAGCACAAGCGCGCCCAACACGGCGAGGGTCAAAAACAGTGGCATTACCGGACTCCGGGAAACAGCTGCGTCGGTCTCACTCGCCGCTGACGTCGACGTCAACTGCGGCTGCGTTCATGGATCACGCCGCGTGGCGCGGGCAGCAGCAGCAGCCTCGGCAACTTCGCTGGCCTCTTGCGATTCCATGCCGTGAAACAAGTCGCGAGCACCGCCGTCGACGACAACGGGCTCGACAATCCACAGCGAACCCTCGCGGTACACGAGCTGCGCTTGCTGCCCGCGCGCAATCACGCCCTGCACCGAGCGCGCCTGCCACGTCGTGCCCTGAAAGCGGATGCGGCCCGTGTCGTGTTCGTCGCTCACGTCTTCGACGACGGTGACGATTTCGCCCATCGCGTCTTTGTCGTTGTCGACATCAGTCCGATCGCGGCGCACGTCGCTGCGGCCGGGCACGAGTCGGTTGATGAGCAGGCGCCCCGGAATCGCCAACGCCAACGACGTGAACGCAAACAGGAGCAGGCTGACCGGCAAACCCTCGACGATGCCAAGCCACCGCAGCCCCGCGGTGATGATGGCGGCAACGCCAAGAAACACCGACACCAGCGCTGGCGCCACGGCTTCGCTCGCGATCAACACGAGGCCAGCGACGAGAAAGGCGATGGTCCACACATCCATGCCGCCTTCTTCGGCGCTTTCGTCGTCGGCCGCAAGCGCTCACCGGTGGGCTGTCACATGGTTGTCACCCGCCAAGTGGGGCGGCTGCGCATCGGGCGATCGACCGATGGGGGACCACCTTTCGCTGCATCCAACAGCGCGCGACAGACCGAGGCGTGATCGATGACAGATCGTGATCGCTGTCTGTCGACCGCGACCGGTGGTTTGTGAGGTTTCCATGACCCTGTTGGCGTCTGCGGTGGTCCTCGCTCAAGCCCTCTCCGCCACAGCGCCGGAGTGCGTCTACATCTCCGAAGTCGCCTACGACGTCGTCAACGAAGACACCGAAGAGTGGGTCGAGCTCGTCAACCTCAGCGACGCCGCGGTCGCGCTCGACGAGCTGCGTGTCGGCGACGAAGAAACCCTTGGTGGCACCGAAGCCATGCTCGCGTTCCCGTCGGGGGCGGTGATCGGGCCGTGGTCGTCTGTCATCGTCGCCACCAACGCTGCAGGCTTCCTGGCCAAAACGGGCAAGCGCCCCGATTTCGAACTCAAGGCCACCGACGAAACGGTCGCCAAGATGAGCCTCGATCGCACGCTGGGCGGCGCTCGCTTTGAACTGGCCAACGGCACCGACGAGGTCCTGTTGCTCGATGCGACCGGCCTGCTTGTCGACGGTGTTTCGTGGGGGCGCACCACAGCCATCGCGGATGTGGCGAACACCGCGACGACACCGCAGGGCAGCAGCCTCTCGCGCGTGTTGGCCGCTGCCGGACCGAACGGCTGGCGCACCACCGCACCAACGCCTGGCGTCGTCGACATCAGCGGCATCTCAGGCGACACGCCGGTGCAAGTCGGTGAGGGCGAAGGCGAGGGTGAGGGCGAGGGCGAACCTGTCGGCGAGGGCGAGGGCGAAGGCGAAGGCGAGGGCGAGGGCGAACCTGTCGGTGAGGGCGAGGGCGAGGGCGAGGGCGAACCTGTCGGTGAGGGCGAGGGCGAGGGCGAGGGCGAGGGCGAACCTGTCGGCGAGGGCGAGGGCGAAGGCGAACCTGTCGGTGAGGGCGAGGGCGAGGGCGAGGGTGAGGGCGAAGGCGTTGAGCCCAACGAACTCCCCGAGGTTGGCGTCGAGCTTGGTGCTCACGACCTCAATCCGCCGGAGTCGACGGGCTGTGCTGGTTCACCCGGCGCGGGCGGCGCGCTGCTCGTTGCGCTGTGGCGCCGTCGTCGTCGCGACGCCTGACCAGCTGCCCGAGCATTCACGGACAACACGAACTCGACCGCTTGCGGTCGAATTCATGTTGATATTCAAGGGGTTGACGTGACGCCAACTGGCGGGGCGACGTTCAAACGACCCGCGTTCGCCTGCTAACGCCACGGCAGTGCGGGCTGCTCCTGAAACGCTCGCCGCCCGGCCCACCCAAGGGCGCCACCCTCAAGTGCTGCGACGGCGAAGCCTGCGACGCACGCCACCATCACGAGCTGCGCAGCGAGCCGGGGGCGCGGCGCACGTAGCACCAACGCAGGCGCGGCCAGACCCAACAGCCCGCCGGCCAGCAACACCAGCAGCAACGGCAGCAGCGCCGCCGCGACCTGTTGCGGAGACGTCGGCAGCGACGCCCGCGCCCACACGCCCGCCGTTTCGAGTCGGCTTTGAAACTCGCTCGCGTCGACAAGCTTTGGCTCACGCTCGCCTGAGCGCAGGAGCACCGCGTCGCCCGGGAGCACGCGGCGCACCTGCATGCCGGCGGGGGCGTGCGACATCTGGGCAACCACCACGTCGAAGCCAGCAGGATCGGTCCAGGCGAAGAACTGTTGCGGGGCAGGTGCAGGGGTCAGGTGGGCCGCCGCGAGCCCAGCCACGAGCGCTACAGCGCCTGCAGCGGTGCCTACGAGCGCCAGCAGTGGACGCGGGGCGGGGGCGGGTGGGGGCGCTGCAGGAGGCACCACCGTTGGCGGGCGCGGGCGTGGCGCGACGGGTGGTGCGGCAAGGGCCGGGGCGCTGTGCACGGCCGGTCCAAACGACGGCAGCGGCACCCGCAGCGCTTCGTTGAGCGGCGCGGCGGTGGGCTGCATCGTTGGGCGCACGCCACCACCGCGGACGGCGGCGATCACGTCGGGCGGCAGGCGCCGCGTGCGGTCGTCTTCGTCGCTGGCGGCGGCACCAAGGTCGTCGATCGTGTTGTCGGCCTCGGCGACCGACCAGGTGGGGCGTGGGCCGCCGCGCACGGCGTCGAGCACAGCGGGGTCGACGCGGACGGTCGCTGCGTCGTCGTCATCGTCGTTGTACGAGGCGCGCAGCAGTTGTTCGCGCAACGATGCCGGCAGAATGGACGTGGCTGGATCGTCGTCGTCGATGGTCGGTTCGGCGGGCGGCACGAAGCGCGCGCTCGGTGTGCGACGCAGCAGGCGCGACGCGCGGGCGGCTTCGCTTTGCCCCGTGGCGGCGTCGGCGGGGAAGCGCTCGGCCAGGAACCCGGCGACGTCGGCAGGCTGTTGGCTGATGGCGTCTATGGCGCGGATGACCTCGGTGCAGTTGGCGAAGCGGTGCTCGAGCGGTCGCGTGAGCATCTTCATGACGAGGTCGTCGACGGCGGGCGGAATGTCGGCGCGCATGGTGCGCGGTCGCGGGATCTCGCGCGTGCTGACCTGCATCAACGTCGCTGCGGGATTGGGCAGGTTGAACAAGCGCTCAGCGAGCAGCAGCTCCCAAAAGAACACGCCCAGCGACCAGATATCGGCCTGCGCGGTGAGCTTCGCGGAGCCGGTGGCCTGCTCGGGCGACATGTAGCCGAGCTTGCCCTTCAAGATGCCTGTCGCGGTTTTCAGCTCGCTGTCTTCGGACTTGGCGACGCCGAAGTCGATGACCTTCACCCCGCCGTCGAAGGTGACAAAGATGTTGGCGGGGCTGATGTCTCGGTGCACGAGGCCAAGGAAGCTGCCGTCGGTGGCTTTGAGCGTGTGGGCGAAGTGCAAACCGGCGCAGGCGCCGCGCAGCACGGCCAGCGCCACGTCGACAGGCACGGGTTGTTGCTGCTTCTTCGCCTGCCCGAGCACCTGGGCCATCGAGCGGCCCGCCAGCAACTCGATGACGAGAATCGGCGTGCTGCCGTCCTGGTCGATGCGAAACGTTTGCACGAGGTTCTCGTGCTGCAGGCGCAGCCCCAGGCGCCCCTCTTCGAGGAGCATGCGTACCTGGCTCTCGCCTGCGTCGACGCCGGGCGCCAGCGGAAGGATGCGCTTGACCACGAGCAGTCCCGCACTGAGTTCGGCGTCACCACCGAACTCGGCGAGCAGCACCTCTCCCATGCCGCCCGCGGCGAGCCGGCGAACAACGCTGTAGCGACCGCCCGCGATGGTTTCGCTCAAGCACGCCTCCGATGACGAATCCCCCACAACGCCGCGAGTCCGAGTGCCAGCGCCCACCGCGTGGTTGGTGTGGTCGTGGTGGCGCAACCGCAGCCTGGATCTTCGGCGGCTGGGCACTCCACGTCGTTGATGCCGCCGAGGCACACGTTGTCGAAGCAGGTGGCGCCGTCGTCGCAGTCGGCTTTTGTCTCGCAGTACTGCTGGCAGATGGTGGCGCGGAGCTTGATCGAGGGCTCGCACAGGTTCGAGGCGCACTGGCCCGAGAGCGAGCAGATGGCGCCCGAGGGGCGGTCGTCAGACACGCGCAGGCACAGGCCGACGGCCTCGGCATCGCCCTGGGGCGCGTCGAGGACGCAGACATTGTCGGTGCCGCAATCGCGTTGCGAGCTGGTGCAGGTGCTCGTGCAGCGCAGCTCGTCCTCGAGGTCGGGCGCGCACACCAGACCATCGACGCATTCGCCGGTGCAGCCGCAGCGCTCACCTTTGCGAAACGGGCCGTTGCACGTCGATGTGTCGCCCTCGGCGAGCGGGTACAGCGACTGCACACCGGCGATGTCGGAGCTGAGTGGTTCGCGCTCAGGCACGTTGCTCCACGACGGGAACATCAGCGCCTCTTGCTGCGACAGGCACGTTGTCGTGTCCTGGTCGATATCGCAGGGGTGATCGAGGCCAAGGAAGTGGCCGATCTCGTGCAGCGCGATGCTCTCGACGTCGGTGTCGACGGCCACACCCCAGGTGCTGTCGCGACCGTTGAAGCAGATGTCGGCGGCGCGGCGGATGCCACCCGAGGTGGGCCCGACGGTGATGCCCAGGGTGCCCGGGCCCATGCCGCAGTCGTCGCCGGTCTCGTCCCAAAACAGGGTGTTTTTGCCGTCTTCGAGGTTCACCTCGCGGGGGCCGTCGCCGCTGCCTTGCTCGAAGCGCAACTTCACACCGGGAACGCACGACCACGCGCGAAAGGCGTCGCGGAGCGCCTGCAACTCGGTGTCGTCGTCAGGAAGGTCGTCGCTGCCGACCGGATCGAGGACGTAGACAATCGGGCCGGCGTCGAGGTCCCACACGCCAGCATCTTCGATCAGCTTGAACGCTTCATCGAACGCCGCGGCGGGCATGGCGGTGAACACAACAGCGAGGACGGAGGGCATGAAAAAGCGCACGCGCGCAGCAGAGCACACCACGTCGCGAAGCAGAAGCACGAGCCGGCCAGCGTGACGTGGCATGTCAGCGCGGTGTGGCAGGCGCGCCCTCGGCCGGCGGGCAGCCCACGATGCGGAGCAGGTCAGCGCCGCGCACGGCGATGTCGAGGGCCACGGTGCCATCGTCGCGCGGTTCGACCCGTGCTTGCTCGAGCAGACCGAGCAGCTCCGTGTTGCCGTTGGTGCGAGCGTCGGCGCGGGCCATCGCGATCGCACCGTTGATGGCAGCACCCAGCGTGTGCGCATCGCCGGCGCTGGCGGTGCCCAGATCGAGCGAAAGGGCCGCATCGTCGTCGACGGCCATCCGCACCGCACTGGTCGTGAGCAGTTTGCCAATCGCCGCCAGGCGCGGGTCGGCGTCGCCCAGCAGACCCTGCAGCATCGCTGGTCCGACGAGGCCGTACACCTCGCCACCGACGACACCATCGGGGAACGAGGCACTCGCGGGGGCACGCCCTTCGGCGCGTTCGATGGCTGCGGCGAGTTGGTTGCGATCGGTGCTGGTCATGACGAGGTCGTCGCCGACACGGGCCATGAAGGCAGGCTCGCCCTTGTCGCTGGTGATGCTGTACAGGCGCGCGGTGCTGCTGATGGCTTCGCCTGCGCCGAGGTCTTTGGGCAACTGCAACTTCGAGAAGAACCCCGACACCGCCAGCACCTCGCTGTCGACGGCGACGCGGTCGACGTCTTCGGTCACGTCGATGCCGAACTCTTCTTTGAGCAGCTCAAGCCCGTTGGCGTCGTCGGCACCCTGCTGCGCGCGGCACTTGAGCAGCGCGTCGACGAGGGGGCTGTGGCGCAGGGCATTGACCTCGAACATCACCGCGCCGTCTTTGTTCGGCGACGACAGCGCACGCGTCAGGCGATCGCGGCTCGGGTTCGGCGGTGTTGGCGTCGCCGGGGCTTTCGCACGCGCGCGCTCCTGCAAGGCCCGCAGGGCCCGATCGCGTGGGTAGTCGACGACGGGGGTCGGGGCCGGTGCTTCAACCACCTCGCCACGACGTTGTTCACCGCAGCGGCCGAGCAGGCCGGCCACAACAAGGCCGACGACAGCGATGACCACAACGAGTGGCAGGAGATGCTTGCGACGCATGGGAGTCCCTCGGTTCAGCCGCTGTGTTCGTCGTCGTCGCCAGCACCACCGTCGTCGACGTGGGCACCGGCCAGGCCGCCGTCGGCGAGCCAGCTGCCAAGGGCCGCCTGCAACGCCAACGCCTGCGCGCGCGTGGTGAGCGTGAAGTGTTTGTCGACGACGAAACGCCCGCCACGCTTCTTGTAGCGGCGGATGCTGACGCGCGGGCCGCCGAATTCGCCGCTGACCTTGTCTCGTTCGCGCGACAAAAACGCGATCGTGGTCCACGTGGGCGAGGCCGCCAGCACCGCGTGCGCGAGCTCTTCGACGACGACAACGCCGCCTTCTTCGTAGCGGACGGTGAGTTCTGCAGACATCGGCGGCCTCCTGCTCATTCGATCGGCGGGGAAGTGTCCCCGCCCGCCCCTCAAGAAGTTCGCCTCGGCGGAAACCCCAAAAGCGGGTTTTCTTCGAGGCTCAGTTGCCAGTGCTTTCGAGCATGTCGACAAAGTGCTGCGGACTGCGGCGCTCGCTGCCACCACGAACCACCCCATCGCGGTGCGTGCCACCGACGACGACGGCGCGGCCAAACACGTCGGCTTGCACCAGGTCGCTGCGACCAAAGCTGAGCGGCAGCTCGATGGTTTCAAACGTGCCGAGGCCGGTTTCGTCGGCGACGTACAGCTCGCTCTCGACGACGCTGACGGTGGGAAAGCCCGGCTCCTCGAGGCTGGCCGTGCCGCCGGCCACCAGCACGTTGCCATCGCCGAGCAAAAACGCGGCGGGCTGTAGGCGCGCCTGGCGCATGTCGTCGACGACGGTGAAGCTCTGCGCGCCGCGGGCGTACACCTCGGCACGCTTGCTCGGGCCAAGGCCGCCCTCAAAGACCTCGCCGCCGACCAGCAGCACACGGCCACCGCCAAGGGCGACTGCGGCGTGGTGACGACGTGCACGGTCGGGCACACCGGTGCGCACGATGGTGTTTGTATCTGGCAAATACAAGTCGGCCGCGACCTGCGCGCGCTCGACGTCACCACCGCCCACGAGCAGCACTTCGTTGCCATCAAGCAGCGTGGCGCTGTGGCCGATGCGCCCGGTGGCCATGCGGCCGCTGACAATCACGAACGACGACGACGCGTACGTGGCGACGTTGCGGGCGTCTGTGGGGGCCGTGAACAGCTCGCAGGTGTCGAGCGCTTCGCCGGCAGTACCCACGCCGCCGCAGACGAGGATCTGTGCTGGGCCGTCGCCCGGCAGCAGCGTGGCGGTGTGTTCGGCGCGCGCACGACGGAGCGTGACGGGCAGGGCGACGTCGTCACCGTTGACGTTGAGGATCGACGCCGAGTTGAGCACGGCACCGGTTTCGTCGCGCCCACCGATCACGACGGCGAGGTCGACGGCGATGCTGGTGGCGCTGTGATCGCGGCGGGGCTGCAGCAGCGGGCTCGCCTCGAGGAACAAGCCGTGTTCGGCGTCGAAGGCGCGGCTGCGTGACGACGTCGCACCGGTGTGCGGGTCGACACCACCGATGGCCACCAGCGCTGCTCCCGACGTGGGCAGGGCCGCGGCAACGTGTGCGGTGCCAGGGCCCATGAGGCCGAACGAGGCGAAGACGTTGTCGGTCAAGCGGTACTGCTCGGCGTGCGGCTGCGGCGTGCGGCGTGGTGCGGTGCCAAAGCCGCCCAGGTACGTGACGGTGTTGTTCACATCGTCGACGACAATGCCGCCGCCGATGCGGCCCATGGCCAGATCGTTGTCGGGGGCAAAGCGCGCAAAGCCAACGCCAAACGGCACGAGCACTTCGGCAGAGGTCGAGGGCACCAGGCTGTCGTCGTCGTCGTCGGCCGGAAACACATCAAGGCCACCCGCAACGATCACGATGTCGCCCGGCAACGTCGACACGGCGGGTGAGATGCGCGGCGTGAAGGCTGTGGTGAGCGGTGACGTCGTCGCCCCCGACGTGAACGGCGATTCGATCACCAATGCGTCGGTGGTGAGTGTGCCGGTGCTGTCAGCACCACCAATGAGCAGCGCGCGGTCGCCGTCGAGGTGCGTCAGCGTCGAGAATGCGCGCCCAGCGGCCAACAGAAACCCTGCACCCGTGAGGCGTGTGGCAGCGTCGAAA
>JBIKRQ010000316.1:0-7495 GCA_044349155.1 Myxococcota bacterium
GCGAACGAGCCGAGAGGCACGAAATCGAGCGCCGAAACGGCAATGACGTCGTCGAACACAAGTTTGACGACGTCATCGTCGCGCCCAAAGCGCCATTTTTCAGCAACCTGCTAGCGTCGACAAGCTGGCCGCCCACTTCAAAACGCAAGCGCTGCAGGGTGTTGCAGCCGGGGTGGCTGCGCAGGTCGAGCACCAGGCCGTTGCCAAAGGGCGTTTCATCGAACTGCGGGTCAGACTCGGTCGTCTCGTCGACGAACATGCGACAGCCTTCGTACACCGAGGTCGTCAGCGTGAGCCGCTGCTCGTGCTGCAACTCAGGCATCGCCACCTGGCGCTGCATCCACGAACGGCCGGGCACGTTCGCGTCAGCACCGCCGACGAGGATCGGCTCGTCGGTCACGGGCAGGTCCAGCACAAACGTGGCCGTGCCGTCGTCGGTGGTCGTGCGCTCAACGCCCTGCACAACAACCGCAACACCAGAAACAGGCAACAGGCCCCATCCCTGCACGCTGCGGACGTCGACGGTGAGCTGGGCCCGCGCCTCGACGGTGCCAACAGCACAGGTCACCGCATCGCACCACGTGCAGTCGGCCTGGTCAGGCGTGCACGTGAGCGCGTTGGCAGCCCCGTCGTCGCAGACTTCACCGGTGTCGACGACGTCATCGCCGCAAGAAGCCACACGGCAGGAGGTGCGGCACGCATCGACTTCCGTATCGCTGTTGGCCTCGGCGTCGTCGCAGTCTTCGTCGCCGTCGACGATGCCGTCGCCACACACGGGCAGCGTGCAGTCAGCACGGCACGCATCGGCGAGAGCGCCGTTGGCGTTGCCGTCGTCGCAGAGCTCGCCCGCATCGATCACGCCGTCGCCGCAGACACCTTCGGGGTCCGGTGCGCCGCCGAGCAAGGCGACCACGCCCCACGACACTTCGTCCTCGGCCGCAAACGCGGGTGCGACCTGCGAACGCAACTGCGCCGCTGCGTCGCCGACGTTGACGTAGACGTCCCACACGCCGAAGGGCACGAGGAACCCGACCGAGTCGGCATCGACGACGTCGGGCTGTGTGACCGTCGGCTCGGCGGGGCGCACACCACCAGCACGCGCCAAGCGCAGCTCGACGGTGCCCGTGACGGGCGACGTAAAGCGCAGGCGCGCGCGACGGGTGCCGGCAACAGCGTTCAACACCAAATCGGCTGGAGTCGTGGTGCCCGTGTCCACGACCGCAAACTCGAGGGGTGTCGATGCGCGCGTGGTCTCGCCGGCCACAGCCTCAAAGGCAGCAACGCGCGCGGCTCCAACGACAACACCTCTGACCGTATACGCCCCGTCGGGCCCGCTGGTGACGAGCAGGTCGGCCGCGAGGTCGAGCGGGTCGCCGTCGAGGTCCACGTTGCGCCACAGGGCCACAGAGGCGCCAGCCACGCCAACGCCATCGACGTCGACGACGCGGCCATTCACTTCGCCCGTTGGCGTCAGGCGCACCGTACCGAGGTCGATGCCGCCAGCACCGTCGCCGAGCGCGCCGATCGCCGCGGCGATCTGGCTGCCGAGCTCAGCCGCACCGTTGCTGTCAGCATCGACGAGCAACCGCACCACATGCGGCCCGACTGGCAATCCCGAGAAGCGAAACCGGCCGGCGTTGTCGGCAGTGACGGTGACTCCCGCGTCAACCACGGTGGCAATCGCGTTTGGCGCCACCTCGCCGTCGTTGTCGAGGACAACGCCCGTGATCACGCCACCGGCGAGGTCGCTGCCGCGACCGAGGTCGAAGCAACCAGCCACAGCCAGCACAGCCGCGAGAACACACAACGATGAAGCGCGCATGGGATCGACGCTTGAGCAGCACGCGGCAGTTGTCGAGGCCTCCGTCGACGGATGGCTGCCCGCTTGAACGCGCGCCCAGCCGGGCCTATGCACGTCGCATGCGTATCACTGCTGTGCTCGTCGCTCTCGTTGCCTTCGTGGCTGGCTGCCCGGCCGCTCAGGTGAAGTCTGACGCTCCTTCGGCCAACGGTGTCGAGGTCGTTTTGCGACGCATCGACGTCGTCAAGGCTGGCTTCGACAAGATGGACTTGAAGATCATCGTCGCGGTCGAGAACAACACCAACTCCGATGTCGACGTCACCGCCGACGCCAACATCGCGCTCGTCGGCCCCGCTGCAGCAAACAGCGACGACGCCCCGGCCGAAGGTGAAGGCGAGGGCGAAGCCACCAACGACGACGTCGCGGGCCTCGACGGTAAACGCCACAACGGCTCTGGCAACGGCAAGGCGTTGGCCAACACCACCAGCGAGTTGCCGATTTTTGTGACGCTGCCGCTGCCCGAAGACCTCACCGTCCTCGAGCAGGTGCTCTCGTGGCCCAAGGCCCGCGTGCACGTCGCTGGCAAGGTCCGCGCGGGTTTCACCGAACGCGCCATCGGTGGCGAGCGCGAAATCACCACGCCGAAGCTGCCGAAGTTCAAGGTCAAGAGCGCACAGGTCGCCAAGGTCGACGGCGGTGAAGCCGGCGAAGCCTTCATCACGCTGCTGCTCGAAAACACCAACACGTTCGAGATCGTCGTCGACAGCGTCACCTGGCGCATCTTGATCGCCGACAAGGAGCTGCGCACGAAGGAAGACGGCGGCACCAGCATCCCGCCGTCGTCGGTCGAGGAGTACAACATCAGCGTTCCTCTCGACGAGAGCGCTTTCCCCATCAAGGAACTGCGCGTGCTGCTCAAGAAGCCCAGCATTCCGTATCGCGTCGACGCGGCGTTCGAAGCGCGCGGCATCAAGGGCAGCGAAGTCTTCTCGGGCGACGCCCAGTTCCCCTGAGCGCACGTCGACAACCGCTGCTCATGCAAACGGCCACCGAAGGTGGCCGTTGTTGCGTCGGGAGTTCGAGTTCCCGTCGTGGACAGGCGCCGCTGCGCGTGTCGATGTCGATGCGCCCGCAGTTCAGTCGTCGCGACCACGGATGTCGTCGCGCTCGCCGCTGTCGATCACGTCGTTGACCGACGGGAACTTCTTGATCTCGCCACGCGAGATGCGCCACGCCTGCTGGACGATCCAGGACAAGCTGCGGTCCTGACGATTGGCCTCGTCCTGGATTTCCTTGAGCATTTCTTCGGGGAAGTAGAGCGATTGCTTGCGCTTGTCTGCCGACGCCATGTTGTTCTCCAAACTCGTTTCGAGCGGCTGTGTGGGTAGTTCACAGTAGGACAGGTGCCGACATTGCCTCAAGCGCGTGTCGACATGCTCCGACGTGGCACACTCACCCCTGTGACCGTCAAACCACTGACACGCACCTTCACCGCCTTACTTCTGGCTGCTGTCGTCGTCAGCAGTTGCCAGTGCGATGAACCCCTCGCAGACCTCGTTCCCGAGATCGCCGTCGCCCCGTTGACGCTCGATCTTGGCCTCGTGCGCGTGGGTGCTGTCACCGAACACACGATCCAGATCGGCAACCGCGGCACTGGCGTGTTGAACCTGAGCAGCGTCGTCGTCGACCCCATCGATCACGGCTTCTCTCTCGTGACGGCACCCGCGTTTGTTGATCCCGGTGCCGCCGTCGACGTCGTCATTCGCCTCGATCCACTGATCGTCGACAGCTTCGATGCCGCCCTCGTCATCGACTCCAACGATCCCGTAACCCCGCGCGTCGAGGTGCCACTGCACGCCGAGGGAGGCCCTGCCCACCTCGTCATCACGCCTGACCCTGTCGATTTCGGCCGCGTCAACGAAGGCCTCGGGGCGGTGATCGCCGTGCAGGTCGAAAACGACGGTTTCAGCGCCGCCACGATCACCGCCGCGTCGTTTGCAGCACACGCCGACGTCGAAGGCGCCTTCGTCGTCGACACCTCGACGTTGCCCGTCGTGCTTGGGCCCGGTGATGCCACCACGTTGCCGGTGGCGCTGTTGCCCTCGGCGAGCACCACTGCCTTGCTCGATCCCGATGGCGTGTTGCGCGATCGACTCAGGGTGGACGCCAACGCCGGCGAGGTCGATCACAGCGTCGACGTCGCTGTGCGCGCCGAGATCAACCTCGCGCCCCTTGCAGTCGCTGTTGAGCTGCGCTCGCGACGCACCAGCGTGCACATCAACCAAAACACGCCCATCACCGTCGACGGCAGCGACACCACCGAGCCCGATGGCGACCCCTTCACGTTCGCGTGGTCTCTCGTTGAGCGCCCCGCCGACTCGGTCGCCGTCCCCGTCTCCACAACGTCGCCGCAGGTGCGCGTGATCGCCGACGCCCTTGGCCGCTACGTGGTTCGCCTGCGCGCCACCGACGTCTACGGTGCCTTCGACGAAGCCGACGTCGAACTGCTGCCGCGCGACCTCGCGGTGGTGCTCACGTGGCAGGCCACCGACGACGCCGACAACGTCGACTACGACCTGCACCTGGTCGCCCCCGGCGGCACCCTCGGCGACTACGGCACGTGCCCGGTCGACTGTGCCGACGTCGACTTCTGCGCCGAATTCAGCGACGAGCACGTCGACAGCTGCCGGTCCGCCGGCCTCGACTGCGCCTTCGCCAACCGCAGCCCGGAGTGGGGCAGCAGCGGCCGCGCCGACGACCCGCGCCTCGATGTCGACGACGTGGGCGGCAGCGGGCCCGAGGTGATCACGCTCGATGCGCCAGCCGATGGCAGCTACCGGGTTTCCGTGCACGCCTGCCGCGTGGGTGCTGCGGGCGACGCCACCATCACCGTCTTCGATCAAGGCACCATCATCGGCACGGTGGGGCCCCAGCGCCTCACCGCCGACCAGGTCTGGTTGGCCAGCGTGCTCGTGCGTGGCGACGGCACCTGGAACGTGGTCAGCGCCCCTGGAATTGTCGACGCCGCCCCGGTCGGCCTCTGCAACCAATAGGGCGTTTGCACCGCAGTACGATCAGGGCCTACATGTCGGCAGCGACGTCGACACCGCTGCGGAAAAAAGCGCGGTCAAAAGTTTGTGACGCGATCTCTGCGGGTGGTACCCATGGTCACCACTTGGAACCGGTTGTCGCCTTTCGGCGCCCGCAGGTTCCAGCCCGCCGCGACGAGAAGCCACCCGGTTTGTCGTCGAGGCGACCGCCCGAGTTCCACCGGAGGCCGCGATGTCCGAACGTTGTCCCGCATGCAGCGCTGATGTCGCTGACGCTGGCGTGCCGCCCGGTGGCTCGCTGCGGTGCGATCGGTGCGCGACACGCTTCCCGAAGGCCAGGGCGCGCCACGGCTTCGCCGGCAACGACGACGCCACCCTGGGCATCCACCCGGCCCTCGCGAAGCGCTACGCGCGCCCAGACGCGCCTGTGGTGGTCAACGAAGTGGCCGCCCTGCCCGCAGCGCCCAAGCCCAAGCTCGACGCCCGCGTCGTGGCTGGCGGCGTGCCGTCGCACGAAGGCGTGGCTGATGGCATCGACTTCAACGGCGACGACCGCACCTCGCCCGCGCGCCTGGCCCGTCGTTCCCTCGACGGCGCTCCGCCTGCGGCACCCGCGCCTGCTGCCGTGCTTGCGCCGCCGAAGCCTGCGGTCGAGCCACTGCCGAAGATCCCCGGCTACGACGTCATCGAGCTCATCGGCAAGGGCGCGATGGGCCGCGTGTACCGTGCCAAGCACCTCGCCAGCGGGCGTGCGGCGGCGATCAAGACGCTTGCGCCCGAGCTCGCGGTGCGTCCGGATTTCGTGCAGCGCTTCGAGCGTGAAGGTGCCGCCATGCGCGCCATCGACCACCCCGGCGTCGTGCAGGTGTGGGACCAGGGCTGTGCCGCCGGCGACACCTACTACATCACCATGGCGTTCATCCCGGGCCATCCGCTGCGCAAGTACCTCGAGAAGGGGCCGCTGCCGTTGGCGCAGGCGCTGCGCTTCACGCGTCGCATTCTGCAGGCTCTCGGTGCAGCGCACCTGCCGGGCGTGATCCACCGCGACTTGAAGCCCGAGAACATCCTGATGAACGGCCCCGTCGGCGACGAGCGCCCGGTGCTTGTCGACTTCGGCCTCGCGGGCATTCTCGAAGAAGAAAACGACCCACATCCGAACCTCACCAAGAGCCGGATGACCATGGGCACGGTGAACTACATGGCCCCCGAGCAGCGCACCGACGCCAAGCGCGTCGATCAGCGGGCCGACCTGTATGCCGCCGGCGTCATCTTCTACGAACTGCTCACGGGCGACCTGCCGCTGGGCCGGTTCGCGCTGCCCACCGAGCGCGGCTTTGGCGTGCCTGCCAGCGTCGACGCGGTCGTCGTCAAGGCGTTGGCCCGAAACGCCGACGAGCGCTACTTCAGCGCCGCCGACTTCGACACGGCCCTCGCCTCGATCGAGCGCGAACTGGGCGTGGTCACCTCGCCCGTCGTGGCCACCGAGAACGACACGGTGATCGGGCCAGCGCCGAGCATCGACACCTTGCCGGGTCGTCGTGGCGACGTGCGCCGCGACAGCTCCGAGCCCGGCGTGGTCAACAGCGGCGGCCCGTCAATGATGAGCCTGGCCCCTGCGGGTGCTCCCGCGACGATGTTCGAAAGCATCGCGCAGCAGGCGTGGGTCACGATGTTGCCGACGGTGACGACGAAGTGGATGGCCGGCGGCATCGCCTTGTTCGTCGGCACGCTGCTCGGCTTGCTCATTCTGCGCGGCTGAAGGTGGCTGTTCGAAGCATGAAAAAAACGGCCCGCATCTGCGGGCCGTTTTTGTTGCTCTCGACGTCGACGTCAGGTCACTTCAGGAACTCGTGCGTGAGCGGGTACTCGTAGGCCTCGCCGTTGTTGGCAGCGATGGCTGCGCGGATGCTGCCCCAGATGCTCACCAGCGCGTACATCAACATGATCGGCACGGTGACAAAGAAGCCAACGCCAAGGGTGACAACGCCGACGCCGATGCCGGCGATCACGACGAGCAGCATCGTGATCTGAAAGTTCAGCTGCGCGCGCACATGCTGCTGCAACGCCTCGGAGCGGGTGCCGACGAGGAAGTGGGCGATGAGGGGGATGGCCCAGGTGAGCGTGCCAGCACTCATCAGCATCGAGATCATGGTGCTGAGGTGCACGCCGACGGCGACGTTTTTGTCTTCCTGGGGGAAGCGGGCGTCTTCGGCGTCGAGGCGGTTGCGTGGCACACCCACAGGAGCGCTCAGGGCGCGGCGGTCGCCGGAAAGCTCGCGCTCGGCCATCTGCTCCAGCTCGCGTTCAAGGTCGCTCGACGTCGTCATGATCGGTTCTCCTTCAGGGGTACGGTGCAGGCCGGAAGGTAATCACGATCCCGCTCCAAAACACCGGCCAGATCGGAACATTCCACACATCGTCACGCCGCCGAGCGACTAACGTGCGCGTCTCCATGAACGCGCCAGCCCGCAAGCTCACCCTGCCCCTGCAAATCGCCTACGCCTGCGGCCAGGCCGGCAACGTCCTCAGCGAAAGCTTGATCGCGACGTTCCTGCTGGTGCTCTACCAACCGCCCGGCGCCACCGAAGCCGAAGCGCAGTCGGTGTCGCTGCTGCCGGCCTTCGCCTTTGGCGTGATTCCCGCC
>JBIKRQ010000317.1:0-7482 GCA_044349155.1 Myxococcota bacterium
TGATCCCCACGGCCATCCTTGCGTTGCTCCCTGGCTGCTCCCTGTTCCGGGCCGACCCCGTCGACGGGGCGCCCGCTGAAGGTGAGGGTGAAGGCGAAGGAGAACCGGGCGAGGGTGAAGGTGAAGGTGAAGGTGAGGGTGAAGGCGAGGGAGAGGGTGAAGGAGAAGGCGAAGGTGAAGGTGAAGGCGAAGGTGAAGGCGAAGGTGAAGGCGAAGGCGAAGGTGAAGGTGAGGGCGAGGGGCTCGGGGACGTTCTGGCAACCGTCTACGTCGACGGCTTGTTTACAGCGGTCGGCGTCCCTGTCCGCGTTGCGTTGCCATCTGGATTGAGCGTCGACGCGGTGTTGGCAGTTCCGACCGATGCTCCATCAACGCGCCACGCGGTGGAGTTGGTCGACGACGGCACGGCAGCGTGGTTCCTCGCCGACACGATTGCGGGCGCAACGCGGACCTACACGCTCCACCTGCAGAGCGGCCCAGCTGCGCAGCCCTTCCCCGGCTTCGCCGTCGTCGCGCATTGCGATTCGGATCGCGTTTTGCCCACTGGCAGCATCACGGCCAGCGGCGTCGACGGTGGCGTCGGGGCGGCCTGTCGGCCAGGCACCTTGAGCGGCGCGCCAATCGCGAACGAGACCGAACTCGTTGTCCACGCAAGCTGGCAGGCCTGCTCAAGCCAGACATCGCTCACGCGCGGGCTGCTGTCGCGCCGTCCGGAGCCTTCGGCCGCGAGCAACTTCCACCTCGACGACGTTGGCTGCAGGCCAACGTTCTTCAACGCCTCGCAAGGACATCGCGCCGGCGCCGCACTGACGGACCACGCGTTTCACGACGTGTCGTTTTCAATCTCCGGCGGCACACCAACCGCGGTTGTCGACGGCCTCGAGGTCGCGACGGATTTGGTTGTGACCGACGCGCGGAGCGGCGTCCCCGTGGCGTCCCCACCGGTGGGCGTCAGCTTGTTCGTTGGCAGTGACCCCAACGGCGACGATCCCCGGAACGCCGAACTCGTCGACGAACTTTTTGCACTCACCACAGCACGCAGCGCGCCATGGCTACAGGTATTCCACGCGGGGCTGCGCGGCTTTGTTGCCACCACGACGGCGAAGGTCGAAGCGACACAGTTGGAGTCGAGGGCGCTGGCGTCGGGCACTGACAGACCCGTCATGATCCCTGGCTCCGTCGGCGCAAGCACCCTCAAGCTCTCGCTGCCGCAACTGGCAGCAGGACAACACGTGCGTTTCCACGTCGACGTCACCATCACCCCCACAGGCATGGGCTCTGCGTCTTTCGCGGCGGGTGTTGGCAACCGCAGCACCACAGACGTGTTCGCCCCACAAGGCACCTTCGTCACCATCGGTTGCAGTGGCGGGCTTGGCGCGATTCGCCTCGACAACAGCGGCGCAACCACTGCCAGTTCCAGCGCCACGTGCAGCGGGTCGATCGGCGTCGAAGTGGTCGTCGACAGCGACGGCCGCTGGTGGGCCTCGACGAGCATGGCGGGTAGTCGGTGGACCGGCAGCTCAGCAGGCGTCGTCAGCAGCAGCATCGCTATCGATGCCGCGGCGTTTCTCGGGGTCAGCGGCGGCACCATGATGATCGAGCGCGTGTTCACCGTGATCGAGCCGCTGTAGGAGCGTTGTCGTCGGACGCTGCTGCCTGCTATGGGCCTGCCATGCGCGTTTTGTCTGGCATTCAGCCCTCGGGCACTCCCCACCTCGGCAACTACTTCGGTGCGATCCTGCAGCACGTCGAGAGCAGCAAGAGCCTCGGCGCTGCTGACTCGGCGTTGTTCTTCATCGCCGACTACCACGCGCTCACCACCACCCACGACGCCGCCAAGCTGCGCGCGCAGGTGAAAGACGTGGCCGCCACGTACCTGGCCCTCGGCCTCGACGTCGAGCGCGCGGTGCTGTTTCGCCAGAGCGACGTGCCCGAAGTGACCGAGCTGACGTGGTTGCTCGCGACGGTGACGGGCATGGGCCTGCTTGAACGCGCCGTCTCGTACAAAGACAAAATCGCCAACAACATCAAGCCGTCGGTGGGCCTGTTCACGTACCCAATCCTGATGGCCGCCGACATCGTCGCCTACGACAGCGACGTCGTGCCCGTCGGTGGTGACCAGATTCAGCACGTCGAGATGGCGCAAGACATGGTCGCGCACTTCAACACGGCCTATGGCGTCGAAGCGCTGAAGAAGCCGACGTGGAAGTTGTCGCCGACGCCCAAGGTGCCGGGCACCGACGGCCAGAAGATGTCGAAGAGCTACGGCAACACGATCACGATTTTCGCTGAGGGCAAGGAACTCAAGAAGCAGGTGAACGCGATCGTCACCGACTCACGCGAACCCGCCGAGCCCAAGGAGCCCGACAGCGTCAACGCCTACGGCGTGCTCAAGCTGTTTCTGAGCGCCGATGAGCAGGTGGAGTGGGAAACCCGCCTGCGCGCCGGCGGCGTGGGCTACGGCGACCTCAAGAAGGCCCTGATGGCGAAAATCGACGAGCGCTTCGGCCCCGCCCGCCTCGAGTACCAGCGGCTGCTCACGACCCCCGAGGGTGCGGCCCACCTCGAGGCGGTGCTGCAGGCCGGTGCCCTCAAGGCGCGCGCGATTGCGAAGGCGACGCTGCACCGGTGTGCGGTGGCCGTGGGCATGGACAACATCGCCAACCGCCACGCCTGAGCGTCATTCTTCGTCAGCGCTGGTGGGCAGCGGTGCTGACTTGAGCGCCTCGATGTCGCTGCGCGCGGCGCTCGCATCACCAACGGCCCGGGCGAAGCCGACCCACTGCCACGCCGTCATGCCTGCCGCCACGGCTGCCACAACGCATCCTCCGACTTTGCGCTCCACCGACGCAGTGGCGTTGCCGAGCTGAACCGCCACAAGGAAACCGACGGCGACATCGCCCAACAGCAACAGCGTGCCGAGTCCTGCTGCCCAGCCGGCGTCGGCGTCCTTGCGCTCGGCGAAGCGCTCCAGCTCGACGATGCGGCGGTTGCGCACCCCTTGCGGATCAAACGCAGCGTTGGGCCCACGCTCGATGCCCGAAACCTCGATCCCGAGCACGTCGTCGGTGCTGATGGTGCGCACGTCGCCGCGCACCTCGATCACGACAGCTTCTTCAGTCACCAACCGCAAGATACCGATATGGCTCACGTTTTCGGTTTCGACTGTGACCGTCGCGCCGACGTAGCGGCTGTAGGCCTCGACCGCGGCCGGTGAAAACACCGCCGCCATGCTCAACAACAACGCCAGCATCATCCCCCCGTGCTTCGCTCAGCCCTTCACACTGCCCGACGTGAGCCCCGCGACCAGGTGCTTCTGCAACGCGAAGAACAGCGCCATCACCGGTGCCGACACCAAAATCGCGCCCGCTGCGAAGTGCCCCCACGCCGTCGACTTCGCGCCCACATAGCCCTGCAACACCACCGGCAGCGTGTAGCTCGTCTCGGAGTTCATCAGCTTGGCCGCGAGGATGAACTCGTTCCACGCCGTCATGAACGAGAACAACGCGGTGATCGCAATCGCCGGACGCGCGAGCGGCAGGATGATCGAAAAGAAGATCCTCGACGTGCTGGCGCCATCCATGCGCGCGGCTTCTTCGAGCTCGGCAGGAATCGTGTCGAAGTAGCCCTTGAGCATGAAGGTCGAAAACGGAATCGACGTCGTCGCGTACACGAGTACCAGCCCCAACTGCGTGTCGAGCAGGTGCAGCGTGTCGAGCAGGATGTAGAGCGGAATCATCATCATCGTGCCCGGAAACATCTGGGTCACGAGCAGTGCTTTGAGCCCCAGGTCGCTGCCGGGAAACTTGAAGCGCGAAAACGCGTACGCCGCCGACGTCGCCAGCCCCACGCCAACGACAGCAGTTGCTGCGGAAATCACCAGCGAGTTCATCAGCTGATGACCAAACACCCACGTGCCCTGGATGTCGGTTTTGCCGACGACGTCGGCGAAGTTCTGCAACGTCACCTGCGTGGGGATCGGCGACAGCCCCGAGGCGAACGCCTGCGACGGCGACAACGCCATCCGCACCACCCACAACACGGGGTAGAGCACGACCACCGACACGGCGATGAGCAGCAGGTGCGACGCAATCGCCAATGCTGGATGCGGCTTCTCGCCAGCGAGGTCGACGTCGATGTCGTCGGTGTTGCTCATGCGTCACCCTTCATGGCTTTGGTCACGCGCGACGACGCGGTGTTGTAGGCCAGCAGCATCAAGAAGATCAGCGTCGAGTACGCCGCCGCGGTGCCAAACGCGCCGCCCTGGCCGCGCTCAAACGCCCAGCGGAAGGCCTCGGTGACGAGGATGTCGGTGCGTCCACCGGGAGCGCCACCGCTCACCAGGTAGATGACGTTGAACATGTTGAAGGTCCACACGGTGCCCAGCACGATGGCGGGCGCGAGGGTTGGCTTCAGCAGGGGCAACGTGATCGATGTGAAGCGCTTCCACGGGCCCGCACCGTCAAGGGCGGCGGCTTCGTAGAGGTCCTTCGGGATCGCGGTGAGCCCACCGAGGGCGGTGACCATCATGAACGGAAAGCCCAGCCACGTATTGGTGATCACGTTGGCCGCAAACGCCGTCCAAAACGAGTTCATCCACGAGAACCCAGGCATGCCGAGCACCGCGTTCACGGCGCCAAACTCGGGGTGAAACATGCCCTTCCAGATGAGGGCCGTGATGTACGACGGCATCGCCCACGGAATGATGAACAGCACGCGATACACGCTGCGAAATCGCAGCCGCGCCTGACTCAGCACCAGCGCCAACACCACGCCAATGGCGACGTGCAGAAACACGTTGGTCACCGTCCACAGCACCGTCACACCGAGGGTGCGAAAGAAGCTCGAGTCGGCACCCGTGAGGATCGTGACGTAGTTGTCGACGCCGACAAATGTGTACGTGCCCCACGCATGGCGGAAAAAGCCCATGCCCACGCCGACGACAAACGGGAAAAACACCAACACGCCCGTGCCCACCATCGCTGGCGCCACGTAGGCGTACGCGGTGGTGTTGCTCTTCATGTCGCGCACGAGGGCAAACACGCCGCCGGCCTTGTGCACGGCCCACACGGTCCACACGAGCACCAGGCCAAGCACCAACAGCATGACGACGACAAAGCCGCTGCTGTCGCTCGATGCCGGCCGCGTGCTTTCGGCGAGCACACCATCCAGCGACTTCTGCGCCTGCGCCATCGTCGTCGCTGCGGGCGTGCCCTGCCCCATGGTTTCGCCCAACGCGAGGTTGAACGGGCTCCACAACGACTTCATCGCCGGCGTGTTCGGCGTGGGCACCGAGTTCGCCAGCTGTGCACGAAAGCCCAGCAAAAACGGGGCATTGGGGTCGTCCTTCGGCAACGCATCCCACGCGGTCGACAGCGCCACCGGCTGCCGCGCCTGCCGCAAACGCAGCACGCTGCGCTCCTGATCGGCAAGCAAGCGGGCGACGGTGACGGCGAGATCGCGCTTCTCGGTCTTGCCCGAGATGAACACGGCTTCGACGGTGAGCAGCGGCTTCATGGGCCGACGCGTGCCATCGGCGTCGACGACGTCGGGCAACGGCGAAATCGCAAACGGCAGGTCGCCTTCGATTTCACCACGCGACCACGGGCCGGTGACGATCATCGCGGCCTTGTCGCCGTTGAACAGCGACATCGTCAGCGTGCCCGACACCTCGGTGGGCACGACACCGCTGTCGGCAATGGCCTTCGCCTGCTCGATTGAACGCAGCATCTGCGGCGAGGTCAGCGCGGGCTTGCCGTCGTCGTCAAACAGGCGCGCGCCGAAGCCGAACAAGAAGGGAGCGTGGTAGTAGAGGTCGCGGTTTTCGTACACGAACCCGTAGCGGCCATCGGCGGTGTTGGCCTTCGCCACCGTCAACAGCTCCGACAGCGTCGACGGTGCTTGCGGCACGCGCTTCGTGTTTCGCCACAGTGCCAACGACTTGAAGGCAATCGGCAAGCCATAGACGTGGTCTTCGAAGATCACCGCGGGCAGCAAGCCAGGCAGCAACGTGGACGCGGTTTGCGGGTCGACGACGTCGTCGATCGGCTGAATCGTCTTGGCGCGCGCCCAATCACCAATGGGGTCGTGGGCGGCAATGAAGAGGTCGGGTCCGCGGCCGCGTGGAATCGCCGCACCGATCTTGTCGAGGTAGGCGTCGTACGGAACCGCCAACATCTTGATGCGCAGGTCGGTGCGCGTGGTGTTGATGTCCTCGACAATGCGCTCGATCACCGCGGCTTCGTCGGCGCGATACGCGTGCCACAGCACCACTTCGGGGCGCGTGTCGACGACGTCATCCGCTCGTGCTGACGACGCCACGCACGCCAGGACCAACACCAGCCACGCACGCCACAGCACGTTCATCGCGCAACCCGCACGCCGGCCGCGTCGAAGAAGCACACGCGATCACCACGAACGCTGAGCTGCACCTGCTGTCCATGGGCGACAACGCCGGCACTCTCGTCGACGACGGCGCCGAAGCGAATGCCACCCAGCTGACCGTAGACGTAGCTTTCCTGCCCAAGGCGCTCGATGTGGTCCACCGTCATCGTCGCCATCAGCGCACCCACGGGCGAGCCCACACGCGCCACCACGTCGTGCGGACGCACACCAACCTCGACGGCCGACGAGGGCGCTGCCCCCACCTGCACCGACGACAGCGGCACAATGTTCATGGTGGGCGTGCCAAGGAACGTGGCGACGAAGCGGTTCGCGGGCGTGTTGTACACGTCGAGCGGCGCACCAATTTGCTGCGCCACACCGTCGTTGAGCACGACGACACGGTCCGCGAGCGTCATCGCTTCGACCTGATCGTGGGTGACGTACACCGTCGTGGTGTTGAAGCGACGACGCAGGCCCGCGATCTCGGCGCGCACCTCCATGCGGAGCTTGGCGTCGAGGTTCGACAACGGCTCGTCGAACAAAAACGCCCGCGGACGACGCACCACCGCCCGCGCCATCGCGACCCGCTGGCGCTGCCCACCCGAGAGCTGCTTCGGTTTGCGATCGAGCAGGTTCGAGAGGCCCAACATGGCCGCGGCGTCGTCGACACGCGTGGCAATTTCGGCCGCAGCCACTTTGCGCACGACCAGGCCGAAGGCGATGTTGTCGCGCACACTCATGTGCGGGTAGAGCGCGTAGCTCTGAAAGACCATCGCGAGGTCGCGGTCGCCGGGCGGGACGTCGTTGACGCGGTCACGACCGATCCGCAGCTCACCAGCGCTGATGGTCTCGAGACCAGCGATCATGCGCAGCGTCGTCGATTTGCCGCAGCCTGAAGGACCAACGAGGACGACGAATTCGCCGTCGGCAATGTTGAGGTCGAGTCGTTTGACGACGCTGACGTCGCCGTAGCGTTTTTCGACCCCCACCAGCTCGATTGATGCCACGTATGCCCCTCTTCGTGTGTGACGCCACGGCAGCGCCACGACGACGACAGCGCATCACAAAAGGACGACGCGGGGTCAACCACTGCAGCAG
>JBIKRQ010000041.1:0-26777 GCA_044349155.1 Myxococcota bacterium
CGCGTGGTTCACACTCCCCCGCGATGCTCAAGCCGATCTTCTCGTTGCTGGTTGTTGCCTCGGTCGCCGCGTGCACCGGTCCGGTCCTTGATGGCCTCAGCGAAGGCGAGGGCGAAGGAGAGGGCGAAGGAGAAGGAGAGGGAGAACCCGGCGAGGGCGAAGGAGAAGGAGAGGGCGAAGGAGAAGGAGAGGGCGAAGGAGAAGGAGAGGGAGAACCCGGCGAGGGCGAGGGCGAGGGCGAAGGAGAAGGAGAGGGAGAGGGCGAAGGAGAGCCGGGGGCGGGTTCCGACGTCGTCATCAACGAGGTTTTCTGTCGCGATCCCGAAGGCGTCGAAATCATCAACCGCGGCACCGACAGCGTCGACCTTGCTCGTGTGCAGCTCGGCGACAACGCGAGTGACCTCGAGCCTGCCCTTGTCGGCACCCTCGCGCCTGGTGCGCGGCAGGTGGTCACGCTCACAGCACGCATCGAGTGCGGCAAGGACAGCGTCGCGCTGGCCGTCGATGGTGTCGTCGTCGACAACGCGCCGAAGCGGTTGTTGCCCGCCGACACCAGCATGGGTCGCTTTCCCGACGGGGCGGGCACCTACAGCATCCTTGAGCCAACGCGCGGTGCCACCAACATCGCCTGGGTCGACGAGAGCGCGCGCTTGTTCGACGAGCTCGACGACGCCGTACCGACCACGCCGCCCGTCATCGCCATCACGATCACCAGCGCCGCTGAAGCGAGCCTGCGGGCCAACCCCGACGTGAAGGTCGATGCCAGCATCACGTTCACCGACAGCGCTGGAGCTGTTGGCGCACGCACCGCGCGCATTCGCCTCAAGGGCCAAAGCTCGTCGAGAAGCCTCGACGAAAAGGCGGCGTTCAAGGTCGACTTCGGCACCACCACTGGCGGCAACCTGTTTGGCGTCGAGCACCTCACGCTCAACAACGTGGTGCAAGACAACAGCGCGTCGCGAGAGCGCTTGTTCTACGGCCTGGTCACGCGGGCGGGTTTGCCTGCACCACGCGTGGGCACCGTGCAGGTCACCCTCAACGGCACCAACTTCGGCTACTACATCGCGCTCGAAGCCCACGACGAGGAAGGCTTTCTCGGCCGTCACTTCTCGTCGTCGGCGCACGTGTACGAAGGCGAGTACGGGCAAGACCTGTTTTTGAACCAGCTCAACAACTTCGACGAAGACTACGGCGACGATCCGACGCGCGCGGCACTCACCAACGTGCTCACCGTCCTCGAGAACGCGAGTGCTGCGAACTTCATGGCCGACACCGCCGCCGTCATCGACTGGCAGCGCGAACTGCCGAACATGGCCGCCGACATGGTGTGCAGCCACTGGGACAGCTACACGGCGACGAAGAACAACTTCTACCTGCACCTCGACGACGACGGCCTGATGAGTGTGCTGTCGTCGGGCGCGGACCAGGCCTTCAGCCCGCCCCGTTTCGATCGCGTCGAGCTGCTGGGGCTCGAAGAAACATCAAGCCGGCTGCTCACGCGCTGCCTCGCCGACACCGAGTGCGGAACGGCCTACGACCTCGAGGTCATCGCGTTCGGCGATGCGCTGGAGGCCTGGCTCAACGACGGTGGCGAGACCGGCTTGCGCGCCGACGCTGCCACGCTCACGTCGTTGTACGGCAGCGACCCACGACGTCCGTGGGACCACCGCCAGATTGTGCCGCTTGTGGAGCAGCTGATCACCACGCTGCGTGCGCGGGTCGCCCTGACCCGCGGCTGAGCACGGCCCTTTGATCGACCTCGACGAGTACAGGTGCCCATCGCTCGAGGTCCGGCCGATCAGTTCATCGGCGGGGAAGCTTCCCCGCCCGCCCCTCGAGAGACTCGCCTCGGCGACAAACCCCAAAGCGGGTTTCTCTTCGAGGCTCAATTGATCGGCGGGGAGGTTTCCCCGCCCGCCCCTCGACAAAACCGCAAAGCCGGTTTGCTCTTCACGCTGTCGCGTCACTCGACGGTCGGCGATCAGTGCGTCCTCGCTTTGGACTACGCCTTCGGCGCGAGCCGGGGGCCGCGTTGCACGGCGGCCCCCGGCGCCCCCGCGCGCTTTTGCTTGATATTTCAGGTGGTTGCGCCGCGTTCTACGGAGCGACGCCCGCCCCTTGGCCTGCTTGTGGTGCGCGCATTCCCCCTGCGGTCGCGCTCCTGCGAGGCGTCGCCGGCGCCCGCCAGCCTGCACGTCTTCGTTCCCGCTCGGGTTTCCGCGCTCCTGCGCTCCTGCGCTCCTGCCGCGACGTCGTGCTTCACGCTGTCGCGTCGCTCGACGATCAGCGATCAGTGCGTCCTCGCTTCGAGGCTCAATTGTCGCCCTCGAGGGCGAGCGCTGAACGCTGCACCAGGCGCAGGCGCGCGACCGACGTGAGCGGCAAGGTCCCGGCGGCCTCGAGCGTGTTGCGGTTGACGGCGACAACCTTGTCGAAGGAGCCAACAAACACCCGCTGACAGCCCACAACAATCGACCTGCCGAAGCCGCCAACGTCGACGGTGGCGATGTCGACGGCTCGTGGTGGGCTGGTGCTCAAATCGAGCTTCACCAGGTTGTCGACGCCGCGCCGCAACAGCAGCCACGCGAAACCGCCGCGCGCCGCGATCCCGGCAACGTCGACGCTGTCGCTGTCGCCGGGGAGGATGTAGTCGCCATCGGCACTCTCGGGCATCTGGAAGTTGTCGGCGGCGCGCATCACGATCACGCGTGACAGGTCGCCCAGCAGCAACTTCTGCGTCGACGAATCAAACGCGATGCCCTTGGGCGTGCGCGAAAAGCCGTGGATGCGGGCGGTGTCGGATTCGGTGTCGACCGTGGCGACCACCTCGGGCGGTGCATCGCCGAAAGCGCCCACGACGACGTAGCCGTACTCCGCACTCACCGCGACAAACTTGCCGTCGCCCGTCGAGAACGACGTGGTGCCCAGGTAGTCGTCGCCGTCGTGCAGCACGGTCGACGTGGCGCCCACTTCGGCGTCCTGCGCGAGTATCCGGATCTCACCGCCGATGGGCAGGATGTAGTTGTTCAGCACTTCGAGGTGGTCGTAGCTGCCGAAGCTGTCGAGCACGAGTTGCGTGCGGCCAACGATGTTTTGCTGCGTCAGCGTCGAGGCCTCGAGCTGGTACAAGAAGCGATCGCCGATCATGTACATGCGGTCGTCGCTGCCGAGTGCCACATGGCTGAGTTCGTAGCCGTTTTGGCCCGCCACGGTGTCGTCGTTGTCGAGATTCAGATTGGTGTTCACGCCCTGGGGGAAGCGGCGGCGCATCCCACCTTCGTCGAGGTCGTAGATGCGCATGACGTCGGTGCTGTCGGCGCGCACCACGAGCAGCCGCTCTTCGGCTTCGCAGGCAGGGTCGTTGTCGTCGATCTCGCCTTCGCCCTCGGCGATTTCGCCTTCGCCTTCGCCGGTTTCGCCTTCGCCCTCGTTTCCTTCGCCTTCGCCTTCACCGGCGCGGTCGTCGACGAGGGCCTGGGCCTTCTCGAGTTCGTCGTTGATGTAGAGCGTGCAGGCAGACGAGGCGGCCAGGAGCAGCAGGAGAGGAGTGGTGACGGCACGCATCAGAGGCTCCCAACGATGATCATGACCACGCCAGCAACGAGCGCGACGGCACCGCCACCGAGCGCGATGTCGGCACCGAGGGCCTGCCGCTCGGCGGAGGCGCTGACCTCGTCGTAGTGGCTCTGGGTGAACGAGGTGGAGTTGTTCAAGCCCGCAACGGCAATGGTTGCCGACAGGCCAAGGCCACCCGCCACCGCAAGGCCGGCGACGCCCAAACCCGTCAGGCCCACGCCCGCCCAGAAGGCGACAGGAGCGCCGCGTGCTTCGGCGGGTGCCGCGAGCGGGGTGGCCAGGCCGCGACGCACCAGCAGGCTCTGCACCAGCGTGCGCGTGGCCTCGTCGATGTCGGCCTCGCTGTGGCGCGAGACGCGGATGTCGTCGCGGTCGAGGACGGTTTCACGCTGCAGGTCGACGATGCGGGCGGTGATCAGCGCGTCGTTGCCGATGCGGCCGATGACGACGGCAACGAGGTACTTCGCCTGCGCTTGCTGCAACGCTGGCTGGTTGAAGCAGGTGTCGCCGTCGCAATCCTGCAACGCCACGAGCTGCTGAGCACCCATCATGACCTCGAGGTCGTGCGGGGCGACGACGTCGAGGCGCGGGTCGCGGCCCAGCTCCACCGACAGCGACTCGTCGAGGGCAGCGCACAGCTCGGGTGCCATGTCGCGGGAACACTTCACGGGCAGCATGGCCAAACGGGTGGCCCCCGAGGCAAGGCGGAACTGCTGCCCTTCGGCGCGAACCACCGTCGACGCAAGCAACAGACACAGCACAAATCCGAACCGCATGACCACCTCGTGCGTGCAACTACCCGTGGGCATCCACATGTGGCGCACGCGACGTGTGACCTGCGCCGCCGATCTCGCCGACATCGACCACCTTACCCCACATCACCTACTCGCGACGGAGCCAGGCGATGTCTTCGTCGACGACCTCGAAGCCCTCGCGCTCGTACAGCTCGATGGCTGGCGCGCGCCGTTTGTCGACGGCCACTTCGATGAAGCGGAAGCCAAGGCGCTCGGCGCGGCGAATGCCAGCCCGCACCAGCGCGCGCGACAAGCCCTTGCCCCGCAGGTTGCGCATGAGGCCCACGTCGGTGAGCACGCCGACAATCGGTTCGCCCGACGCCGTCCGCTCGCCTTTGCGCGCGCGCTCCCCCGGCGCGACGATGCAGATGCCGCCGTCGATCGAGCTGCCGTCGGGTTGCTCGACCTCGAGGTACATCGCCGCACAGCGCTCGCGCCCAAGGCGTGCCTTCATCCAGCCGCGGTCGTCGTCGACGTCGTCGCCCACTGCAGCTGTCAGCACCACAATGGCGCGGCGCGCGTCTTTGGCGGGGTCGTCGACGATCTCGACACCCTCGACCTCGATCGAACCCAGTGGAGCCGTCTCTCGACGCATGAGCAGATGGCGGTGGCGCTCGGTGAAGCCCGTGGCCTCGAGCAAGGCCTCAGCACCACCCACGCTCGCGCGGCTCGTGCACAGCAGGCGACGGCCGTCAGGAGCCGCATCCACCAGTGCCCGACCAATGCCCTGACGACGAAACGCCGGGTTCACAGCGACGACGATCTCGGTGCGCAGCGTGCCCACAAAGAACACCAACAGCGCGCCAATCACGGTCCCATTGCTGCTCTCGGCCACGCGCCACGCTTGCCCGTTCGACGACGACGGATGGGCCAGCCGCGCCGCCAACAACGTAGGCGATAACGCCTCGACGCCGCCGTCAAACGACGCCACCTGCAGCAGCAGCTTGCACACGCCCGCACTGTCGCTGGCGGTGAACGAGCGGATCGACCAGGCCTTCTTCGTCGCCATCACTCGCCTCCGCAGCGGGCGGTGGCGTGGCCAGCACGGTGCAAGCGCGGATGCGCCAGGTCGAACAACGCCGCGTCGTCGCCAGCGAGGGAGCCGCCGGCCTTCTTCAGCTGCTCGACCAGGCGTTCGCGGACCGGGTCGCCTTCGTCGACCACCACACGGGCTTCGTCGATGCCAAGGCCGCCATCGCCGCCGAGCGCGACAAAATCGGTGGTGACAATCGTGAGCCGCTCGTTGTCACGCAGCAGCGTTCCCGACGTGCGCCGCAGCACCACGGTGGCCTTGCCGTCGGCACCGCACGTGATCGTGGCCAGCACGCCTGCCGTCGAGAAGATGCCGCCCTTCTTCGCTGCACCGAGGTTCTTTTCGAGCAACGTGCGCAACTCGAGGACGGTGACCTGGGCGGTAGCGAGGCGGTTGTCGAAGGGCATCATCTCGAACACCGCGCCGTAGTTGAGCGCGCCTGCAGGCAGGTTGGCGCGAATGCCGCCGCCGTTCATGAGGGCCACGTCGGCGCCAGGCGTGGACTTCAACAGCAAGTCGGCGAACAGGTTGCCAAGCGCGCTTTCGCGATCGTAGCCGCGCTTGATCTCGCTGTTGACGACGACACCGAGGGCTTCGGCGCGCCGCACCTTGGCCTCTTTCAGGTACGGCTGCAGCTGCTTGAGCAGCTTCTGGTCGAGCTGTGGTTGCTTGCCTTCGTAGAGCGAGGGCGCGCACTTTTCGATCGCGACGTCGTCGTTGTCGGCGCTGTCGCCACACAGTCGGCGCGGCTGATGCACCTTGACGAGCGCAATCTTACCACTGGCAACATCCACATCGAAGTCGACGCGCCCAAAGCCGCGACCATTGGCCCAGCTCTCGACAATCGGGATGCCGTTGACGACGTGGGCCATGGTTTGGTGCGTGTGCCCAGCGACGATGACGTCGACGACACCCACAGGAATGCCGCGCGCCAGCTTCATCACCTCAGCATCGGCATCGCACGAGTCGAGCGACGTGGCGTCGTGCAGGTCGGGGCACTTGCCACCGGCGTGTGCTGCGACGACGACGACGCGGGCCCCTGCCGCACGCAGAGCCGTGGCCTGGGCGACAACGCTGTCGACGAGGGGCGCAAACGTGAGGCCGCGGACATTGCTGGCGATGGTGGTTTTCGGCGTGTCGACGGTGCTGAGGCCGATGATGCCGACCTTGATGGCGTGCTTGCCCTTGCCCACCGTGATGAGGGTGCGCGGTTTGACGTTGGGCCAGTCGACGGGGAGGTGGGTGGCGTCGTCGATGACGTTGCCCGCCAGAAACGGAAACCGCGCCTGGGCGGCCCGCGCCTTCAACGCCCCACGGGGGTCGTCAGTGGGCGTTTTGGCGGTGACGAGGGGGCCAACGGGGCCGAAGTCGAACTCGTGGTTGCCGACGCAGACGGCGTTGTAGCCGACGTGGTTGTAGGCGGCGACGACGGCCGCACCCTCTTCGAGGTTGGACTCGAGCGTGCCCTGAAACATATCGCCGCCGTCGACGAGCACGACGCCGCCGTGCTGCTTCTCGAGCTGCTGCCGCACGATCGACAGGTGGCCCGACAGCGCGGCGACGCGCTCGACGCGCCCATGGAGATCGTTGGTGCCGATGATCGTGAGCGGCACGGCCTTCGTCGTCGACGAAGCACACGCCAGCAGCACACAGGTCACGAGACAAAGACGTGCAGACATGGGCCGCACCCTACCGTGGTTCACGACCGTGGTTCACGGTGATTCTCGAGCGTGGTTCACGGTGATTCGACCGCTTGCGGTCGAATCACCGAGCGTAGTCCGCAAAAACGAAAGCGGCCCCAAAGGGCCGCTTGTCGTCGTGCACTGTCGCTCACCTGTGGGTCAGGCTGGCGCTGCGAGTTGGTTGTTGGAGCGCTTGCGGATGATCAGAATCGCGACCAGCGACGTGGTGGCCAGGCACAGCGAGATGAACTGGCTGGTCGAGAGCACGCCATCGATGACGTAGCCGCGCTCACCGTCGCCACGGAAGACTTCGAGCGTGGAGCGCCAGATCGGGTAGAGCAGGCCGTAGCTGAGCAGCACCTGGCCGTGGAACCACTTGCGCGAGCGCACGAACAGCAGGGCGAAGAACAAGCCGACCTCGCCAAACGCGTCGACGAGCTGGATCGGAATCAGCGGGGCGGTCGCGCCAATCTGCTGCATCGCCGTACGGATGGCGCCGGTTTCGGAGTTCACCAGCGACGAGTACGCCAGCGAGCCCTTGGGGAACTGGATGGCCAGCGGGATCGTGGAGTGAAAGTGCCCGTCGACGTCGAGGGTGTAAGCACCGTCGCCCCAGCAGCAGCCGGCGGCCACGCAGCCCAGGCGGCCCATGCCAGCGGCGAGGGGCAAGCCCACAATCATCATGTCGGCCAACTTGAGCTTGTTGACGCCGAGGATGCCGCGCGAATTCGTGTAGATGAGGAACGACGCAAAGCCGCCGAGGGCCGCGCCGTAAAACACGAGGCCGCCCTTCCACACGACGAGCACAGCGGGGACGCTGACGCCGAGGACGGTGTCCCACGGCTGGTCGACGAAGTACTGCTTCCAGTTGACCATGATGAACACGATGCGCGCGCCAATCATGCCGCCCAGCAGCGCCCAGAAGGCGAAGTCGAGGACGTCGTCGACGTATTCGCCCTGCCGCAGGGCCTCTTTCCAGGCGATGAACATGGCCATCAGGAAGCCGGTCACGATCAGCACGCCGTAGGTGTGCAGCGGCCAGTCGATGAAGGGGATCTTGAAGAGGACTGGATGCACACGGGCTCCTGGCAGACGCACTCGGAATCGAACGTCGCAGTCGGGTTAGGAGCCCGTGCTGCGATGTGCAACGGCGCGGTTTCAAAGTCGACGACCTGCATTCGGTGCTTGCGCCACCGCAACGCGCGGTGGGAAAACCAGCGGGCCAACAGTTGATTCCCCCCTGGGTGTCATTTTCGATACGGGCGCTGCGCGCTCGAGTCTTGCTACGCGGAGCCGCGTGAAGCCTACCGACGCCACCGACGCCACCAATGCCACCGACGCCTCCGACGCCGTCGCTTCGATCGAGGTGGCTTCGATCGAGGGCGCGTCGATCGAGGCCGGTGGTGCTGCGGCCCCTGCTCCGCTCGCGTTGCCGCCATTGCCTGCGCCGTCGCCCGTCGATGTCGAGGTCGAAGCCACGCCTGCCTACGACCCGTTCGACGATCTGCCGCCCATCGACGACGACGAGATCAGCCTGTTGCGCGAACCCACCATCGGGTCCCGCTTGCCGCCTCTCGACGACGACGAAGTGGTGATCGCGGCCGAAGGATTTGAAGCACAAAAAACTGCCGAGCTCACCTCGGTGCTGGTGCCCGTGCCCATCAGCATCGGCCCGCGCGCGCCCATCCTCGACGTCGCTGCTGAGCCCGCCGCACCGGTGCTCGAAGAGGTGTCGCCACCGCCCTCGCACGCCGACCTGCTCGACTACCCCGCCCACCTCGACGAGAAAACCGCTGACATCATCCTGCCGAAGGCCCCGCAAACGCGTGATGCCGACAGCGATGAGCACTCGCACATCTCGACCGACGAAGGCGCCACCGTCGAGGGCGCACCACTCGAGGAACAGCGCACCGACGTGGGCCCGCTGCCGCCGCACCCCGGCGAGGTGTTTGTCGCCGACGACGGCACCACCGTTCGCCTCGAGGATTCCCTCGGCGAGCAAAGCGGGATGGTGTTTTTCAAAGCACGCTTGTCGAAAGACGGCGCCGACTTTGGCCAGCCGTTCACGGCGGTGTGGATGTCGGCAGCGCCTGCTGAACCGCCATGGGCCCGCCTGCCCGACACGCGTTTGGTGCGTCCGCGCTGCCGCGTCAGCCTTGAGCGTGCGGCCATCCGCGTGTTTGAGCGCCCCAAGGGCAACACCGTCGTCGACTACCTTGCCGACGACGACAAACTCCTGCCCGCGATGGCCACCATCGAGCTGGGCATTGAGCTCGCCGAATTGCTCGAGAGCCTGCACGGTGCGGGCTGCTGCATTCACGACCTCGACCCGTCGCAGATTGTCATCGAGAAGGGCGGCCGTGTTCGTCTGTATGCCGTGAGCGGAATATACGCTCAGGGCACACTTCCGCAGGGGGCGCTCGGCGTGTTCTGCGCGCCCGAAGTCCGTCGACGGTTGGGGTATCGCGTCACAGCCGCCGCCGACGTGTACGCCGTGGCCTTGTTGCTCTACGCGCTGTTGGCGCGCCGCGCACCGCTCGACGTCGACACCGACCCCGCCTACCTCGTCACGCCGCGCGTGTTTCGCCCCGAGTGTCCGCTCGGTGTGTGGCCGTCGCTCAAGCCGTGCCTCGACCCAAACCCTGCACGGCGCATCGGCCACGCCCGCGGCCTCAAGCACCAGCTCGAGCAGATTCGCGCGCGCTTGATCGCCGAAACGCGTGCCACCGAGGAGCAAACGCCGGTGATGCTCGAAGGCTGGGCCGAGCAGCATGCAGGGCTCGCCAAGGCACGTCGTGGCAGTGGGCAGCAAGACCGCTGCTTGAGCGTGACCGACGAAACGGGCCGCACGGGCCTGTACCTCGTCGCCGACGGTGTTTCGCGCAGCAAGTACGGCGATGGTGCGTTTGCCGCCGAGCAGGTCGAAGTGGCAGCGCTGCAGCGTTGGTCGGGCCTCGAGAAAGCAGGCGCGCAGGCGCTCGAGCTCGAGCATCCCGGTCGGGCCGACGTGCTGCGGCAGATTTCGCGCTCGGCGGGCAAGCGCATCGCGGCTGAGATCAACGCGAAGTACGCGCCGATCCCCAACGAGCCCAACCAGGTCATGAGCTCGACGATGGTGGCGGCGTTCGTCGTCAACGGCGAGTGCACACTCGGCAACCTGGGCGACAGCCGCGCCTATCTGATTCGCGACAAGACCATCGAGTCCATCTGCATCGACCACGACCGCTGCACCGACGCGCTGCGCCTGGGGCTGTCGTTTCGCGAAGCAGCGCACATCCAGATGGGCACCGCACTCACGCGCGTCGTGGGCCGCGTGATCATCGAAGACAACGGCGGCTGCCGTCCCGACCCGTTTGAGCCCGAATTGTTTCGCATGCGTCTGCTGCCCGGCGATCGCCTGCTGCTGTGCTCCGACGGTGTCGCCGACTTCGCCGCCGGTGCTGGTGCCCCGGCCAATGAGCAGGACGCCAAGATGCTGCAGACCGTCCTCGAGTACGAAGACCCGGGCCGCGCTGCCTTCGAGCTCGTCGTGCTGGCCAACCGCACGGGTGGCTACGACAACATCAGCTGCGTCGTGCTGGCCGTGCATCCGGGATGATGGTGCCGCACGCGCCTCGTCGACGTGGTAGACGGGGCTTGTGAACGACGCGAAGAACGCCTTTCGAGCTGGCCTCGTCATCATTGTTGGCGTTGCCGTCGCGTTGTTCTTTTTGGCGTCGTCGCGAAAATCGACACTCGATGCCAAAAACAGCGTCGGCTACGTGGCGTACCTGACCGACGCTTCGGGCATCAACGCCAAGAGCTTGATCACGATTGCCGGCCTGCAAGTCGGTGAAATCACAGACATTTCGCTGGTGCCGCTCACCGTCGGCGAGCTGGTGGTCGACTTCGACGATCGCTTCCGGCTGGTGTTTGATCCAACCGCTGCGGTGAAGGTCGAAAAGAACGAAGAGTTCCAGGCGATCGTGCAGCGCCTTTACGAAAAGGCAGCGCCAAAGACCCTCGACGAAGCGCTCGCGCTGCGCAGTGAACCGATCCGCGTCGCACGCGTGCTGATGCGCGTGACGTCGACGGTGAAGCTCCCCGTCGACACCTGGGTGCGCAAAGAAAGCCTGGGGCTGCTCGGCAGCAAGGCGCTGTTCCTCGAGCCAGGTCGCTCGACAACACTGCTCACCGAAGGTGGGCGCCTCGTGAACGTGCGCAGCATGACGGGGACTGACGCATTGCTTGCGGCCGCCGAAGGCATCGTCACCGACGTACGCAGCATCACGAAGAAGATCGACGCCGACGTGGGCGGCATCACCAGCGACATCCGCGGCATCACCAGTCAGCTCAACCGCTTCGTCAACGGCGACGGCAACACGCCGCCCCTCGACGAGCTGTACCGCGTCGCCATGACCGACCTGCGTCGCCTCACAGGCACCATCGACAGCGTGCTGAAAGACGCGCAGGTGCTGATTCGCGACAACGACGACGAGTTCAAAAAGCTCGTCGCCAACGTCACGCGCATCAGCGGCGACATCGCCGACCTCACGGGCACCGGTACAAACACGCCA
Organism: Myxococcota bacterium; assembly: GCA_044349155.1. Classification (GTDB taxonomy): domain Bacteria; phylum Myxococcota; class UBA727; order UBA727; family VGSZ01; genus VGSZ01. Next base: position 11,642 of record JBIKRQ010000041.1, read on the forward strand.
CCAACGCCACTGCTCGACCTCAACGGCAAGCCCGTGCTCGACGACAAAGGCCAACCCGTGTTGGTGCTGCGCGATGGTGATTTGCGCGCCACGATGCACAGCGTTCGCCAGATCGCCGACGACCTCACGGGCGTGACGGGCCAGCTCAACAAGCTGCTCGGCGGCAACGGCGAGAAGGTCGCCGACGGTGTTGTGCAACTGCAGGAGACCGTCACCGAGTTGAACCGCACGCTGGTGTCGCTGTCGGAGGTCGCTGGTCGCGTTGAGCGCGGCGAAGGAACGGTGGGCCGCCTGCTCACCGACGAGAACATGGCGCAAAAGGTCGAAGACGCCGTCAACGGTGCCGCCGATTTCGTCAGTGGCCTCACGAGTCTCGAGACGCACGTCGACGTGGGCAGCTGGTACAACTTCAACCGCGAGCGCACGACCACCACGTTGTCGCTGAAGCTGCAGCCGAAGCCCGACAAGTTCTACCTGTTCGAGATCGTCGACGACGGCGGCAACCTCGAGCGCTTGATCTCAACCACCACAGGCAGCAACGGCGCGCAAACCGAAACGCGCAGCTCGATCCGCGAAGAAGACAACCAGGTGCGCATCACAGCGATGTTCGCGAAGCGCTTCTTCGACTTCCTCGTCTTGCGCGCGGGCTTGATCGAAACCACGGGCGGCGTGGGCGCCAACGTCTTCTTGTTCGACAACCGCTTCGAGTTGCGCTCCGACCTGTTTGGCACCCGCGGCCCACGCGACAGCCTCGTCACCGACGACGTCGGCCAGCTGTACCTGCCGCGCTGGCGCACGTTGGTGAAGGCGCAGCCGGTGCCGCACCTGTATGTGTCGGCGGGTGTCGACGACCTGCTCAACGGCTGGGCCTGGGAGCGCGGTGCACCTCGCGCGTACAACGCCATCGACGGCTACGGCGTTGACTGGTTCCTCGGCGTGGGCCTGACATTCAAAGACGACGACCTGCGCTCGATCCTGCCGTTCATCCCCGGCGGTTGAACGCACAGCGCACAAAAAACGGCCTCGCTTGAGGCCGTTTTCACGTCGGTCAGTCGTCACGTCAGTCGTCGAGTGATCGAGGGTGATCGAGAGTGATCGATCGTCACTCGTCGCCGGCTTCGGGCTTCGGATCGCGAAAGCCCCAGGCGATCATCTTGCGCTGCAGGGTGCGGCGGTCGATGCCGACGATGCGCGCGACTTCCGACACGTTGTGCAGCTCGTCGAGCAGGCGACGGATGTGCGTTTTTTCCAGCTCTTCAAGCGTGACCCGCTGGCCAGCGCGTGGCCCATCGCCCGACGACGACGGCGGCGGCAGCGGCGGCAAATCCGCGGCATGCGCGAACGGCGAGTCGGTGATCAGCTCGTCGACGAGGTCGCGCTCGACGATGTCGGTGGGCGAGAACAACGCCGCACGCTTCACCACGTTCACCAGCTCGCGCACGTTGCCGGGCCACGCGTACTCGCGCAGGCGCTGCTCAGCGGCCTCGGTGAACGTCATCGACATGTCGGCGGGGCGGCCGGCGGGGCGCTCGACCACGGCACGGTTGAGCCAGGCGCGGGCGATCAGCACCACGTCGTCGTCGCGGTCGCGCAACGCCGGCACGTGCAGCGGAATCACGCCCAGGCGGTACAGCAAATCGGCGCGGAACCGGCCCTGCTCGACGAAGGCCTTGAGGTCGCGGTGCGTCGCCGCCACCACCCGACCGCGAAACGGGCGCTCGCTGTCAGCGCCGACGGGGCGGAAGCGGCGGTCTTCGATCGCGCGCAGCAATTTCGCCTGCATCTCGAGCGGCATCTCGCCGATCTCGTCGAGAAACAGCGTGCCTTCGCCCACGCGGTGCATGACGCCATCGCGCGCATCGGCAGCGCCCGAGAACGCACCACGACGGTGACCAAACAGTTCGCTCTCGAGCTGGTCGCGGGGCACAGCGGCGGTGTTCATGCCGACAAACGGCCCGCGGCGGTGGGCCGAAGCCTCGTGCAGACGTCGCGCCGCGAGTTCTTTGCCCGTGCCCGTTTCGCCCAGCAGCAGCACCGGGTCGGACGACTTCGACGCGCGCTCGAGCTTCTCGAACAACGACAGCATCGCGGCCGACGCACCAAGCATGGTGTCGGCGACGATCTGCGGTTCGGTGCGTTGCGCCTGCTTCAAGATCGGCACGAGCTCGTCGGCGTCGACGGGCTTTTGCACGAAGTTCACCGCGCCCAGGCGCATGGCTTCGACGGCGTCGGGCACCGTGCCGTGGCCCGTGAGCACGACGACGGGGACCTTGCGGCCGATGGTGCGTCGCAGCACCTCGAGCCCGCCGATGCCGGGCATGCGCAGGTCGAGCAGGCAGACGTCGATGGCGCCGTTTGGTCCGGTGCCCGTCTTGAGCGGTTCGACCGCACCCTCGCCGGCAGCGAGGTCGGTGACTTCGATGCCTTTGCGGGTGAGCGCCTTGGTCAGCGCCAGGCGGAGATGGGGATCGTCGTCGACGAGAAGCACTCTGGTGGCCATGGCGGACACATAGAAAGCCGACGCCCGTTCGTCATTCCCCGCCTCTGGAATCTGTGGCCTGCCAGTGGCGAAACCCCGCGCGCCGCACGTGCACTTGAGCATGTGGTGCATACACCACACATGTGGCAATGAATTGCTCGTCGATTTTGCCTCTTCTCCAAGGGATGTGGCTGTCAAACCCTGCTTTCTGTGGCATACAGACCACATGGGGGTGCGCTCGAAAGCGCCCGAAAGCTGGCATGAAGCATGCTCACTCTTGAATCACATCGGTGGTCGAAAGAATTTTGACTTCCCCCCCAGGTCGATCGGCCGCCGATGGAAGGTCGCCGGAGCAGTTTCCCCCCGTACTGCCCGGCGACCTTCACTTTTTTCTTCACATCGACCATGCACACCTCGCAGCGGTCGGCCCGTTTCTGTCGTCGTCGCAGCCGTCGTGGCACAAGCCGCTCATGAAGCGCGGAGTGTCCATCGCTGTCGGCGTCGTCGTTCTCCTGGGCCTGCTGGCGGCGCTGTGGCAGCAACGTGCCCCGTCGGCCGCAGAAACACCCGTCCCCGTCGTTGCTGGCGTCGACCCGAAGGCGCCGGTGCTGAAGGCTGAGGCGGTTGCCCTGGGCTTCCCCGGGGCCACCGACTGGCATGCAGACCCAGCCTGCACCGACGTGGCCCCCACCGATCCGTGCGTCTCGCAATGGCGGCACACGTCGGGACAACTGGCGCGCGTGCTGCTGCTGCCGGTGCCCGATCCCACGCGCCTGCCGCAACTCGCCGCGCGCCTGCAGGAGCAAACCAGGGCGTCGGGCGGTGTCGCCGAAGACATCACGACCGCGGGGGGCCAGCAGGTGATCCGCCTGCTGCAACCGATGCGCGACGCCGACCACGCCGACGCCACGCTGGTGGGCTTCACCTACGTGCTCACCGCCCCCGACCACCGCACGCTGCACATGGTGACGTCGTCAGCACCGCTCAAAGACGAAGCCGACGCCGACCGCCGCCTGCAAGACCTGTTGGCGTTTGGCGCCTGGGTGCAAGCCACGCCATGACGACGCCTTGACGAGTGCGGGGGCACACCCTAGGTAGCTGCACGTCCGACCCAACCTTGCGCACACTGGGTGCGAAAGCCGGTCGCTCCTTCAGGTGATCTCATGGCCCAAATCGACCTCCACCCCGTCTACCGCAACGCCACCATCAGCTGCGCTTGCGGCGCTTCGTACGACACCCGCTCGACCCGCGGCACGTACAACGTCGACATCTGCTCGGCGTGCCACCCCTTCTTCACCGGCAAGAGCCGCATCCTCGACAAGGAAGGCCGCGTCGAGAAGTTCAAGGCCCGCTACGGCGCCAAGAAGAAGTGAACGCTGCTTCGCCTCGCGCGAATGCACCGAAAACGGGCGCCATGGGCGCCCGTTTTCTTTTCTGTGCGCTCAACAGTGTCGACGTCAGCGGAGGCGTTGCAGGATCGCGGCTTCGTCTTTGAAGCCCGCAGCGATCGGGGCGGCGTCACGCTCGATCACGGGGCGCTTGAGCAGCATGGGATCGGTGACGAAGGCATCGATCCAGGCCTCGTCGGTCCAGGTGTCTTTGCTGTCGGGCAACGCGCGGTACGAGCCCCCCGAGGTGTTGCGCAGGGCCTTGTTGCCGAGCGTGCTCACGAAGCGAACGACGTCGTCGCGGCTCGGGGGCTGCGCGCGCAGGTCGCGAAAGGTGTGGTCGATGTGCGCGGCGGTCAACGCGGCCCGCGCCTTCGAAACGGTGCTGCACGAGGGGATGCCCCAGACGACGACGGTGCTCATGGGGCGTGCTCTTGCAGTTGAGGCGTGCGGCGGTCAAGCGGCTCGTCGGCGGTCCACGTGACCGCACCTGACACGGCACATGACTGCACATGATGGGGTTGATCCGTCGCCGACAACCGCTACCGTGCGTGCATGCTTGATTTGAAGGCGAAGTTGTTGGCTGCTGGCGTTGTCACGGCCGAGCAGGTGAAGAAGGTCGAAGACGACGAGGCCGCGCGCCGTGAACGCGATGGCCAGCGCCGCGAGGCGGAACGTCGTCGTCGTGAAGAAGGTCCGCCGCCCCGCCGCGACGACCGTGGCCCGCCGCGCGACGATCGTGGCCCGCGCCGCGACGACGGCCCGCGTGGTCCCCGTCGTGACGGTCCGCCCGGTGGCGATCGTGGTGGTCCGCGCCCCGAGCGCACCGATCGCCCGCGCGGTCCTCGTCCTGATGGTGGGGCTCGCCCCGCCCCGGTCGAGGGTCAGCAGCAGCAGCAGCAGCCGACGTCGTCGCGGCCGCCGCGTGCTCGCGATACGCGCTCGTTCAAAGAGCGCCGCGCCGAGGAGAACCTCGAGAAGCGCGCCCGTCGCGAACACGACTGGACCGAAGCTGCCAAGTGGCGCACGCGCCTCGAGGAGCTCAAGGCTGCCGGCAAGACCGACCAGTACGAAGTCACCCGCGGTTGGGTCATGAAGGAGCGCCTCGACAACAAGGCGATCTCCGAGGCCGCCGAGAAGTTCCACTTCGTCAGCTACGCCGGCACGTTGTCGCACCTCACGGTCGAGCCCGAGATCAAGGCCCGCCTCAGCGACGGCACCGCCGCGATCGTCGGCTTTGTTGGCTACAACGGCCTCGAGCACGCGGTGGTCCCCGCCGACGTCGCTGTCGACATGAAGGTCATCCGCGCTGAGTGGATGCGCCACCTCATCGGTGTCACCGACATCGAGCCGCCGCTCGTGCGTCCGCCGCAGGAGCCCGAGGCCGAGGGCGAAGCCGAAGCACCGGTGGAGGCCGCTGCTGACGACGTCGTCGAGGCCGCTGCAGAAGCCGATGCCACCGAAGCGCCTGTTGATGCGCCTGCGGACGGGACGGCCGAAGCGTGAGCGCCCTCGTCGTCGTGCTGGCCCAGGTTCTGGCGTTGCGGGCGGGCGATGCCCCTCCTGCACCGTCACCCGTGGTGCAGGCTCCCGTTGAGCAACCCGTGGTGGAGGCGCCGGCGGTGCCTGCCCCCGTCGACGAGGAACCCAGCGAGCACGACGACGCACCAGCGCCCGACAAGGCCAGCAAAGAGGGCGCTGTGGCCCCCGATGGAAAGGCCGACGACGACGACTGGTCGATGGTGAACACCCTTGGCGCCACAGGCTGTGCGGTGGGTGGCGTGCTGCCCGCCATGAGCGCGGTGACGGCGATGGCCCTGTTTTACGGCGGCACCGCCTGCTCATCCGCCGGGGCGGCCGTTGGCGGCGTCAGCGGTGTGGTGATTGGCGTGCCGGCGTTGATTGCGCTGGCACCGTGTGCGGTGGGCGGCGTGGCGTGCGGCGCTGCCGTTGGCGCGGTGCTCGACGACGAAGAGCCCGGCGTTGCCGCGGCCTGGACGTTGCCGGGCCTTGTGGTGGGCACGGCTGGCGGCGCGTTGGCGGCGGCAGGTCTCGTGGTCGCCAGCGACTCCGACAGCTTTGCGGCCGGCACGGCGATGGTGGCCGTGGGCAGCTTGTTGGCGCTGTCGGGCGGGCCATTGGCGATTGCCGGCGCATCGTTGACGCGCACACCAGCGGTGCCCGAGGCCGACGAAGACAAAGCACTCGACGACGACAACGCGGTCGACGTTGTGTTCGTGCCTGCGGGCCCGATGCGGTTTTGAGCCTCGAAGAAGCGCCGATCAATCGACCGGCAGGCGCTCTTTTTGGCCAACCCCACTTGACAGACGTTCAGTAAAACCCCGAAAGCGGCGCCCACCCAAAAGGGCGGGGGTGGGGGTGGCTCGAGTGTCTCTCATCCACTCGGTCGATAGCTTTTGCGCCTCTTTTCAAGCACCTGGCCCGTTGGGATGAGCGGCGACGGCTGCTGCGGCCGACCGCGCTCGGCGCCCGAGACACAATCGGACCAGAGTCCGCAACGCGGAGCGCGCTCCGGCATCATGAACACCATGAGTGTCAACCGCCGCGAAGCCCTGAAGACCTTTGTCGCCGCCGGTGCCACCGCCGCCGTTGGCTGCACTGCCGAGGAGTCCCCGATGCCCCGCCCGTCGTCGACTGTCACGAACGATGCCGACACAGATCCCGTGGTCGCGGTGATCCCGCTCGGGCGGCAGTGGCCCACCATCGACCCGTTTTTGTTCTGCGTGCACCACAACGACCGCTACCCGGCTGGCGACGAGAAGATGGCGCCGAAAGCCAGCCTGAGCGGCCGCAATCTGGGCATGGACTTCGACGGCAAAGACGGCTGGAGCATGTACCACGGCCGCACCGTGCCGGGCTTTCCGCAGCACCCGCACCGCGGCTTCGAAACCGTCACCGTCGTGCGCAAGGGCCACATCGACCACTCCGACTCCGTGGGTGCCACGGCCCGCTACGGCGGTGGCGACGTGCAGTGGCTCACCGCAGGCAAAGGTGTGCTGCACGCCGAGATGTTCCCGCTCACGCGTGACGACGAGAACCACACCGAGCTGTTTCAAATCTGGTTGAACCTGCCGAAGGCCGACAAGTTCTCCGAGCCGCGCTTCACGATGTTCTGGCACGAAGACATCCAGCGTCGCGTGCTCACCGATGCAGCAGGCAAAACGGCCGAAGTCGTCGTCGTCGCGGGCCGCTTTGGCGATGCTGCGGGCCTGCCGCCGCCGAAGGATTCCTACGGCAGCAAAGATCGCTCCGACCTCGCCATCTGGACCCTCAAGCTGTCGCCCGGCGCCGCGCTCACCCTGCCCGCCGCACGCGCGGAGACGCAGCGGGTGCTCTACGTGTTTGAGGGCAACGGCCTGCAGATCGCCACCCGCTCCGTCGTCAACGGCTCGGCGGTGCAGCTGCAGGGTGATGCCGAAGTGCGCCTCGAAAACGGTGACGTCGAAACAGAAATCCTCGTGCTGCAGGGGCAGCCGATCGGCGAGCCCGTCGTTCAACACGGCCCGTTCGTGATGAACAGCCAGGTCGAGATTCAGCAGGCCTTCGCCGACTACCGCCGCACCGAGTTTGGTGGTTGGCGTTGGGGCAAAGACGATCCCGTGCACCCGCGCAGCGAGGGGCGCTTCGCCCGTCACGTCGACGGCCGTGTGGATCGCCCACGCTCCACCTGAGCGCGTGAACACCTGACCGCCCACGACGACGGGGCCGTCTTTGCACATGCCCTGTACATGCCCTGTACATGCCCTGTGCAGGCGGCGACGTGGTGCTACAGCCCGTCGCGTGCAGCCCCTCTCGCCACTCGACCGCCTCTGCTTCGCCCTCGACGTCGACAACGCCGACGCCGCTCTCGCTCTCGTCGACGAGCTGCGTGGTCATGTCGGCGTGTTCAAGATTGGCCTCGAGCTGTTCATCGCCGAAGGCCCAGCCCTTGTACGGGCGGTGCGCGCGCGTGGCGTCGACGTGTTCCTCGATCTGAAGCTCCACGACATCAGCGCCACCGTCGCTGCGGCCGTGCGCCGGGCTGTCGAGCTCGACGTGCGCTACCTGACCGTGCACGCCTCGGGCGGGCCGAAGATGCTGCGCGCGGCCGTCGACGCTGCGGCCGGCAAAACCACGCTGCTCGCCGTCACCGCACTCACCAGCCTGTCTGACGCAGAGCTCGCTGCGGCAGGCTTCGCCGAGAACGCGACGACATTGGTGCCGCGCCTGGCGCAGTTGGCGCTCGAGGCGGGCATTGGCGGCATCGTCTGCTCGCCCCTCGAGGTCGAAGCCGTTGGGCGCGTGGCCCCCGGGCTCGTCAAGGTCACCCCGGGCATTCGCGGGCCGAACGACGCCGCGGGCGATCAGGTCCGCACCATGACGGCGGGCGACGCGATCGCCGCTGGTGCCGACGTGCTCGTGGTGGGTCGGCCGATCCGCTCGGCCAGCAACCGCGCTGCCGCCGCCGACGCCGTGGTCAAGGCGATCACCGCCGCCAAAAACCTCTGACTTTTCAAATACATCCATCGCATCTGGAGTCCGACGTGAAAAAGAGCGCCCCCGCCCCCTGGGCCAAAACCAAAGCCCACCGTGGCCCTGGCCACCCCTCGCATGCTGCAGCCCAGCCCCACGCGGCTGGCCCGCGTCCGCCGCGCACCACAGGCGCTCCGGCGCGTACGGCGCTGCCCTCGGAGTTGTGCGTGATGGGCCGCCACGCCGTCGAGGCCACGCTGCGCTACCAGCCCGAGCGCGCCATTGAGCTGTGGCACGGCCCCAGCCCCGAGCTCGACGAGATCATCGCGTTGGCGAAGGGACTTGGCCTGCCGTGCCGCCTCACCGACGTCGACACCATCGACGCGCTCGCCGGTGGTCGTGAGCAGGGATCGGCACAGGGCGTGGTCTTGTCGTGCGGACCGTTTCCGTACGTCAGCGTCGAAGACTTTGAGACCGCCCCCGTCGTCACCCTCGCCCTCGACGGTGTCGAAGACCCGCGCAACTTCGGCGCCGCCGTGCGCGCCGCCTACGCGATGGGTGCGGGCCTGGTGCTGGTGCCCGCCGATCGCGCGGCCTCGGCGACGGCGTCGGCGATCAAGACTTCGGCAGGCGCGCTGTGTCGTGTGCCTGTCGCGCGCGCCACCAACTTCCGCAGAGCACTCGAGATCCTGCAGGAGAAGGGTGCCTGGATCGTGGGAGCCGAAGCCGACGGCGACAAAGCCCCGTGGGAGATCGACGCCACCGGCCAGCTCGTGTTGGTGATCGGCGGCGAAGATCGCGGCCTGCGTCGCCTCACGCGCGAAGCCTGCGACTTCGTCACGGCGATCCCGATGGCCGCCACCGACATGAGCCTCAACGCCGCCGACGCCGCCACGCTGCTGCTGTACGAGGCCCTGCGTCAGCGAAAGACCGCGGGCACCGTCGCTGCAGCACCGAAGAAGGCGGCAAAAGCAGCGCCGAAGAAGGCCGCTGCAAAAGGATCCACGAAGCAGGCTTGAGTCAGGCGCTTCTGCCTGCTAGCTAGACCACGTTTTCCGCGCGATCCCGCGCCGAGTCGTCCGTAACGGACATCAGGTGATTCCATGGCTTCCGCCTCCAAGCAGACCAGCATTGTTCGTGAACGCAAGGCTCGCACCCGTGGCAAGGCGGCGAAGAACGCTCGCGCCAACAAGGGCTCGACCGTTTCGCGCGAAGAGCTCTTCAAGGTTCGTGGTTGATCACCACACAGCTTCGGCAACCGCCGAGGTCTGACGTGCAAGCGCCTTCGGGCGCTTGTTTCGTTTTCAGGCCCCGTCGTTGCAGCTGCGCGATCAATGTTGGCCTCGTCTCCGACGAGGCCGGATCAAGCCCTAGCAAGGCTCTGAAAAACGCAAAGCCGTTTTTCAGAGCCTGCTAGCGTGCGGCCCATATGCAGCGCAGCAGTCGGCTCGCCCTGAAAATCCTGTTCGGCAACACGATCACCGTCGTCGCCGCCATCGTCCTCTACATCGCCGTCAATCTGGCGCTCAACGAGCAGCAGCCGTTGCGGTTGGCACCGCTGGTGACCTTCGCCGGCCTGCTCACGTGCATCGCGTTGGCGTTGAGCTTTGTGTACGCGCGCAGCCTCACGAAGAACCTCGAGACGCTGTACGCCTCGGCGACGTCGATCTCGCACGGCGACTTGTCGACCCTCGTGCACTTCGAGATGCCCAGCCGCGTGCCCGACGAGGTCGACAGCCTCGCCGAGGCCATCAACCACATGCTCGACAACCTGCGCGACCTGGTGCAGCGCCTGCAGAAAACCGCACGGCACGTGGCGTCGTCGGCCAACACCCTCTCAGCCGCCGCAGAACGGGTCACCACGGCCAATGCGGGCGTGGCTGGCAGCGTGGGCAACATCGCCATGTCGGCGGAGCTCCAGCGCGAACTGGTGCTCAAGGCGAGTGCCTTGATGCAGGAGATCGCCGAGGGCATCGACAAGTCGGCTGGCGCTGCCGAGGCCGCCGCCCGTGCTGGTGCGGACACGCACACCGCGGCGCGCACAGGCACGGAAGTCGCGAACCTGTCGGTCGAGAAGCTGCACCAGATCTTCGAGCGCGTGGAGCAGGCGTCGGTGCGCGTGTTTGCCTTCGGCGAAAAGAGCCAGGCGATCGGCAAGATCGTCGACGTCATCACCCAAATTTCACAGCGCACGAACCTGCTGGCCCTCAACGCCACCATCGAAGCGGCACGCGCCGGCGAATACGGCCGCGGCTTTGCTGTCGTCGCCGACGAAGTGCGCAAGCTCGCCGAGAGCTCGGGTCGCTCCGCCGATCAAATCACGGTGCTGCTGTCCGACCTGAAGGGCGATGCCGAAGCCGCCGTGCGCGGCATGAGTGCCTCGACGCAGGACCTGAAGGAATCGCGCGAAGACCTGCGCTCGATCATCCAGTCTCTCGACGGCATCGTGGCCTCCGCACTTCGCGGTGCAGAAAAGGCCGAGACGATCGCCAAGTCGTCGTCGGGGCAGCTGCGTGGCAGCCAGGAGATGGTGCAGGCCATCGGTCACCTCGCCGACCTCGCTCGCCAAAACGCGTCGTCGACCGAAGACGTACAAAAGGCCGTCGCTGGTCAGACCATCGTGATGGAGAAGCTGTCGTCGTCGGCCCTTGAGCTGAGCAACATCAGCCTCGAGCTCGAAGAAGTGGTGAGCCGCTTCCGCCTCGAGCGCGACCTCGATGCCTCAGCCAACGCCGGCATCCTCAAGGTGTCATGACGACGACGACGGCGTCCCCTGCCCTCGAGCGCGTGCTGTGCCTGCTGTTTCGTGCCGGCGGTGAGCGGTTTGCGGTGCGCGCCTCCGACGTGCAGAAGGTGACGCCGCCGGGGCACCTGTCGAAGCTGCCGTGCCTGCCGCCGCCGCTGTTGGGGATCACGCAACACCGTGGACGCGTGCTCACCGTCGTCGACGGCGTGGCGCTGTTGGCCAACGGGTCGGCCACCGCGAGTGTCGACAGCCGCCTGCTCATTCTGGAAAAGCCCGTGCGCCATCTGGGCCTGCTGGTCGACGGCGTCGACGAGATCGAGTCGCTGCGTCTGCCGGCCGATGTGTCGTCGTTGCAGCGCGGGACCCATGGTGCGTTGCGGGTCGCGCAGCACCGCGGGCGGGCCCTGCCCCTCGTGGACGTGGCCGCCCTGGTCGAGCTGACCAACGCGCTCCTGTAGCGTTTTCCCGGTCGAAGCCAGCAACGCTGAAACCACGACCTCTGGAGCTCCGACGCGCCCGCAGGAGCGCGACCCGAGGAGCAAAGCCCATACAAAGATAGAGCGAAGGGCGGGTCGTCGTCTCCGAGGACAAGCGGCGCAACCACCCGTAACATCAAGCAAAAGGGCGCGGAGGGTGTCGGGAACCTTGGCCCTGGAAGGTTCCTGACTCGCGCCGAAGGCGTAGTACAAAGTTCAGATGCACTGATCGCCGAAAATGCGACTGCTTGACCATGCCAAGGCACGCCAAAAAGCAACAGCAGGTCAGCGAATGCGGATCGTGACCTGGGTGCGCTCGGCCTTCACCGTGGTGATCGACGAAAACGGAATGAGCAGCTGCTCGTCGCCCAGCAGTTTGATGCTGATGAAGTCGCTGCCGATCTCGGCGATCGAGAAGCGCGAGTCCTGCAGCTTCTCGGGGCCAGGCCCCAGAATGAGCAGCTTGCGCTCGGGCGTGGCGTCGAGGAGGACGGCTTGCAGGGTGCGGGCTTTGGGAGTGGCAGGTGCAACCATGCGGCGGTTTTCGCACACCGCGCGTGACGTCGTCGACTGCGACTATTGCGACGCTGCGGTGTCGCCCGCCAACGCTGCGAGGGGCTGCTTGCCCTTCCACGGGCGCCACGTACCACCGTCGACGCCGAGGCCGCCGTGCCCGGTCGGGTTTGCCGCCCACGACGACGTGGGCAGTGCTGCATCCCACGCCGGCACTTTGCCTGGGCCGAAGTAGCCCTGCTGGTTGCCGCTTTCGAAGATGCGCTCGTGCTCGTCGACGAACAGGATCTGACCGCGCAGCACGTCGCGTGGATCGCCGGCCTTCGTGGTCAGTGGCTCCTTCGGTCGCCCCACCGCCGTGTTCGCCTCGGGCCAGGCGTAGGCGATGAAGCGGCGCTCAGCCGCCTCGTCGTCAGCGGGCACATACACGACGACGCAGTAGCCCTCGAGGCAGGCGACATCGACGGGGCCAGCGGCCGTCTGCGCCACCTGCATCGCCTTCGCCCACTTCGTTGGCAGCAACGGAAACTCGAGCGGCTTCGTGCCACGCATGGGTTTTGTGCCGACGAGCTCGCCGAGGGCGCCGGCCGAGCCGATGCCGTCGCCGTCGGGGTCCCACGCTGCGGTTTTGCGCAGACCATCTTGCGCGAGGCGGATTTCGCGCAGCTTGTACATGGCACTGCGCGCTTGCATGTTCTGGCCCGCCTCGACGATGCCGGGAGCGGCCTCAGCGACGACGAAACGGGCGAGGCCCAACACCGACGCGCACACACCAGCCACAGCAATGGCGAGCACGCGCTTGTTGGCGGTGCCAGCGACGAGGGCGGCGATGGTGCACGCGACGACAGCGGGGATCGCCAGCTGCGGCACAGCGATGCTGACAAGGCCCACGACGGCGAAAACGACGACGACCGTGTTGATCATGCAGGCGCTGCTAGCAGCATCGATGGCGCCGTGCCGCAGGCAGTTCGTCGCACCTTGCGTGTCCAGCTTTCGACACCGCTCATCGACGCGGCAGCCCGCCGCAGAAGTGAGCCAACGGCGCTGCAACGCGAATGCAGGAGGTTGACGAGCGGGGTGCCAGACGGTCCGTTGCGGTTGTGTCTGACGTCGTCACTTCGCCCGCTTCTTCGCCTGCTCTGATCGCCGTTCCCACGAGCGTTGCCCTGCGCGACATCGTGGCGCTGGGCAAACCGCGCATCGCGCTGATGACGCTGATTACCGGCGGCGGCACGTTTGCGTTGGCGGCCCCCGTCCTCGACGCCGTCACCATCATGCGTGGCGCGTTTGGCCTGGTGGGTGTGGCGTTGTTGGTGATGGGGGCTGGTGCCCTCAACATGCTCATCGAGCGCGACGTCGACACGCTCATGACGCGCACCAAAGATCGCCCGTTGGCCGCACGCCGCATGGCGCCGTCGACGGCGTTGGCGGTGGGCCTGCTGCTGTGTGCCTCGGCGCTGCCGCTGCTGGCGGTCTTCGGCAACCCGCTCACCGTCGGGCTCGCGCTGCTCAGCCTGTTTTTGTACGTGCTTGTGTACACGCCGATGAAGCGCACCAGCCCGTGGTCCCTCGTCGTCGGTGCCATCCCTGGCGCGATGCCCGCACTCATGGGCGGCACGTTGGCGGCGGGCAAGCTCGAGATCGCTGGCGTGTCGATGTTTGCGATCGGCTTTCTGTGGCAGCTGCCGCACTTCCTCGCGATCTCGCTGTACCGCGAGGCCGAGTACACGCGTGCCGGCCACAAGGTGTTTCCAGCGACGTTGGGGCTCGACACCACCAAGGCCCTGATTGTGGGCACCACCGCTCCGCTGTGTGCGATGGGCGTGGCGCTGTGGCCGCTTGGTTTGGGTGGCCCGGTGTACGCGCTCGTCGCCACGATCATCGGCGTGTGGTTCACATTCAGCTGCGTTGCCGGCTACGCCCCCGCCGTGGCGACGCGTGCCGACGCCGACGTGTGGGCGCGCCGCGTCTTCATCGGCAGCCTGGTGTGGCAAACGGTCGTGTTTGGCGCCCTCGCCGTCGACCGCGTGTTCTCTGCCATCGCGCTGTGAATCTGTTGGAACTCTGTTTGTGACCGCCGAGGTGCGCTGTGTCTGACGCGACCACTGCCGACAACGCGCCGAAGCGCCCGCTGTACAAAAGTCCGTTCGTGATCGCCTTCGTCGTCGGGGCGCTCACCCTCACGGTGCTGCCGTTTCTGCAGCAGCTGGCGATGCACGCGCCACCGCCGATTGCCTCGTTGGGCGAATGGCAGCTCACCGACCAGAACGGCAACGTCGTCAGCAGCGAGAGCCTCAAGGGCCGCGTGTGGATCGCGTCGTTCTTCTTCAGCCGCTGCCCGTCGGTGTGCCCGCAGCAGCAGAAGGACTTCTCGCAGATCCTGCGCCACGTCGACGATCTCAAGGATCCAGGCGTGACGCTGGTGAGCTTCAGCGTTGATCCCGAATTCGACACGCCTGCCGTGCTGAAAACGTGGGGCGACAAGATGGGCGTCGACGGCAACCGCTGGAAGCTCGCGACGGGCCCTGAGGCGACCCTGAAAGACCTGCTGACGAAACGCATGTTCGTCGACATGGGTGAGCGCACGCCGCTGCCCAACGATCTGTTCGACATCAGCCACGCCAGCAAGTTCGTGCTCGTTGACCAAAACGGCGACGTGCGCGGCTACTGGGGCACCGATGAGCTGGCGCGCGGCAACCTGATCAACGCCGCACGCATGCTCTTCAAGCGCGGCCCAGCGGCCTGACGCGACCCGTCGGCGTCGACGGCGACTTTTGCATCGCCCAGCCACGCACCCGTGCGTTTCGCCTGTCGCGAGCGAGACAGAGAAGTCATCGAACTGTCCGCAACTTGTTCCGCACCGCGCCCTGCCTATATCAAGGCTGTGCCTCTGCATGTCAGAGGCTCAAGGAGTCCGTGTGACGTCGAAGAAGAAGGACCGCCCCGATTTCAAACCGCAGGACCTCCCCGGCGAACTGCCGATCCTGCCCCTGCGCAACAGCGTCTTCTTCCCCGGCGCGGTCATGCCGCTCACGATTGGGCGGGCGAAGACGATTCGCCT
>JBIKRQ010000042.1:0-26746 GCA_044349155.1 Myxococcota bacterium
TGAGCCGAGCAGGGGAGGACGACGGAAACGCTATCCTGCTGCGGGATGTCGCCCCCCTACCTCCTGCGGTCTACAAATCTTTGTGGGAGCTGCCGACCCACCAATCCTCTTACCGAAAGCTTATTGATTCGTGCTTCCGCGAATTCAAAGAGTGGCTATCTTCAACCGAAATCCCACTCCTCGAGGTTTCCACGGGTCTGATGCCAGGCGATTCAGTTGGTATATTTCGAAAGGATGGTGTCTCTCTTGGACTTGTTGGCCTTAACACTGCTGCAACACAGCTTCTCGACGGAGACTACGAAGGTCGACTTGCTCTCAATAAGCACCAGGTATCCTCGCTTAAACTAGGCGACCTGGATGACTGGTCTAAGTCAAATGATGCGAACATTTTCATAACACACCACCCAGTCAAATGGCTCGGTAGCGACTCGAGGTCAACATACGAAGACATCTGCATGCCCGGCCGCTTCATATCCCATCTCTGCGGACATCTGCATACACCCCGGCGGGAATCCACATCCCTCGCTGGTGACGTGCCTAGACTGACGAGCCAAGGGGCGTCGCTCTTCGGCCTCGAGACCTATGACTCAAACGGAAATCCGGTGAGCCGTGAATTCGGATATTCGATATCAGCGTTATCTTTTGGCACGCAGCTAACTCTGGAACAGTGGCCGCGAGCTGCGACCCGGATCGAATCGGGTCGCTGGAATATCGATTCGGATACTCGATACCGACTCGACAAAGAACGAAGGTCCGTCACTCAGACCTTTCCGCGGCACACGCGCCCTGCTTTCGACAGCCTCGATGAGTCGGACGCTGAGAACCAGTCGTCCATCCGCGACGCGCCACCATCGCCTCTTCCGCTTGCTGGTCCGGTCGTCGCAGACCTGGAGGCGGAGCCAGCAACCGGTGTGAGCGCCGCGAACCGCTTGGACCACATCAAAGTCTCGCTGAGTGTTGATCAAAAACATCAAGCTATTCGCACGACGGAGCGCGAAAAGGCGCTCACTGCATTGAGCACACGGCGCGTACTCATCGTATCAACCGTCTGGGGCATGGACGACTCAACATTTATCGATTCTACGCTGCTTAAATTTGCACCTACCAATCCAGCCTTCAAGATCTCCGCAGCGGGCAGCTCTAGTTTTGACGAACTCGACGATCAAGTGAGACGACAAACAGGGTCTTCCATGCAAGAAATGATAATAAACTTGGGTCACTCTAATCCGTGCTCCCTTATAATTGAGGGAATTGAGGCTCGAGCGGACGCGACTGATTGGTCGCAAAAGTTGAATGCCATCGTTAGTGCCTTTTTGGATGTTGCACCGCAGAGCGTCATCATCGTGTCAACTCACACACTTGATTTTACCCTCGCCTACCCGCTCGTCACGCTGTCAGCACTCGACGAAGTCGAGACAAAATCGTACATAGCTCACCATACATTCGGAGGCGATAAGGCAGCAGGGGCGAGGACCGTGGAGCGTCTACATGAGCTTTCACAGGGCGTCCCAGCGCAAATCGATAGACTCCTCGGAGAGCTTCGAACGGTATCAATCGATAGCCTTGCCGAAAATGAGGACCTGCCGCGTGACGACATCGATCATCCTCGGCATCTTGTCGACTGTGTTGATGCTATCTTCTCTCTAGAAGACAAATACGGCAAACGAACCGCGCAGCTACTGAGAGTGCTATCTCTTCTGCCACAGGGCGAAACTTTTGATGTTCTAAAACGTTTCAACAACAGCTCGCCTTTCTACCCTCAAAACACTCAGCGACTTCAAGAAGACGGACTCATCGACGTCGTATTTGGCACTGATGAAGTATCACTTGGCAACGTTCATCAAGAGCCACAGAAAATTCTAGTAGTACCATCAGCAGTGCGGGCGTACGTGCTTAGTTGTATTGATGAATCCACGAAAGTCGAGCTACTGAAGGGGTGCCTCGACATATATTTCGGCGCGAATTGGCGTACGGGAGCAGTGGAGTCTTCGCGCGCCGTGAAACCGCGTGTTGCTGACGGACGCACGGCTCTAATGCCGAATCAGGCCGCTATTCTTCGCTCCCTTTTACGACACACTCTCGACGGCAACAATGATCCACTCACTACAACATATTACACGTTGGCCACGAACTTCATGAATGAACTCATGAATGCGGCTCGCTATCGGGAGTTGGAGATTGTTGCTTCAGTATTCTATTCCATGCTTTCCGCTGTCGGCTCGGTGGAAATCACATCTCGTATCTGCCTCTTACTCGCGATTTCCCTCCGGATGCTGGGGCGATCCGCAGACGCAAAAGGATTCCTGAATGAGGCGATTCGGGTCTCGCCTGCATCGATGGGTAGTAAGTGGGTCGCGCGCCTCAATTTAAACATGGCCATGACATGCGAATCACTTCGAGAATACGATGCAGCACTCGAGTTTGCGAAGAAAATCGTCGACGCACCTGTAAAATCGACAACGACCTATCAGCATGCCTTGGAAATGATTGTCGCGATGGAGGCGAAAGGCGGGCGTCCGACCGATGATAAAATCAAGGAACTAATCGAAATCAAGGACCTGTGTTTACGTAAAGGATTTACAGTTGTCGCAAGCAACATTGCCATGCGTTTAGCCAAGTGGACCAATGATTCTGATGCAAAGTCGGCTCTATATTCTGAAGTTATGAGTAGTGCATCTGGATACAATCAGGTACGCGCGATTATCGAGAAGGCGGAATGGCACCTGTCTAGCCCAGACACGGTTCGATTCTCTGCCAGCGATCTCTCGGCTTTGCGGCGCGCCTATTCGTATTTGTTCTCCCAGCGCCTCGGTGGGCTATTCGATCGTTGTCACGACGCCATGTGGAAAATCGAGGAACGAGCCAAGAGCTATTCCGTTCTTGTTCGACTCTTTAGATTTGGCTCCATCATATGGCGCGTATTCGATAGATCGGAGAAGGAACGTCCTTTTGTTGATGCTTTGGAGATGCATGTTGAAAGCATAGATAAGGAAAGCATGGCGCGCGAGTTGGACTACTTCCAACTGCGTAAGACCGCACTGCTCGGAGAGAGCTGAGACATGAGCAGGGCGTGGGCTCGACGACCCTCTCGCCAACTTTCGCGCGCCCAACGAAAAGCGCTGGCCGAAGCCAGCGCTTTTTTGTCCGTCTCAAGCGCGCTTGTTCACGGAGCGACGTCCCAGGTCTCGAGGGTCTTTTTCACGTCGGCCATGAAGGCGTCGGCGGTGGCGCCATCGATCAGGCGGTGGTCGAAGCCCAGGCTGACCACGCCCATCGGGCGGATGGCGAGGGTGTCGAGGCCGTCGACCTCTTTGACCACCACTTCCTTCTGGATGCGGCCCACGCCGAAGATCGCGAGGTTGGGCTGGTTGATCACCGGCGTACCGATGATGGCGCCGTAGTTGCCCGGGTTCGTGATCGTAAACGTGCTGCCGCTGATCTCGTCGGGCTTGATGCGACGGCTGCGCACGCGGGCGGCGAGGTCGGTGATCGTGTGGGCCAGGCCGCGCAGGTTCATCTGATCGGCGTTCTTGATCACCGGCACCATCAGACCCGGCTCAGGCGTGTCGATCGCGACCGCCATGCCGAGGTGCACGTCCTTCTTGAAGACGAGGTCGGTGCCGCGGATTTCTGCGTTCAAGTACGGGTGACGACGCAGCGCCTGCGCAATCGCCGCCGTGAGGAACACCGTGTAGGTGAGCTTCACGCCCTCGTCGGCCTCGAAGCGCGCCTTGTGCGCTTTGCGGACGCGGTCGACGGCGCTGTAGTCGATGTCGAAGAACGTGTGCACGTGGGCGCTGGTGTGCTTCGAGTTCACCATGTTTTGCATGATGACCTTGCGCATCGGCGACGCCGGCTTGACCACTTCGCGCTCGCCGGCAGCGAACTGCACCGTTGCCACCGGGTTCGCCTTCGGCGCCGCCGGAGCAGCAGCGGCAACAGGAGCCGCGACAGGCGCAGGAGCAGCCACCGGTGCCGCGAGCGTCAGACCACGACCGGCCTTCTTCTCACCGACGTAGGTCTCGAGGTCCTTCTTCGTGACGCGGCCGTTGTTGCCGGTACCCGGCAGGGCCGAGAGCTCGGCGTCGGAAATGCCGTTGTCGGACGCAATCTTGCGCACGAGCGGCGAGACGAAACGCGCATCCGACGTCGACGGAGCAGAACGCTCAGCCGCCGGAGCCGCCGTTGGCGCCGCTGCCACAGGAGCAGGTGCAGGAGCAGCAACGGGGGCCGCAGGAGCAGGGGCCGCAGCAGGAGCGCTGGCGACGACCGCCGAGCCCGCAGCGCCGACGTAGCCGAGGACCGTGCCCACGGCGACCGTGGTGCCCTCAGGGACCGCGATGTTCACGAGGGTGCCAGCGATCGGGGCGGGGATCTCGGCTTCGACCTTGTCGGTCGAGATGACGAGGATGTTTTCGTCCTTCTTGACGGCGTCGCCCGGCTGCTTGAGCCACTTGACGATCGTGCCCTCGGCGATCGACTCGCCCAGCTGCGGCATGACCACCTTGGTGGCACCAGCAACACTGCCACCAGCGGCGGGCGCTGCAGCGGCGGGAGCAGGAGCCGCGGCGGGCGCAGGTGCTGCAGCAGGTGCAGGCTTCGCGGCAGGAGCAGGAGCAGCGGCGGCCGGAGCAGCGGCCTTCTCGCCCGCAGCGCCCACGTAGCCAAGCACGCTGCCGACGGCGACGGTGGTGCCTTCAGCGACGTCGATGCTGAGCAGCACGCCGGCGGAGGGTGAAGGGATCTCGGCTTCGACCTTGTCGGTCGAGATCACGAGGACGTTTTCGTCCTTCTTGACGACATCCCCAGGCTGCTTGAGCCACTTGACGATGGTGCCCTCGGCAATCGACTCACCCAGCTGCGGCATCACGATTTTGTCGGCCATGACCTTCACCTCGAAGAATGGGGCGTCGATAGCACGGCCAACACCGATGTCACGACGCCGCGCGTGGTTTTTTCCGTCACGTAGCAGGGGCGTCGGCGGCGTCAGACCGCGGCGACCTCACCGCAGTACCGACACCTGTCCGCACCTGCGACACTGGCACCGTCGTTGGCATCACAGCAGGCCGACGATTTTTGCCGGCGACATGGACGACGGAAAGGTGCTCATGCCCGAGGGCGATACCCTGCACCGCATCGAACGGGCGCTGTTGCCGCTGATTGGGCAAGAAGTGCTCGCGTTTCGGCTGCCGCGGTTGGGGATCGGCTCCAGCGTGGTGGGCGACGTCGTCACCGAGGTCGAAGCCATCGGCAAGAACCTGCTGATTTCGTTTTCGGGCGGCCTCGTGTTGCACACGCACCTCAAGATGACAGGGCTGTGGCACCGCTACGTGCGTGGTGAGCCGTGGCGTCGACGCAGCGACCTCGCCGTCGCGGTGTTGGCTGCGGGCGCGTACGAAGCGGTGTGCTTTCAAGCACCCCTGGTGCGCTTGGTGCCGCGGCGCCGGATCGAGCGCGAACTGCTGTTGCCCATGCGTGGCACCGACGTGGTGCGCGACGACTTCGACATCGACCACGTGCTGCAATCGCTGCGCGCGCTGCCGACGACGACACCATTGGGTGTGGCGCTGCTCGAACAAGCGGCGGTGGCAGGCATTGGCAACGTGTACAAATCCGAGGCCTGCTTTCGCGCACGGCTCTCGCCAGCGAAAACGTTGGCAGCGATCGACGACGACACGCTGCGCGCGCTGTTGCTCGACGTGGCCGAGGTCATGCGCGCAAACGTGGCGATGCCCGATGGCACAAGCCCCAGCGGCAGCACTGCCGCGGCCCACTACCGCTACCAGCGCACGACGACGACGGCGGCCGAGCGCGGCAAAGGTCCGCTGGCGGTGTACGGGCGAGCGGGGCTGCCGTGCTTTCAGTGCGGTGCCGCGGTCGTGATGTTTCGCCAGGGCGCGATGCAGCGGAGCAGTTACGCCTGCCCCCGCTGCCAGCCCGCGTGACGACGTCGTTGCTATGCATTTGTTCAGTGGTACGGTCGCGGCGTGACCAGGAAGATCATCCACATCGACATGGATGCGTTTTACGCCAGCGTCGAGCAGCGTGACGACGTCGCCTTGCGTGGTCGGCCCGTCGCCGTCGTCGATGCCCGCGGCTGGGGCATTGTCGCCACGGCGAGCTACGAGGCCCGCGCGTTCGGCGTGCGTGCGGGCACCGCGGTGAACATCGCGAAGCGCGCATGCCGCGACCTCGTCGTCGTGCCGGCGCGCATGCCCGTGTACGAGCAGATTGCGCTGCAGGTGAAAGAGATCGCCGAGCGCTACACCGACCTCGTCGAGCCCGTCATGCTCGACGAGATCTACCTCGACGTCACGACCAACACGGCGTTCGCCACGGCCACCGCCCTCGCGCACGATCTGCGCGCACGCATCAAGGAAGAGCTCGGCCTCGTCGTGTCGGCGGGCGTTTCGTACAACAAGCTGCTCGCGAAGCTGGCGTCCGACGAGAGCAAGCCGGATGGCTTCCGCGTCATCCGCCCCGACGTGGGTGCGGCGCACATCGCCCAGCTGCCGATCGAGAAGCTCCACGGCGTTGGGCGCGCCACGCAGGCAAAGCTCGCGGAGCTCGGCGTGACCACGGCGGCCACGTTGCGCGTGCTGCCGCTCGACGAGCTGGTCGCGCAGTTCGGCATGGTCAACGGCAGCGTCTTGTTCGACCTCGCCCGCGGTGTTGATGAACGTCCGGTGAAAGTCCCGGGGCCAAAGCAGTCTCACGGCGTGGAGCGCTCGTTCAAGCAGGCTCTCGTGTCCGACGACGACAAGGACCGCGGCCTGCGCGAGATCGTCGCCGAGGTGTGGGCGAAGTGCGAGCAGCACGGTGTTCGTGGCCGCACGGTGAGCGTGCGCTTGAAGTACGCCGATCTGCACCTGCAGATGAAAACGCGCACATCGTCGCAGCCACTGTCGTCGTGCGCCGAGCTCGAGGCGGCGGCGTTTGCGGTGCGCGCGCTGTTGTCGGCGTGCGACGACGATGTGCGCTCGATCGGCGTGTCGGTCAGCGGCTTCGTCGACGAAAAAACAGCTGCGGCACCGATGTCGCCGCAGCTGTCGTTGTTGTCGTAGCTGCTGCTCGCTCGTTACGGGATGACGAGGTTCCAACCGCAGTTGGCTTCAACAAACTCGCCCATTCGGTTGCCGTCTTCGGTGGTGAACTCAACACAGCTCGCGTCCAGTGTGAATTCGGTCGTATTCACCGTTCCATCGGAGTTGCTGCGGCGGCAGGTGCAGCTGTTGGCTTCGGCGCAGGTGATCAAATAGGTGTTCCCGTCGCCGCAGTTATCGAGACTGTACGTACAAACAGGGTCAGTGCTGCCGAGCGTTGTGTTGTTGTCGAAGCACTGAATTGTCTCGATGGTGTCGCTCGGATCGGCTGTCACACACGGTTGCCCTGGCAAGCAGACATTGCAGGCCGAGTTCATTGTTGCTGACCAGAGAATCAGCGCAAGTGTCGCGATGTTTATATTCGAAATGGCCGAGCTGATCTTCATTTTAGTCATGCGGGGAAGTTGCCACCACCGTGCGAGGTGCGCAAGGCAAGCCGTCACTTAACTGTGACAGCGGGCACCACTGCTTGCCAGGCCCGCCAAGCGGGCGCGACGCGCTAGCGGCAGACGCCGACATCATTGTTGTCGCGAAACTCCGTGCAGAAGGAGCCCACGCTGCAGTGGTCATTGTCGCTACAAGCAGAGCCGGTCTGTCCGAGCGCGCTGCGGCATTCTCCGCCGACGCAGGCGAGGCCGACGTCGCAGATGTGGCTCGTGATGCAAGCGTCGCCCTCGCCAGCCCGGGTCACGCAACGGCAGGTTTCCTCCTCGAGGATGAAGTCGAAGTGGCACTCGATATCGACGCCGAGGCAGCGACACGCACCGTCGAGGCATTCGGCTTCGACGGGCCAGAGCTGGCCGTCCGACAGGGTGCAGTCGGCGTCGGCAGAGCACGTCCGCTGCTCTCGAACCGGTGGCTGCGGGAGACACACATTCTCGTCGACGTTGACGCACTCAAGTGTGGTCTTGCAGTCATCGGAGCCGGTGCAGCGCTCGCCAGCGGCTCCCGTGAAGTCGCAAGCGGGGACAGCGACGAGGCCAGCGCACGCCAGGACGAACCGAGCGACCATTGATCGGCGGGGAAGTGTCCCCGCCCGCCCCTCAAGAGACTCGCCTCGGCGACAAACCCCAAAGCGGGCTTCTCTTCGAGGCTCAATGTGAACGGGGAAGTTCATTTGCTCTCCTGCTGCGGCGCGGTGGCGTCGACGATGACCATGCCCGCGCCGATCGCCACAGCGGGAAGCAGGCCGAGGGCAAGGCATCCGGAGCCGAACACGAGCCGGCTGTCGGGCGACGAACCGCGGGCGTCGACGACGGCGCGGGCGTTGTCGATGTCAGGGTCCTGGGCGTACCTCTCGCCGACTTTTTCGATGCCACTTCGCTGCAGACTACCGGCAATGAAGAGGGTGCCCAGGAGCGCGCTGGCGCCAAGCCCCACGCCGCCGATCACCAGCCCGTTTTGCATCATGGCCGACATCGGCTTGTCGGGCGCAACAACAATCCTTCGTTCAACGGGACGCAGCGGCAGCGCCCCCTGGCTCTCGAGCACGATCGCATCGACGAGGGCGGGGAGGCGCTTGAGGAGCTCGTCGGCGTTGCCGCCCTGCACCACCGAGAGGGCGACGGAGTGGCCCGCCACGTTGTCGAAGACGTCGGCGCGCAGGACCTGTTCGTCGCCGAGCTTCACGATCCGCGTGAACACGACAAAGCGCGCCCCCATGGCGTTGGCAATCTCGGCCATGCAGGCCGATGCGTCGCAGCCTGCTTGTTGCTGCTGTTCGGCGAAGTTGACCCGGTCCATCAGCGAGCGCGGCGACTGCACCTCGAGCTGCAGCCGCTGCGCAAGCATCAACGAGAGTGCCTCGGTGAGTCCTTGCCGCTGCTCGAGAGCGACATGGTCACCAGCGACGTCGAGCACCATCATGAGAGGCAGCGCGGCTGCGGTTGGTGCTGTCGTTGCGGTTGGTGCTGTCGCTGCGGGTGGTGCTGTCGCTGCGGGTGGTGCTGTCGCGGGTGGTGCTGTCGCGGGTGGTGCTGTCGCGGGTGGTGCTGTCGTTGCGGTTGGTGCTGTCGCTGCGGGTGGTGCTGTCGCTGCGGTTGGTGCGGGGCCTGCTGGAGCCGCGGGCGGCTCGACGGGCGCCTGCGCCACGATCGTCAGCACCAGTGCGAGGAGTGCGTTCATGCGGGCCGATGTGGCATGGGCTCACCGAGACCTCAACATCGCTTCGTCCGACACGTGTGCATCACTCACACGACGTCGAAACCATCGTCGTCGTCGTCGCCGAAGGCGCCGAGCGCATCGAAGCCGTCGTTGTCGAACACATCGTCTGCGGCTGGTGGTGCTGTGGACACCGTCGGTGTCGAGGTCAGCGGCTGCTTCGGCAACAGCCACACGTAGCCGCCAGCACTCTTCGAAAATCCTGCGGGCAGCAGTGTTTTGCTGAGCGGGTGGGCGGCAAACGCGTGGCCCATCACATCGATGCCGTCGACGTCGGCCACGATCAAGCGGGTGCTGCCGCTGCGCATTTTCGTGACGGCGATGTGGGCGAGACCGCGCGCGAGTGCAGCGGCCTGCTGGCTGCGTTCGGGTTCACTGTCGGCGAGAAACGACAGCACCTTTTTGCCGCCGCCGACGACGAGGCCCACGAGGTGACCGCCGGCGATCACCGCGAGGCTGCTGGCCGCGCGCTGGGGGCTCGCGACGTCGGACCCACGCGGTGATGTTGGTGCGGGCCAGGGCACATCAGCGCCGAAGGGCTGGGCCGGATCGACAGCGGCCACCACGAACACCGCGTCGTCGTCGGCGTCGCGGGCGGCGCGCAAGGCTTCCACGGCTGCGGGTGTGCCGTACTGCAGGCCGGCGGCACCGTCGACGAAGTAGCCGCGGCGGATCACGCCCTGGTCTTCCATCGCGCGCAGGGCTGCCTTGACGTCGTTGGCGGGAGCGAGCCCGCGCGACAACGTCGACACCAGCTCGTTGTCGAGCACACCGCAGGCGTACAGCAGCTGCTCGGCGACCGCGACGGCGCGCTCGGTCGTCGAAGGCAACGGTCGCGATTGCAGCAGCGTCGATGTGAGCGAGAAGCGCCCCACCAGGCCCACGCGCAGCGGTAGCCCCTGACGTCGACGTTGCCCCTGCTTCTGCGGCATCACCCGCGCGCGTCCGCGCAACGCACCGGGGCCATCGTTGGTGACAAGCCCACGCCACACGAGCCGCCACAACGCTCCCTCGACATCGTCGGTGGAGGCCCCACTCGTCGACAGCGGCGCTCTGCGCGACGCCTGCCACGACGCAAACGACGGCATGCCCGCGGGTCGCGCGGTCGACGATGTTGCGGGTGCCGACGACAACGACACCGCCTGGGCGATCCCCGCGATGAACGAAGCACCACGCGTGGCCAGGGCGGTGAGCGCGCGCGCGTCGACGTCGTTGTCGGCTGGTGCATCGGGCGTGGGTGGTGGGGTCCACAGGGCCGTGACGGCGTCGGCGAGAAACAAGCGCACATCGCCGTCGTGTTCGCCGCGCGCACTGTCGCCGACCCAGATGACTTCTCCTGCGGCCGCCAACGCGTCGAGGTGCTCGGGGCGGTAGTCGGGCACGCGGGCCGGCAACACCGCGCTCTCGACGACGCTCCACGGCAACGGCAGCCCCTGCAGGCGGGCGATCGCTTCGCGCAGACGATCGAGTTCCACCGCACCCACCGACACCGACGACGTGCGCGTCAACGTCTGCTCGACGGGAGCAATCGGCAACACGCCCGCCGACCGCAAGCGCGCCACCACAAACGTGTGCGGTGCCACCGGTGCTGCTTCTTGCCGAAGGGCCGCGAGTGTCCGTCGACGAATGCTCTGCAGCGTGTCGCTGGTGGTGTAGTCGGGCTCGGTCCCGCCGGGGAAAAACGCGCCCTTCACGAGCTGGTCTTTGCGCACGAGCTCGTCGAGACAGCGGGTCGCCACCTCAACGGCGAGGCCCAACCGCGCAGCCACCGCAGCAGCGGTCGACAACGCATGGGTGCGCACATCGCGGCGCACCAGCGCTGTGAGCGGATCGCCTTCGACGACGAGAAACGACGCCGGCACGCCCGCTGGAATCGCCACACCGAGCGCGCGTTGGTAGCGGCCGGCGTCTTCGATGGCGATCGCTTTGGTGGCCCCACCCATGCGCACGAGCAGCACACGCGCGTCGGCCACGAGCTCGTCGATCAACAAGCCCGTGAGGCGTGCGCGGCGTTCGAGGTCGCTGCCGGCGGCCACCGCAGGCACCGGCGACGTCGACGACAACCGCGCATCGGGCCGCATGCGTGCCGCGAGTTCTTCGAGGGTCAAAGCCCCCAGGCGAATCAGCGTGTCGTGCACGTCGTCGGCGTGGCGGCACCACGTCATCGGTGCGGTGCGCGACAACACCGCTTCGACTTCGGCAATCACGTCGACGTCGAGCAGCTCGCGCAACGCGCCATCACCCAGCAGGCCCTTGAGCTGCTCGAGGTCGATCGACAGTGCTTGCGCTTTGCGTTCGGCAGCGGGCACATCGTCGTCGTACAGCGAGGTGCGCACGAGCGCGTTTTGCAGCTCACTGGCGAGCGGCGAGGGGAAGTCGACGTCGACGGTCACGACGCGGACCACTCCTTCTTCGATGTGCTGCAACAGTTGCACAAGCCCTGGCAGATCGAACTGGTCGTACAAGACTTCGCGCGCTGCCTCGAGGGTGAGCGGAAAGTCCGAGCGACTTCTGACGGCGTCAAACAGGTCGCGCGCGCGCTGCCGTTGCTTCCACAACGCGGCCCGTCGGTTCATCGAGCCGCGCGGCAAAACCAGGGCGCGTGCTGCGGCTTCGCGAAAGCGCGCCGAGAACATCGGCGTGTCCCCCAACGCCCCCACCACGATGCGCTCGACGTCGGCAGACCTCGGCAACAACGCGCGCAGGTCGGGTGGTGTCGTGCTCTCGGGAAAGCGAAACAACGCGCCGTCGTTGGTGACGGTGACCTCGAGGTCGAGCCCAAGTTCGTTGCGCGCGATCGATGCGGTGGCCAACGCCAACGGCTGTAACACCGCACCACCCATGGGCGACAGCAGGCACGCGCGCCAGTCCATCAGCTCGTCGCGGCTGCGCTCGATGACGACGACGCGATCGGTGGGCAACACCCCACCACCCTGCTCGCGCTGCTTTGCGAGAAACGACACCAGTGCTGTGGCCGCGTCGTCTTCAAGCCCATGGCGGTGCAACTGCGCGCGCGCGTTCGACGTCGACGCGTCGCCGAGCTCTCGGGCCAACGCACCAATGCGCATGCCGAGTTCCAGCGGCCGCAGCTGTTGCTCGCCCTTCCAAAACGGCAGCTTGCCGGGAATACCCGGTGCAGGCGTGACGAGGACGCGGTCGGGGGTAATGCGCTCGATGCGCCACGACGACGACCCCAGCCGCACCGCCTCGCCCGGGCGACACTCAAAGACCATCTCTTCATCGAGCTCGCCGACCTTTTGGCCCACGTCGTCGTCGCCGCGGATGACGTACACGCCGTACAAGCCGCGGTCGGGAATGGTGCCGATGTTCTGCACCGCCACGCGCAACGCGCCGGCTTTGGGCACCAGCTGCCCCGTCGACGCATCGAGGCGCAGACGACCGCGCAGGCCTTCGTGGCCCTCGAGCCCGAGGTGGATCGCACCCTGCCCGCACACCATCTGCACCACCGCGTCGAACGACGAACGCGACAACTGCGACCACGGCGCTGCACCTCGCACCAGCGCGTACAATTCCGCAGGTGTACGGGGCGAGACCACCACGATGCCGACGAGGTGTTGGGCGAGCACGTCGACGGGGTTGTCGATGACGCGTGTGGCTTCCACATCGCCCACCCGCATCGCGGGCAAGATCGCTGCGGTGGCCAGCACGTCGATCGGCGCGCGCGGCATGAACACACCACGGCTGGTGGCCCCCACTTGATGGCCCGCGCGACCCACGCGTTGCAGGGCTGCAGCCACCGACGGCGGCGCGTCGATCTGCACGACAACGTCGACGCTGGGCAGGTCGACCCCGAGTTCCATCGAGCTGGTGGCCACGAGCACGCGGATGTCGCCGCGCTTCACGGCTTCTTCGATCTGCTGTCGTTGCGGGCGCGCGAGGGAGCCGTGGTGCGCCACCGCGAGCGGACCATCAGGCGTGCGGCCGTCGGCGGTTTCCTCGGCGAGCCACAGGTCGTTCACGGTGGCCGCGAGGCGCTCGGCGGTGCGGCGTGAGTTCACGAAGGTGAGGATGGTTTTGTGCTGCCTGGCGAGAGCCGTGATGCGCGGCGGGATGATGGCCCACGTGCCCGTCGGCGCACCGACGAGGATGGCGGGTGCCGGAGCACTGCCCAGCAGAAACGACGGCATCGGGATCGGTGCCGTGGGCATCGGGGCGAGGCCTTGTGGGGCGGCCTCGGGCAACGTGTGCACCACGCTGACGTCGAGGACTTTGTCGGTGCGGGCATCGACCACCACCACTGGCCGCGGTGCGCCTGTGTCGACGTCGACCCCGCCCAAAAAGCGCGCGACCTCGGTGAGCGGACGTTGTGTCGCCGACAAACCGATGCGCTGCAGCGGACGCACCACGTCGTGCTCGCGGCGGTTTTTGCCAACAAGGTCTTCGAGCCGTTCCAGCGTGAGGGCGAAGTGGGCACCGCGTTTGGTGGGCACCAGCGCGTGGATCTCGTCGACGATCACGGTCTCGGCATGGGCCAGCCCAAGCCCCGCGCGGCTCGTGAGCAGCAGCGCCAAACTCTCGGGCGTGGTGATCAAAATATCGGCAGGGCTTCGTCGATAGCGGGCACGTTCGCGCGGATCGGTGTCGCCCGTGCGCACCGCCACCGTCGGCAACCGCACGTCGAGGCCGAGCAACGCCGCACAGCGCGCAATGCCCGCGAGGGGGGCGCGCAGGTTGCGCTCGATGTCGGTGGCCAACGCCTTGAGCGGCGAGACGTACACAATCGTCGTCGCTGGCGCGCCCGGCGCTTCGTGCGACCGACGAACAAAGCGGTCGACCACCGCGAGAAACGCGGCCAACGTTTTGCCGCTGCCGGTTTGCGCAAACACGAGCACGCTGTCGTGGGCCTGCACCAGCGGCCACGCACGCGCCTGCGGCAACGTGGGTGCACCAAACGCCTCCAGGAACCACTGGCGCGTCGCTGGATGAAAGCCTGCGAGCGCGGCGTCGACGTCGATGCGGGTGTCAGCGTGCATGCCGGCGATAGTAGCGACCGCGGCTACGTCCCGTTGCCACTGATGGTCACCGTGGCTCCAGCCGCGATGTCGGCCGCGATGCTCTCGGCAATCGACGTGGGCAGGTTCACGTTGTTGGTGATGGTGAGCGCGTCGACGACGCGGGTGACCGTGAGGTCGAGCCCGTCGATCGGCAGGTTGTTCACGGTCAACGTGTTCAGCTCGGCAAGACCGGCGAGAAAGCCGAGGTCGAACACCGTGATGCCGTCAACGACGACGTCACGCACGTCACGCTTGTCGCCGATGCTGCCGAGCACGCGGCCCAGCAGGTCGGGATCGAGCTGTGTCGTGTTGCGCAGGTGAATCACGTCGCCCACCGCCGTCAGGGTCGGCAGCGCAGCAACGGTGCCGCTCATGTCGTCGATGAACAAGCCGTTGCGCAGTTCGCGCACCTGCTCAAACGCGCCCGCATCGAAGGTGACGACGGCGCGCTCGAAGTGCAGCGCTCCAAGCACGGTCAGGGCCGGGAACCCGCCTAACGTGAGGAATTGATCCACGACGCGAAAGGCCCCCAGCGTGGCGAGGCTCGGCATCGTCGGCAGCGAGTTGCCCTGGTTGCTGCGCCACGTGAAGGTGCCGCCCACTTCTACAAGTCCAGCAAGGGCGCTCACATCGCCGGTGAGCACCGACTGGGCAAAGTTCATGTCGCCGTCGACGACACGCAAAGCCTCGAAGCCGGTGAGATCGACGATGCCGTTGCTCGTGATGTCGAGCGAGGCGAGCTGCTGCGCGTTGGCGAAGATGTCGGCGTCGAACTCCGTACCGCTGTCGAAGCCCACGACGTGGCCGCACGAGATCGCTGGACCCAACACGCCGGTGATGTCGTGCGGCGCATCGAGGGTGATGTCACCGCAGCTCGCCACCGAGCCGAGCGTCATGCGGACAAGCGATGGATGGGCTGTTGATTCGTCGGTGATCTCGAGCGCACCAAACGACGACAGGCCCGTGGTGCCCACGACGTCGATGGTGGCTGGAACCCCTTCCGTCGCAACACCGTTGTCGCTGAAGGTGAGGCGGGTGGTCACCTCCTGGAGCTGACCGAGGTTGAAGGTCATGGGGCCAACGCCGCCGAGCTTGTCGAAAAAGCCGCTGCCAAGGAGCCTCAACGACGCGAACGCTACGTCTTCAAGCGCGCCGTTGTCCGTGAGCTGCAAGCTGCCAAGCTCGGTCAGAGAGGGCAGTGAAAGCCTCGTCATTTCAATGCTTTGAGCGATACGGAGTGTCTCGAGGCGCTCGACCGCGAACGTGTCCACCAGCTGTTGCAGCTCCGGGTTGGTGTTGAGGGCGAGCGTGGTCAGCGACACGAGCTGCGGCATCGGTTCGATGGTCTGCAACGCGAGATTCGTGTTGAAGACGAGCTCCGTCGCCGTGGTGATGGCTGGGCTCGACCAGCTGAGGAGCGACAGGTTCAACCCGACGAGGAGCTGATCGACCGACGTCAGCGCGGGCAAGCGAATCGAGGTGGCCAGCGTGTTGGTGAAGCGCACATCGCCAGCCGTGACCAGCGCGTCGAAAACCACGTCTCCGTCCGCGCCACCGTCGACCACGAGGCTGCCCACTTCAACGACGTCGACAGCGCTCACATCGGCAACCGCCGTCAACTGCAGAGCCCCCCTGACGTTCTGCAAGGCGGCGAGGCCGGTGCCGATGTCGATGGGACCAGTAATGCTCAAAGCACCCACGGTGTCGCAGCCGGCGAACGCGGCGAAGTCATCGCTGCTGTCGACGACAAAGGCCTGCGTGCAATCCACTGCCTCGCCTTCGCCTTCGCCCTCGCCTTCGCCTTCACCTTCGCCTTCGCCTTCGCCAACGTAGACCGGTGGCGGAACGAATTCGTCGTCGCTGTTGCAGGTGAGCGCGTCGTTGTCGGCACAGCGCGGGAAAGCGTCGAGGGCGTCGCACACACCATCACCGTCGCGATCGCCACCGGCGCACAGGGTGAGGCAGGCCGCAGGTTCCGTCACGTCCGGTTGGCCATCGTTGTCGTCGTCGCAGTCGAACGCTTCGCCATCGACGGTGCAGCGTGCCGCGGGGTCGTCGAACGTCGAGGCGCATGCGGCGGCGCAGGAGCTGTCGTCGGTGGCGCGAGCGCCGTCGCCATCGAGGTCGAGGTCGGCTTCGATGGTCGCTGCGCACCCGTCGGTCGACGCGAGCAGCACGATCCCGAGGCGCTGCACGCCGTTGTCTTCGGGCGAGATCGGCACCACGGGCTGGCGCAGCAACGAGCCGGTGCCGGCATCGCTGGTGATCACAAAGTCGTACAGGCCCGGCGGCAGCGAGATCGACAGCTCACCGCCCCCTTCGCGCGTGAACCGCGTCGACGTCGTGCGCGCCTGTCCGCTCACAAACACGTCGATCGTGACGGTCCCGGTGGGCACGGGCGACACCACCAGCTGCAGCGGCCGCTCGCCGAGCAGATCGACCAACTCCAACGCTGCGTCGAGCGTGTTTGCGCCCGCGTTGAGGGCGAGTGGTACTGCCGCCGAGACACGTCCGTCGTCGGCGACGGCAAACACGCGCACGTTGCCCTGGGGCACACCGCGCACGCTGAACACGCCGGTGCCGTCGGTGCGGGCTTCGCCGTCGACCGCGAGGCTGCGCAGTTCCTCGACGTTGAGTGCTGCAAGCTCGCGCACGGCAATGACGCGCACGTCGCTCACCGTGGCGCCATCGTCGACGACGCTGCCGCCGACCTGTGCGGTCCCTTGAGCTGCACCGGCCCAAGCACCGCCGTACCCACGCCATCGCCAAAGCGCGCGAGCAACACCGGCGTGAGGGCGGCCCGTTCAGCAACGCCATCGCCGTTGTCGTCTTGCGTCAGCCGCAGCACGTGGGTGGCCGCAGGCAAACCGCGCAACAGAAACGCGCCGTCGATGTCGGCGCGCGCCACGACTGCCGTCCCGTCGATCTCGATGCGCGCGCGCAGCGGCTTGCCGCCTTCGTCAACAGCGACACCGCCGATCGAGCCGGGCTCAAGGCTGCCGGCGCGATCCAGAACAAGGCACGACGACGCCAGCAGGCCCGCCAACGACACAACACAACACAGGCGAACGCGGTTCACAGGATGCTCCAGGCAAGCTCGGGCAGATGCGGGCAGC
This sequence comes from Myxococcota bacterium, assembly GCA_044349155.1. GTDB lineage: Bacteria > Myxococcota > UBA727 > UBA727 > VGSZ01 > VGSZ01. The sequence continues at coordinate 17,395 of JBIKRQ010000042.1, forward strand.
GGTTCACGGACAGGTCAACACATCGCCGTCGACGCGCCCGCGTTCGAGCGCCAGCGTCAGCAGTGCCGCGACATGGCTCGCCGCAAATGCCGCGGGGTCGGTGGCCACCTTCGAGGCATCGACAACGGCGGGCGCGACGTCGGGCGTTGCCGCTTTGGGTGCTGAGCCGTCGGCAGCCAACACAACGCCTTTGATCACGGGCCCGTCGGGCAACTTCTTGAAGTCGCGGGGCTTCACCGCGGTCACGCCGGTGCTGCCGACGTCGCGGGCCGCCGAGGCCGCACGCTGCGAGGGCCGGCACGCCGCCGCCAGCAACTGCCACTGCCGCACGGGACCACGCAAGGTCGTTTGGGCGAGCACGTCTTCGGCCTTCGCCTTGCCCTGGCAAAGGGCCGCAAACGCCGTCTGCGGCACGCTGAGGGTCAGGCCGGCGTCTGTGCCGGGGGCGGCGGTCGTTCCCGCCTCCAGGTCGAGCACAGCGCTCCACGGGGCAAGCTCGAGGGCGAGCAGGCCGCTGGCGCCGTGGCGCTGCCAGTACGGCAGCAGCTTCGACACGACGAACGGCCCGTCAAACCGCAGGACTTCTTTGACCGACAACAGCGAAACCATCGTGGTGCACCCGTTCGTTGTGGCGTGTCGCGAACTGCAATTCATGGGATTGGCGTGCCGCCAACCCCATGAATATCAATATGAATTCGACCGCATGCGGTCGAATTCATATCCTGAGCGTCCCGCCAAGGATTTCGACCGCAAGCGGTCGAATTGCGCAACGCTCCGTACAACGCGCAAAGCGGGTTGGCACGGAGCGTTCGGCGGCCGGCGGCCACAGCTCATTCGACGGCGTTGAGCTCAGAAGTCGCCGTACGGGACGGGCGACTGGCGATCACCCGGGTTCGGGTTCGCCGCTTCCCAGGCCTTGGCTTCGGCGTCGGCAGCGGCCTTGTCGAACTGGTGCTGGTCGCCGATGTTGACGGAGTAGCGGCGGCCTTCGATGTAGCCGTGCACGCCGGCGCTGCCCGTGGGCCACGACTCAACGATGGTCTTGCCGGGCATGGCGGGGAACTCGATCGGGATCTTGGTGCTGTACTCGGCCTTGCCGGGTTCGGTGCGCGGGATGTTGAGCGCCTGGATCACCTTGCCGTCGGGCAGCGTGACGCGAACGTTGTACGTGTTCGACTCCGCGTAGGCCTTGGCCTTGTCGGCACCGTCGTGGCCCGACACGTTCACGACCACGGTGCCGCGGAACATGCCGTCGGCGGGGGGCTGCAGGTTCATCTGCTTGACCTTGCCCGTGTGGTACGAAAATGCGTAAGACTTGTATTTTGCGCTGTTTTCGGGCAGCAGCATCACCGAGGCGGCGCCACCGTCGCGCGAGCGGCGACCCATTTCACGCAGGTGCGTGCCCACAGCACGGTTCTCGGTGAACGCCTTGGTTGGCGCCAGGGCACCGAGTGCAGCGGTTGCGGCGGTCGACGGGAGGGGGCTGCTAGCGACGCGGTTGTTGGTGACGCCGATGGGCATGGTGATCTCCTGAGGTGACTGCGTGCTCGCGTGCGCGGTGCGGCGCTGCAAGTGGGTCGAAACGGTGGTGCATTGATAGCCGACGGCCCGGCAGATTGGCCGGCGATCTGCAAAGTCCGCTCAGACCGCGAAGTCGACGGGGTCGACCCCCAGCACGAGCGCCCAGTGCTCAAAGCGGTCGAGGTCGTCGGTGGCCAACAGCAGCGTCGCGCCCTCTTCGTCGCCGCCCGCCACGAGGGTTGCGGCCACGCCAGGCCCGGCAAAGGCGTGCAGGCCGTTGACCTTCGCGATCGGGAGCAGCTCGCCATCGGCCAGCAGTGCCGCCGCCTTCTGCGTCTCCGCCAGCTCCTGATGCCCCACGTGGGCCAGCGCGTCGCCGTGGGTGAGCTGCATGACCATGATGGCCAGCAGGAACGTCGACAGCGGCACGCCCTCGGGAAATGGCCCGTCGAGTTCGTCGCCCACGATCGGAAACTGCACCACCTCGGGGTCGTCGCTGCCATCTGCGCGCACGCCCCAGAGCACAACCCCCTGATTCTCCTCGAGAAACAGCAGGTAGCCGTTCACGCGCTGCAGCTCATCACCCGTCAGGAACCGGTGAAAGCCCGACAGCAGCCGCTCATCGCCCACGTCGTTGAAGAACGTTCTCAGCACCGACGGGATGTTCTTTGGTGGCTGGCCCGTGGGCGCGGTGTCGACGCCAAGGGTCTGGGCAAGCTGACGAAACGCGCTGGGCATCACAGACTCCACAAGACAGGGGGCAGACGGCCTGAACACAAACAAAAAGGCGCCCCGTGGGGCGCCCTCTTGAGAACCAAAGCCCGAAGGCCGGCGGTTCAGCCTTCGGCGGCAGCTTCGTCGCCCGCAGGACCGTTGGTCCCGAAGACGTCGAGGTCGGTGCCAGCCTTGAGGGTCACAATGGCCTTCTTCCAGTTCGACTGGCGGCCCTGCGACTTGCCCACGCGCTTGTCTTTGCCGCGCATGATCATCGTCGAGACGTCGGTGACCTTCACATCGAAGAGGCCTTCGATGGCGGTCTTGACGTCGATCTTGTTCGCGGTCTTTTTGACCTCGAACACGATCTTGTTGGCTTCAGCCTTGAGGGCCGAGGTCTTCTCGGTGACGATGGGACGAACGATGACGCTGTAGCTCTGCTTGTTCAGCATGGTGTAGTCCTTCCAAGCCCGAGGGCTCAGCCTTCCTCGCCGAGGAGGCGCTTCTCGATGGCTTTGATGGCCGATTCGGTCATCACGAGCGACGGGTACTTCAAGAGATCGAACACGTTCAGGCCGTTGACGTGCAGGTACTGCGAGTCGGCCAGGTTGTAGGCAGCGCGCTGCAGGCCAGCGTTGTCGCCGTCGACGAGCAGGGTCTTGCCGGTCTTCATCGTCTTGATGGCCGAGGCGACGATCTTCGTCTTGGCTTCCTTCAGCTCAAGGCTCTTGACGACCTTGAGGCCGCCTTCCTTGACCTTCAGGCTGAGCGCAACGGCGAGAGCCGCGCGGCGCTTGGCCTTGGGGAGCGCGTAGTCGTAGTCGCGGGGCTTGGGCGCGAACGCCACGCCACCACCACGGTGCTGGTTGCTCTTGGTGTCGCCCTGACGAGCGTTACCGGTGTGCTTCTGGCCGTAGGGCTTCTTCGTGGTGCCGTTGACCTCGGTGCGGGTCTTGACGGACTGCGTACCGGCGCGGGCCTTGGCGCGCTGCCAGTGGATGACTTCGGTGAGGAGGTGGCGGCGGATCGGCGCGGCAAAGACCGCGTCGTGGAGTTCAATGGTGCCGACCTTGGCATTGTTCAGGTCGACGACGTCGTAGTTGGCCATGGACTGATCCTGATGGAACAAGGGAGAGGAAACGCAACCAGCGCGGGCCCGAAGGCCGCGGTGACGCAAGCTCAGGTCTTGATTTCGACGTCGACACCGGCCGACAGGTCGAGCTTCATGAGCGCGTCCAGGGTCTGCTGGGTCGGCTCGAGGATGTCGAGCAGGCGCTTGTGGGTGCGGATCTCGAACTGCTCACGCGACTTCTTGTCCACGAAGGGACCACGAAGAACGGTGAAGCGGTTGATCTTGGTCGGCAGCGGGATCGGACCGGCAACCTTGGCGTTGGTGCGCTTGGCGGTCTCGACGATCTCCTGCGTGGACTGATCGAGGAGCTTGTGGTCGTAGGCCTTGAGGCGAATGCGGATCTTGTTCTTCGTCGACATCAAATACCTCTCGCTACTGGGCAGTACGGCCGGTCGCGTTGCTCACAGGAATACGGTGAGCGTCGTTGGGCCAGGATTGGGCGATGCGGATGTGAACAGCGAAAAGCAACGGGGCGGCCGATGAAGCCGCCCCGCTGCATGGGGCCATCGATCAGTCGAGGATTTCGACGACGACGCCCGAACCCACGGTGCGACCACCCTCACGGATGGCGAAACGGAGTTCCTTTTCCATGGCCACGGAGACCATCAGCTCGACTTCCATCGAGGTGTTGTCGCCGGGCATGATCATCTCGACGCCTTCCGGCAACACGATGGTGCCGGTCACGTCGGTGGTGCGGAAGAAGAACTGGGGGCGGTAGTTCGAGAAGAACGGCTTGTGACGGCCGCCTTCGTCCTTGTTGAGGACGTAGACCTGCGCCTTGAACTTCTTGTGCGGCTTGACCGAACCCGGCTTAGCCAGAACCTGGCCGCGCTCGACTTCTTCCTTCTTCGTGCCGCGCAGGAGGCAACCAACGTTCTCGCCCGCGCGACCTTCGTCGAGCAGCTTGCGGAACATTTCGACGCCCGTGACGGTCGTCTTCATGGTGTCCTTGAAGCCGACGATCTCGCACTCATCGCCAACCTTGACGATACCGCGCTCGACGCGACCCGTGACGACGGTGCCACGGCCCGAGATGGAGAACACGTCTTCAATCGGCATGAGGAACGGCTTCTCGGTGGCGCGCTCCGGGGTCGGGATGTAGCTGTCGACCGCGTCCATCAGCTTGAGGATCGCGGGGACGCCGAACTCGCCCTCGTCGTCTTCGAGACCCTTGAGGGCCGAACCACGGATCACGGGGACGTCGTCGCCCGGGAACTGGTACTTGCTCAGGAGCTCGCGCACTTCCATCTCGACCAGGTCCGTGAGTTCCGGATCGGCGATGTCGCACTTGTTGAGGAAGACGACGATGTAGGGAACGCCGACCTGACGAGCGAGCAGGATGTGCTCACGGGTCTGCGGCATCGGGCCGTCGGTGGCCGCGACGACGAGGATCGCGCCGTCCATCTGGGCCGCGCCGGTGATCATGTTCTTGATGTAGTCGGCGTGTCCGGGGCAGTCGACGTGGGCGTAGTGACGGGTCGCCGTCTGGTACTCGAGGTGGGCGGTGTTGATCGTGATACCGCGCTCGCGCTCTTCAGGCGCCTTGTCGATCTGGTCGTAGCCCATGTAGGTACCGCCGCCGCGCTTGGCGAGGACCTTCGTGATGGCCGCGGACAACGTGGTCTTGCCGTGGTCGATGTGACCAATGGTGCCGACGTTCACGTGCGGCTTCTCGCGGCTGAATTTCTCCTTCGACATGGCGATCTCCTCGAGGAACTTGAATGGGGGCGCGGGTTGTAGACACGACCGGAGCAAGCTGCGCAAGGGGCTCGCTCCGGTTTTTCTCGGCGGGGTTCGGCAGCGCAACACAACGCCGCGTACCGAGCCCCAGGAAGTGGTGGCAGAGGCTCGACGACGGTGCCGTCGACCTCTGCCTGCGTGATCTCAGATCACTTGCCGCCAGACTTGCTGATGATCGCGTCGGCGATCGCGTTCGGCACCTGGTCGTAGTGGCTGAATTCCATCGTGTACGACGCGCGACCCTGGGTCTTGCTGCGGATGGTGTTGGCGTAGCCGAACATTTCCGCGAGCGGGACGTGCGAGGTGATGACCTTCATACCGGCGCGGTCTTCCATGCCCTGGACCTGGCCACGGCGGGAGTTGAGGTCGCCGATGACGTCGCCCATCCAGTCTTCTGGGGTGACGACTTCCACCTTCATCAGGGGCTCGAGGATGACCGGACCAGCGCGGCTGGCGGCTTCCTTGAATGCCTGCGAAGCGCAGATTTCGAAGGTGCGGGCGTCGGAGTCGACTTCGTGGTAGGCGCCGTCGGTCAGGCTGACCTTGACGTCGACGACGAGGAAGCCCGCGCGGATACCGCGGAGCAAGGCACCCTCAAGACCCTTCTGCACGCCGGGGATGAACTCCTTCGGCACCGAACCACCAACGGTGTCGTTGATGAACTCGAAGCCCTTGCCGGCCTCGTTCGGCTCGATGCGCAGGGTGACCTTGGCGTACTGGCCCTTACCACCGGTCTGCTTCTTGTAGGTGTTGTCCTCGGTGACCGTCTTGGTGACGGTTTCGCGGTACGCCACCTGCGGCTTGCCGACGTTGGCCTCGACACCGAACTCGCGCTTGAGGCGGTCGACGATGATTTCGAGGTGCAACTCGCCCATGCCGGCGATCGTGGTCTGGCCCGTTTCTTCGTCGGACTTCAGGCGCAGCGACGGATCTTCCGCGGCGAGGCGCGCAAGGCCGGTGCCCATCTTGTCCTGGTCGCCCTTGGACTTCGGCTCGATGGCGAGCGTGATCACGGCGGGAGGAACGGTGAGGCGCTCGAGGACGACGGGGTTTTCTTCGTCGCACAGCGTGTCGCCGGTGACGCACTCAACGCCCATGGCGGCGCAGATGTTGCCCGCGTAGCACTCTTCGATTTCGTTGCGCTTGTCGGCGAACATCTGCACGAGACGACCAACGCGGATGCGGCGGCCGGTGCGGACGTTGAGGACGCTGTCGCCCTTGCGGAGCACGCCCGAGTACACGCGGATGAACGTGAGCTGACCGAACTTGTCGTTCAGGAGCTTGAACGCCAGCGTCGTCAGCGGCTCGCTGTCCGAGGCGGTGCGGATGATTTCCTTGCTCTCGTCCTTGATGTCCTTGCCCTTGACCGACGGGATGTCGATCGGCGAGGGCAGGTAGTCGATGACGGAGTCGAGGAGGTACTGCACGCCCTTGTTCTTGAAGGACGAACCGCAGAACGTGGGGACGAGCTTGAGCGCGATGGTCGCCTTGCGGAGTGCTGCCACGAGCTCGGCTTCGCTGATCTCTTCGCCACCGAGGAACTTCTCGGCGATGACGTCGTCGACGTCGGCGCACTGCTCGAGCAGCTTTTCACGCCACTGCTTCGCCTGCTCGGCGTACTCAGCGGGGATGGGGTCGAGCGTGTACTCAGCGCCCATGTCCTCGTTGGTCCAGTTGATGGTCTTCATGCGCACGAGGTCGATGAGACCCGTGAAGTCGGCTTCAGCGCCGATCGGCAGCGTCATGACCGCAGGCTTGGCCTTGAGGCGCTCGACGATCATGTCGACGCAGCGGAAGAAGTTCGCGCCGGTGCGGTCGAGCTTGTTGACGTAGCACATGCGCGGAACGCCGTAGCGGTCGGCCTGGCGCCACACGGTTTCGGACTGGGGCTCAACGCCGGCCACGCCGTCGAACACAACGCAGGCGCCGTCGAGGACGCGCAGCGAACGTTCAACTTCGATCGTGAAGTCGACGTGTCCGGGGGTGTCGATGACGTTGATGCGGTATTCGGGGTTGACCTTGGGGTCGAAGCCGGCCTGGCCGATACGACGACGCCACGAGCAGGTCACGGCGGCCGAGGTGATCGTGATGCCGCGCTCGCGCTCCTGCTCCATGTAGTCGGTGGTGGCGCCGCCATCGTGCACTTCGCCGATGCGGTGGGTCATACCGGTGTAAAAGAGGATGCGCTCCGTCGTCGTCGTCTTGCCGGCGTCGATGTGCGCGATGATGCCGATGTTGCGGGTGTGTTCGAGCGAAAAGTCGCGGGCCATGACGAGAACTCCGGTGATGGCGCCAACCAGACAGAGGTTTTAGGCAAACCCGATCTGTGCGGCGGTCGTCTTTAACGCCGCGTGTAGACCTCACTCGTTCCACCTTCGCAAGTGGATTCGGCACACTGAAACCGTGGCAACTGCGTGGCGAGGCGTCTGTTTGGACGGATGGTGCCGTCGCTCGACAGGGCCGGCGCACGGTGGGATGGCAGGCCCATGGTCGCCGTGACTCCTCCTTCGCCGTCGTCTTTGTCTGCCTTTCGCGAGGTGCCCAAAACGGGTGTCATCTTCGTGTCGACGGAGGCCGAAAAACTCGGCTACCGCGGCGGAGATCCGACGTGGTGCAACCTTGGCCAGGGCCAACCCGAGACCGGCGCGCTGGCCGGCGCCCCGCCGCGCATCGATCAACTGCACATCCCCGAAGACGCCTACGAATACGCGCCGGTTGCTGGTCTGCGCGACCTGCGTGACGCCGTCGCTGGCTGGTACAACCGCACCTACCGTCGCGGCATGCCCTCGCAGTACAGCGCCGAGAATGTGGCGATCTGCGGTGGTGGTCGCCTGGCCCTGGCGCGTGCGGTGACAGCACTTGGCGAGGTGAACCTGGGGCACTTTCTGCCCGACTACACCGCGTACGAAGAACTGCTCGGCGTGTTTCGCTTGTTCAATCCGATCCCGATCCTGCTCGACCCCGAGCGCCGCTACCACTTCAGTGTCGACGAGCTGCGCAAAGAAATCCTCGGCCGCGGCCTGAGCGGTTTGCTGCTCAGCAACCCCTGCAATCCCACGGGGCGCACCGTTGCTGGCAGCGAGTTGGCGGCGTGGGTGGCGACGTGCCGAAGCCTCGACTGCGCGATGCTCGTCGACGAATTCTACTCGCACTACATCTGGTCAGAACCCGACACGGGCACGGGTGCAAACGGCCTGCGCGCGGTGTCGGCGGCGGCGTGCGTGGAAGACGTCGACAAGGACCCCGTCGTGATCTTCGACGGCCTCACGAAGAACTGGCGCTACCCCGGGCTTCGCATCAGCTGGACCGTGGGCCCAAAGAAAGTGATCGAAGCCGTGGCCTCGGCGGGCAGCTTCCTCGACGGTGGTGGCTCACGCCCGGCACAGCAGGCGGCGATCCCGCTGCTCGCCGACGACGTCGTCGCTGCCGAAACCGCGGCGATCCACAAGACCTTCAGCAAGAAGCGCACGTTTTTGCTGGGTGCTCTTGAAGCGCTTGGTGTGCGCGTTGATTTGGCACCGCAGGGCGGCTTTTATGTGTGGGGCTCGGTGGAGAACCTGCCCCCCGGTCTCGACGACGGCATGAAGCTGTTTCGTGCCGCCCTGCAGGAAAAAGTGATCGTCGTGCCCGGCGCGTTTTTCGACATCAACCCCGGCCACCGTCGAGCGCATCGCAAAAGCCGCTTCGAGCGCCATGTGCGCTTCTCGTTCGGGCCGGCAATGCCGACGCTGCAGACCGCCGTTGAGCGCCTGGATGGCCTCATCAAGAACGCTGGCGGCTGATGCGCAGCACGCGGCTTTCCTCGCTCGTCGTCGTCGGGGCAGCGCTGGTGGCGTGTGGCCCCGAACGCGCGGTGGTGCGCTGGGAAGATGCCACCGAAACCATTCGCCCCGAGTCGTCGGACGAACCTGGCTTCGGCGGCGGTGCGCAAGAACAACAAGCAGCGCGCGAACGCGAACGCGAACAGCGACAACGCGAACAGGCTGCCCTCGTCGAGGAGCAGCAGCTCCAGGCGAAGCAGCAGGCCGAACGCGAGCAACGCCAACGCGAGCAACAACAACGTGAGGCGCAGCAAAAGGCCGACGCCGAAGCCGCAGCCAAAGCCGCAGCCCTCGTCGAGGCGCAGAAGCTCGACGCCAAGAAGAAGGCCGACGCAGCACGCATCGAGGCGCAGAACCTCGACGCCAAAAAGAAGGCCGACGCCGACGCGGCGGCCAAAGCGGCCGCACTGCTCGAGGCGCAAAA
>JBIKRQ010000318.1:0-7380 GCA_044349155.1 Myxococcota bacterium
GTCGTCGTCAATCAACGCCGGGATGCACGGCGTACACATCGCCTCAATACTCCACACCACCCGCGACGCGCCCTCGTCGACAACGACGATGCTGAAGCGTGGCCGCTCGCCCAGGCGTTGTTCACACACAACGATGGCGCCCGTGGCCACAACCGCGCCGCACATCCAGCCCGGCCCCTGAAACGAACGCACGACCTCGGTGGTGCGGGCCTCGAAGTCGACGACGACCAACGAGGGGTCGCCGTGGGCTGACTGCGCGCACATCACCACGGCATGCCGGCCAGCATCGTCGATGCTCACAAGCCCGGGCGTCAGCGGATCCTGCGCCGACGGCACGGCGATCGCCTCGTCGGTGTTGCGCTGCACCGTGTGCGCGACGACGTCGTAGCGGACGGCGTTGCCAGCGGCGCTGTCGACGGCGACGCCATGTTCGCGAGGAACCTTCGGTGCCACCGTGCGCTCAACGCGCTTGACGGTTGGCAGCCGTGAGACAGCAAGGCGATGCATCACGTACCCGCCAGGACGCCGCCGACGGGAGCTTCGCCGAGGGGAACGACCTCGACGATCTTGGTGCCGAGGCTGTCGAAGATCTTCGCGCGGCCGCCGCCAGCGTCGGGCAGGTTCAACAGCGCGGGCTCGCGCAGGTGGGGCTCGCCGGGGATGACGCCGTCGCCGGGGGTGCCGTAGTAGTCGGTCTCGTGCAGCGCCTTCCACGAGGCATCGAAGTCCGATGCCTTCCAGACGTGGTCTTCCTGCACACCCCAGCCGTGACGAGCGATGAGATAGCGCTCGCCACCGTCGTCGAAGTAGCCCTGAATGACGGCGTAGTGGGCGCGGTCGCCGCCGGCGTCGGTGGGGTTGCCGTTTTCGTCGACGTCGAAGCCGACGATCGCGGGATGGCCCGCATCGAGGACGGCGTAGAGGTCCTGCAGCGTGGCCGTCATGTGCGTCGACGCCGTGTAGCCGAAGTGGGCGGCGGTCTCGGCCAACTGCGTTGCAGTGAACATCTCGCCGGCGGCGGTGAAGCCACTGGCTTTGGCGAAGTCGAGCAGGCAGTCGTCGGTGGTGGGCCACCTCGTGAACTGTTTGCCGTGGCCGCGCAGGTCGCCGTTTTGCACGAGGGCCGTGGGGTTCTTGCTGTCTTTCGCGTTGTAGAAGTCCATCACCATGCCCAGCGCATACAGCCCGCAGGTCGGCCCAACCTGCACGCGTTGGGGCACGCCGGCAGTTTTGGCGTTGGCGATGATGTCTTTGCGACTCAGCCGCACATTGCTCGCCGCGATGGAGACGTTTCGCACCATGCCGTCGGGCGCGAGGGTCGTCGCCGGCGTTGTCGTCGGCGGCGCGGGCGCACGCGTTGCCTGCGGACGCTCAGCGGTGCCGACGCGACCCGGCACCGGCGAACTCAAAGGTCTCAACGTCGGCAATGGCATGGGCGGTGTGGTCCTTTGCAAACGGGCGCCGATTGCGTCGCACCTCGGGTGTAAGCCGTCAAAGCGGTCCCGCGTGAGCAACACGACGCCCGCGCGCACCAACCCGAGAATGCAGCGCGCGGCACCCTGGACTGCCTGTGCAGCACCCGGGACTGCCTGTGCAGCACCAGGGACTCTTTGCGCAGCACCCTGGACTGCTTGTGCAGCACCTCAGAATGCCCCGCGCAGCGCCCTGGAATGCGGCGCAGGCACACCAGAACGCCCTCGGCCGCCTTCTTCGGTCTCAGGCCGCCGACACGGCCGCGCCGCAGTCGCTTGAGCCTGCCCACGTCGATCGCGTTGTCTGCCTGGTCGGTCTACAAGGCCGCATGGGCGGGACCACACCTTCGATCTCGATCGACGTCACCAGTCTTCGGCACCACCTGCTGGATGACCCCGTCATCGACTGGCTGGAGCGCTTCGGCGAAGAACGCGGCTACCGGCGCGACGCGGCCACCAACACCGACTTCAGCAGCTTCATCGCAGAGCGTGGTCGAGCCTTCGAGCAGGCGGTGTTGGCACTGCTGCAGAAGCGTTGGCCGATCGTCCGCATCGACAGCGCGGCCCGGACCGACCGCAGCACCCGCCTTGAGCAAACGCGCATGTGCGTCGCTGCAGGAGAGCCGTTGATCGCTGGCGCCTGCCTCGCCGACGCCACGCGCGGCCTCTTTGGCTGCACCGACCTGCTCGTGCGCAGCGATGTGCTGCTGGCCCTGTCGCCGTCGGTGTTCGACGCTGAGCGCGTCTGGCGCAAAGCCAACGACCGCTCGCTGACCAGTGCCGAGATTGCTGCCCTGCCAGCACCGCTCCTCCGTGCGCACCACTACCGCGTCGTCGACATCAAGTTCGCCGGCCTGCACCTCGACCGGCGCGGGCACCTCGGCAATGTCGGCTCCGCCCCTGCGTTCAAGGGCCAGGTGTGGCTCTACAACCAAATGCTCGGCGCGCTGCAGGGGTACACGCCTCCCGCCGCGTTTGTCCTGGGCCGCAGTTGGCAAAAGGGCAGCACCGAGGCCACCGCCGACGGCGGGCGCGCCTGCTTCGATCGCCTTGGCCCCGTGTTTGTCGACGACAGTGTGCGTCGCGGTGCCTGTCGCCCGCGCGCTGAGTTGGCAGCAACGCCTGCACACCGAGGGTCATCTGTGGCGCGTCGACGACGATGGACAACGATCGATGCACGAGCTGCGCCCCAACATGAAAAACAAGCTCGATGCGCCGTGGCATCAGGCGAAGAAGCAGCTCGCGCAGCAACAGGGAGAACTCACCCAGCTGTGGCAGGTCGGCGTTGAGCTGCGAAACCGCGCGCTCGCTGGTGCTGTGCCCGACGGACAAGGCGGCGCATGGCCGGCCCTCACCGGCGTCAACGACCCACGCCTGAGTGCTGCTCGCCTCGGCATCACCAGCCCCACCGTGCTGTCTACCCTCGACCGTTCGCTGGCACTTGAACGCAGCACCGACGCCGTCACTGCGCCAGCTGCTGTGACCATCAACGCCGACGAGTGGCTTCGGCCAGCGCGGCTTGAGCTGTTCATCGACTTCGAGACCGTCAACGACCTCGACGACGACTTCTCCGCCCTGCCCAACCGCGGCGGACAACCGCTGATTTTCATGATCGGGGTGGGCCGTTTTCTGCACGATGGCGCGTGGTCGTTTCAGTGCTTCGTCGCCGATCGCCTCACGGTTGCCGCCGAAGCGCAGATGCTCGACCGCTTCTTTCAACACCTGCAGCAGTTGAAGCAGGCAGCGGGTGTTGGTGACGACGACACCGTCGCCTTTCATTGGTCGCCCGCTGAAGAGAGCATGCTCGATTCGTCGTGGGCGTCGGCCCGCAGTCGGCATCCGCACCTCCAGTGGCCGCAGGTCCCCTGGTACGACTTTCTCAACCGCGTGGTGAAGAAGGAGCCTTTCGTCGTCAAGGGCGCCAGTGGCTTCGGCCTCAAGGCGATCGGCAAGGCGCTGCACGCCCATGGGCTCATCGCCACGTCGTGGACCGACGGCCCCACCGACGGCATGGGCGCGATGGTGCTGGCGTGGCAGGCGGAGCGGCTCGCCAAAAACAAGCCCGGTGCGCGGCTGCTCGACGTGCCAGCGATGGCCGAAGTGGTGACCTACAACGAGGTCGACTGCCGTGTGATGGCCGAGGTCATCCAGTTCGTGCGCCAGACGGCTCGGGAGTCCGGGCAAAGAACCTCACCCCCAGCCCCTCTCCATGAATGGAGAGGGGAGTCGGAAGCTGCGATCTCCAGCGCTCCACCCGCGTCGGCCACATCACCTGCCCCCGCTGTCAGCACGCCACAGGAACACGCCATGAGAATCATCAGCGCCCCCGGCGATCGCGCTGTCGACGAGCTTCGTGCCGGTTTGAAGAAGAGTCAGCGCCTCGATGCGATCACACAAGCATTGGCCCTGCCCGCTGTGGCCGACCTTGCCGCACCGCTGTTGGCGCTGAAGCAGGCGCGACTGGTGTTGCCGGGCAGCACTGCCGAAGCACTGCAGCTGTTTGGCGACGATGGCGACCGCGCCTGGCGCAACACCCTGCAGCAACGCTCCACGGCACGGCGCCTTGCCGATTGGCTCGAAACTGCGGGCGAGGTGCGCTGTGCGAAAGCACCCATGATGCAGGCGCTGTTGTCGTTGCACAGCAAGAGCGGTCCGGAGCTGGCGCTCACGGGGACGTCGTCGTTGACCACGTCGGGGCTTGGCATCACGCCATCGTCGACCATGCCGTTTGTGAGTGTCTTCTCGGGGCCTGCTGAGTGCTCGATGCACGCGCAGTACTTCGAGCAGCTGTGGAACACGTTGTCGCCGGCCCCCGCCGCCAAGCAGGCGTTGTTGACGACGTTGCGCAGCCTGGATGAGCCCACGCCGCCGGCGTTGTTGTACTTCCACGTCCTCAAGCAGCTCTTTGCCGACATGGGCGACGACTTCGATGAAGACCGGATCGTCAACCCCGACACGGGCATCAAAGACACCGCGGTGTGGAACAAGCTGTTTCGCTTTCAGCGCGACGGTGTGGTGGGGGCCATCGACAAGCTGCAGAAGTACGGCGGCTGCATCATCGCCGACAGCGTGGGCCTTGGAAAAACCTTCGAGGCGCTGGCGGTCATCAAGTACCACGAGCTGCGCAACCAGCGCGTGCTGGTGCTGTGCCCCAAGCGTCTGCGCGACAACTGGACCCTCTACAAAGCAAACGACCGCAGAAACGTGTGGCTGACGACCGCTTCCACTACGACGTGCTCAACCACACCGACCTGAGCCGCACCTCGGGCCTGTCGGGCGACATCGATCTGTCGAACGTGAACTGGAGCAACTACGACCTTGTCGTCATCGACGAGTCGCACAACTTCAGAAACAAGGCGGCGAACAAGAGCAAGCAGAGCCGCTACGACCGCTTGATGCAGCAGGTCGTGAAGGCGGGCGTGAAGACCCGCGTGCTGATGCTGTCGGCCACGCCGGTGAACAACCGCCTCACCGACTTGAAGAACCAGATCTTCTTCGCCACCGAAGGCTGTGACACCGCGCTGCACGACAAGGGTGTGCCCAGCATCGAAAAGACCACGCGGTTGGCGCAGCAGCAGTTCAACCGCTGGCTCGACCTCGACGAGAAGCAGCGCACACCGGGCCAGCTGATCGACATGTTGGGCTTTGACTACTTCAAGCTGCTCGACCTGCTCACCATCGCCAGGTCGCGCAAGCACATCGAGCGCTACTACGGCACCACCGAAACCGGGAAGTTCCCGAGCGGCTCAAGCCCATCAACATCTGGGCCGACGTCGACAGCGCGGGGACCGTGGGTGAACGCGCGGCCGACGACGACTCGGGCGACACGGTGCCCACGCGCAGCATGGGCGAGTACCGCTCGATCAAGGAAATCAACGACGAGATTCGCAAGCTGAACCTCAGCTCGTACTCGCCGCTGAAGTACGTGCTCGAAAGCAAGAAGGCCGCCTACGACGAGAAGTACGCGACCAGCAAAGATGGCAAGCAGCTGTTCAAGCAGGGCGACCGCGAGCAGAGCCTGATCCACCTGCTGCGCGTGAACATGCTCAAGCGCATGGAGAGTGCGGTCAGCTCGTTCAAGCAGACCCTCGAACGCCAGCTCGACGACGTCGAGAAAACCCTCGCCAAGCTCGATGCCAGCGACAACAGCGTTTCCTTCTGGAGCGAAGAGTCCGCCTCGATCGAAGACATCGACATCGATGACCCGGTGTTTGAATCCCTGCTCGTGGGCGACACGATCAAGGTGTCGTTGCACGACGTCGACAAGCACCGGTGGCGGCAAGATCTCGAAGCCGATCGCGTCCGCCTGCAGAAGCTGATGACGGCCGCAGCAGCGGTCAGCAGTGCGCGTGACGATAAGCTGCACAAGCTGCAGGCGCTGATCGCAAAGAAGGCGAGTTCGCCCATCAATCCGGGCAACAAGAAGGTGATCATTTTTTCGGCCTTCGCCGACACCGCGAAGTACCTGTACGAGCAACTCTCGGGCTGGGCGCACAAGGAACTTGGCCTGCACACCGCCCTCGTCACGGGGTCGGGTTCAAACCAGTCGACCTTGCCGAGGCTGCGGCCCGATCTGTCGTCGATCCTCACGGCGTTTTCGCCGCGCAGCAAAAGCCGCCCGCCGGAGCTCGCGGCCGATGGCGACATCGACATTTTGATCGCCACCGACTGCATCTCGGAAGGTCAGAACCTTCAAGACTGCGACATGCTCGTGAACTACGACATCCACTGGAACCCCGTGCGCATCATCCAGCGCTTCGGTCGTGTGGACCGCATCGGCTCAAACAACGCGGTCATCCAGCTCGTGAACTTCTGGCCGAACATCGAACTCGAGGAGTACATCGACCTCGAGCGCCGCGTGGCGGGCCGGATGGTGTTGGTGGATGTGTCGGCGTCGGGCGAAGAGAATCTGATCGACAGCACCACCGACAAGAACGTGATGAACGACCTCGAATACCGCCGTCGGCAACTGCTCAAGCTGCAGGACGAAGTCATCGACCTTGAAGACCTCGACACCGGCGTGTCGATCTCCGACCTGACGTTGAACGACTTCCGCATGGACCTGGCGCGGTTCGTCAAAGAGGAGGGCAACATCCTCGACCACCAGCCCCTGGGCACCTTCAGCGTGACCACCGCCGAGCTGAACATTCCTGCCGGCACCATCTTCTGTTTGCGCGCTTGTGGTGCCGACGCGATGACGGTGGCCGAGCCGGGCTATCCGCTGAGCCCGCACTTTGTGGTGCACGTCGGCGTCGATGGTGCAGCATTGTTGCCGTACACGCAGGCGAAGCAGGTGTTGGATCGCTTGAAGCGCTTGTGCATCGAGAAGGCCGAGCCCGATGCGGGTGCGGCGGTGCGCTTCGACCAGCTCACCCGCGCGGGTGATGACATGAGCGTGTATCAGCGGCAGTTGTCGGCGGCGGTGTCGGCGGTGACGGGCAAGAAAGAGGAGCGCGCGGTGGCCAGTCTGTTTTCTGCCGGTGGCACCCACGCGAAGAAGGGCGAGTTCGCCGGCAGCAACGACTTCGAGGTCGTGGCGTTTCTCGCGGTGTTGCCAGCGACGGCGGGCTGAGCATGGGCACGGCGAACGACTTCATCGAGGCGCTGGGGCTGTCGGCCGACGCCCGGCTCGACAAGCGCGTGGCGAAGAAGGTGTTGCTCGATGCCGCACCGTTCGTGTCGGCCGACAAGAAGCTGTTGAACGAGGCCATCACCGAATTCACGTGGGTGGCCGTGCTCAAGCCCGACACCTGCGGCCTGCGCGCCGTCGACGACGGACCTCTGACCTGCTTCGGTTTTTAGGACCACGGATTACGTTAGTGCCGGTTGCCGGACTTGGGTTTCACTGAGCGGCTCGCGGCCGTCAAACCGCTTTGGGGTTGATGGCCGCGTGTCGCAACACAAGTCC
>JBIKRQ010000319.1:0-7378 GCA_044349155.1 Myxococcota bacterium
CGCACACCGCGATCAGGTTGTGGTGCACGCACAACGCGGCCAGCGCATCGAGTTCCTCGACGGAGAACACACGCCCTGTGGGATTGTGCGGCGTGGTGAGCACCACCATTTTCGTGCGTGGCGTGATGAGCGCGCGCAGCTCATCGATCGGTAGGCGGAAGTCGGGCCACCGCAGTGTGGCCACCTTTGGCACGGCCTGACACATGGCGATGACCGCGGGGTAGCCGTCGTAAAACGGCTCGAGCAACAGCACCTCGTCACCAGGGTCGAGCAGGCCGATCATCGTCGCGGCCAACGCCTCGGTCGCCCCCGCGGTGCACACCACCTGCGTGAGCGGATCGAGCTCGATGCCGTAGCGACGCTGCTGGTGCCGCGCGACCGCGTTCACGAGGGGCAACACGCCCATCGAGCGGCCGTATTGGTTGTGGCCGGCTCGAAACGCCGCCATCGCGTCGTCGACAATGACGGGCGGGCCGTCGAAGTCGGGAAAGCCCTGCGACAGGTTCACGGCCCCGTGCTTCAGCGCCAGTGCGGTCATCTCGCTGAAGATGCTGGTGCCCAGCGCCTCGAGTGCGGTCTTTGCCATGGCGGTGCCTCAGCCCTTCACGCTGCTGTCGGACCACGGCGGGATGGGCCCTTCGCGGTAGCCGTCGACGTAAAAGTCGGCCCAGATGTCGGTGTTGCCAGCAACCGCCGCGTAGCCCGCGAAGTCGGTGACACCGCGTTCGCGCAGCACTTCTTCGTCGAGCACCGTCCGCCCGGTGCACTGCAACGACGGCGTCGACAGGATCTCAAACGCGGCGTCGGCCATGATCTCGGGCGTGCGGCCATGGGCGGTGCTCTCGTCAGCACCCAACAGCATGTCGACAGCGGCGGTCTTGATCACGGTGCGCGGCCACAGCGAGTTCACGGCGATGTTGTCGTCGCGCAGTTCCTCGGCGAAGCCCAGCGTGAGCAGCGTCATGCCGTACTTGGTCATCGTGTACGCCGACGCCCCACCCAGCCACTTCGGCTCGAGGCGAATCGGCGGCGACAGGTTCAACACATGTGGATGACGCCCCGCGCGCGCACTTGCCTGCAGGTGCGGCAGCGCCAGATGCGTGACGACAGCGACGGCGCGGTTGTTGATGCCCATCATCAGGTCGAGCTTCTTCACGGGCACCATCGAGATGGGCGCGACGTGGATGGCTCCGGCGTTGTTGACGACGAAGTCGATGCCACCAAAGGCCTTCACGCCCGCATCGATCGCCGCCTGCACGCTCTCTTCGAAGCGCACGTCACACTGCACGGCGAGAGCCTTGCCACCCGCGGCTTCGACCTCGGCAGCGACGCTGTGGATGGTGCCCGCGAGCTTTGGATGTGGGTCGCTCGTTTTGGCAGCGAGCACCACGTTGGCGCCGGCTTTGGCGAGGCGAAGCGCGATGCTGCGCCCAATGCCGCGCGACGCGCCGGTGATGAGAGCGGTGTAGCCAGCAAGCGAGGTCGTCGACAGCGACATGGCGGGTCCTTTCACGACGGAGACAGATGCGAACGGGCGTCGTGTTGACATGTCCACGACGACGACGGAAGCCCTGCCCCACCCCCGTGACACCAGCCCGCCGTTGGTGCGTTGGTCATCCGCTCAGGAGCTTCGTCGTCATGAAACTGTCGCCCGACGCCGCCTTCGCCACCCGCTGCATTCACGCCGGTCAAAGCCCTGAGCCGACGACGGGCGCCATCATGACGCCGATCTTTCAGACGTCGACCTACGTGCAGACAGGGCCTGGCGAACACAGCGGCTACGTCTACGGGCGCGCCAACAATCCGACACGCAACGCCCTGCAAGACAACCTCGCCGCACTCGAGGGCGCAGCCCACGGGCTCGCGTTCTCGTCGGGCTGCGCTGCAGAAACCGCGATCGCAATGTGTTTGTCGGCAGGCGACCACGTCGTGTGCTCCGACGACGTCTACGGCGGCACGTTTCGCTTGTTCGACAAAGTGTTTCGCCGCTTTGGTTTGACGTTCACCTACGTCGACATGACCGTCGCCGACAACGTGCGCACTGCTGTCACCGACAAGACAAAACTCGTGTGGGTCGAAACACCGACGAACCCGATGCTGAAGCTCGCCGACATCGCCGCGATTGCTGCCATTGGCAAAGACAAGGGCGTCGCCGTCGTCGTCGACAACACGTTTGCTACGCCCTACCTGCAGCAGCCGCTCGCGCTGGGCGCGACGATGGTGGTGCACTCGACGACGAAGTACCTGGGCGGCCACAGCGACGTGCTGGGTGGTGCTGTGCTCACCAACGACGACGACTGGCACAAGCGCCTGGCCTTCGTGCAAAACGCGACGGGTGGCGTGCCGTCGCCGATGGATTCGTTCCTGGTGCTGCGGTCAACGAAAACGCTGCACGTGCGCATGCAGCGTCATGTTGAAAACGCGATCGTGGTTGCCGACCTGCTCAACAAGCATCCGCAGGTCGAGAAGGTCTACTACCCGGGTCTTGAAACGCACCCGCAACACACGCTGATGAAACGCCAGATGAAGGGCCCAGGCGGCATGATCAGCTTCGTCGTGAAGGGTGGCCTCGACAAGGCCAGCCGCCTGCTCAAGGCGACAAAGCTGTTTGCCCTCGCAGAGAGTCTTGGTGGCGTCGAGAGCTTGATCGAACACCCGGCGATCATGACCCACGCCTCGGTGCCTGCCGAACAGCGCCGAGCGATCGGAATCGATGATGGGTTGATTCGCGTGTCGGTCGGGATCGAAGACATCGGAGATCTGGTCGCCGACCTCACTGCAGCACTGGACGCCTGACAAAAGCGCACTGGCCGAACGGTCAGGCCCAAGGTCCACGAAGGCCAACTTCCGCCGCAAAAGCAAGCAGTTACCGCAACGGGACGACTCACCGTGCTTGACCAGGATCATGGTGACCACCGAAAAACTGCTTTGCAGGTCGGGGACGAGACCATACAGAATCGACTCGGTTCTACCCCTAACCTGTGAGGTTCTCATGGCCACCAAGTCCGAATCGCCACGCTCGATCGTTTCCTTCAAAGATGTGCAGATCGCCTACCTGCTCGATGGCATTGCTGGCGTTGAAAAGCTGCTCACCGGTCACAAGAGCGCGAGCGCGGTCGTCAAGCGTGCACTCAAAGAGATGAAGGGTCAGGGACGCAACGTTGAGCCGCTCGAGGCCTTCGTGAACGACAAGTTCGGTGGCTCCGGCCGTGGTCGCGCGATGCCGCTCGTCGGCGAAGAGCGCCGCTACAAGGCCCAGCAGATCGCCGACGGCGGCGCCTTCCTCCGCCTGCCCCTCACGCCGATCGGTGTGGGCAAGGGTGGCGTTGTGAAGGTTCGCTTTGAGAGCGATCGCATCGTCGTCAGCAAGGGCTGAACGAGCCTGCAAAAGGGGGAAGCGCAAACGCGCCGCTGGTTCTCAGCGGCGCGTTTGTTTTTGGGAGCCAGACCGTCGCTGCCTTGACGATCGTCAAACCAACGACCTCAGCGGCGACGCGCCAGCAGTCGTTCGTAGGTGGCGGCGACGCGCTCAAACACAAGCTGCTCGTCGAAACGGGCCTCGGCCAGGGTTCGGCCCGCCCGGCCATGTTCGAGGCGCAGAAGCGGATTGGCGACGTAGCGCAACAGCCCGCGCGCCAGGTCTTCAGCGTTGCGGACGGTGACGAGGCAGCCCGTTTCTCCGTCGACCACGGTCTCGCGACAGCCGCGAATATCGGTGGCGACCACGGGGCGCGCCATTGCCGCGGCCTCCATCGGCGAGCGCGGAAATCCTTCGCGATGACTCGGCAGCGCGAACACATCCATCGCGGCGTACAGCTCGGGCAAGTCCTGACGCAGCCCAGCGAACACGGTGATGTCGTCGATGCCAGCGTCGACAGCGGCCTGACGATCGACACCGTCGGACTTCTCGGGATCGGGCGGACCAATGACCAACAAGCGGACACGTGGCTGCTGTGCGCGCAGTGCGCGAACCGCCGCGAACAACTCAAGCAAGCCCTTCTCTTGCACAAGCCTGCCGACAAAACCGATGACCACATCGCCTTCGCCGAAGCCGAACGACGCACGCGTGGCGCGCACCGTTTCGACGTCGACAGCGTCGGGGCGGAAGCGCTGCAGATCGATGCCGTTGCCCAACGCTTCGATGCGCTCGGGTGGCGCGATGTGTTCGTTCACCGCGGTGAGAATGTCTTCGGGATTTTGGCTGAGGATGTGGTCGCTCTGTGCGGCCGCGAGCTGCTCCATCAGGATGTAGAAGCGCCGCGGCAGTGGCGGCATGTGGTCGTGAAAGTAGAAGCCGTGCAGCGTGTTGACGACGACAGGAACGCCCGCGAGGCGCGCCGCGAGCTGCCCCAACAACCCTGGCTTCGGGTTGTGTGTGTGCACCACATCCACGCGCTCGCGCTGGAAAACGCGCGTGAGATCGAGCAGTGCTGCGAGGTCTGCCGTGGGAGAAAACCGACGTGTCATCGCAACGGGCACATGTCGGATTCCTGCCGCTTCGACGACGCCAACGTCGGGGCCAGCGTTGCTCACGCCCAGCACGCGATAGCCGCGCGCATTCAAGAAGCGCAGTTGGTTGAGCAGCAGGTAGCGCAGCGACATGTCGATGGTGCACACGTGCGCGATCGTCGTCTGCTCAGACATGCGTCACCGTCGGAGAAAGAGGGAGATTGAAGTACACGTCGCTGTTGTGACCACATGCAACGACCTCGACAAGGGGTCACTTTCTCGTCGAGAAACACCTTAAGCAAATGCAGATCAGGCCGATCGCCTGATCATGCACGCCACACGCATCACTCGCTCGCTTCACACGCTCTCGTTGATGATGGTCGGCGCCGTCACCACGAGCACCATCGGCTGCGCCGACGCAACGATCCCTGTGTCGCTCGACCTGCCCGGGTTCACGCTCGACCTCGATGCACAGCGCACGGCACTCGAGCAGATAGTGTGCGCCAACGTTGGCGACATCGACTGCGGCATTCTCACCGATCTCGACGCCACCGACGGCAAGGTTGCGTCGCCGCCCACGCTGCCCGAGTTGCTTCCGGTGATGCTCGAAACATCGCCGAGCAAATTCGTCAACGTGCCCGAGTGGTTCGCAAGCGTGCAGGAGCGCGCCACCGCCGAGGTCGAAGCCGCACTCGACGACGAACTCTGGATGCGTCCAACGCTGCTGCCGATCACGTTTGACGCTTCAGCGCTCGACGCACTCTCCGACGACCAGCTCGGCGGGCTTGAGATTCAACAAGCGCGCATCGTGTTTGAGAGCAACAGCCTGAGCGTCAACGTGCCGGCGATCGACGTGACGATCGGCAACGGCTTGACGACCGCTGAGGACGGCACGGTGTCGGCGAGCGACCGGGCGTCGGCGCTGCTCGCTGCGCAGTGCGCAGGCAAAGCAGCGGGCGTCGACGGCGAAGCGGATGTGTCGTTCGCACAGGGCGCTGTCGTTGGGCTCGCCGACGTGTTGCGCGGCGAACAGCCGTGGGTTGAGTTCAAGCCCAGCGAAGACGTGGTGGGCCTGCTGCCTGGTGATGTTGCCGCGACCCTGCGCCGTCCGGGTGGCGCTGTGCAGCTGAAGCTCGAGCTCCGCATTGGTGTGCCGGTCTCGGTCGGTACGCTCGTGCAGTACTCGCAGTGACCCCTCAGTAGCGTCGCCTCGGCGACACCCCCAAGAGCGGCGCGACGAGCGCCGCTTCTTCGTTTTGCCGCCGAGGTCAAGACGCTGACCGCCACAGCGTGAGCGCTGCACAACGATGTGACCGCTTCAGTTCGTGCTCGAATGGAACACCTCGTACGCAAAGTTCCCTTGCACCCGCTCGCGGCCCTACGGTGACATTCAACGCGGGGTGCCTGATGGGGATGATGATCGAGCCACAAGTGCTTCCGCTGCTCCTCCACGAGCGAGGTTGCCTTTGAGTTCTGTACCCCGCAGCATCATGATCATCGACGACGAGCCGCTCGTCGTCAGCGCCGTCGCGCGCGTGATGAAGAGCCACAACATTGCGGCGCACACGTTTCACGATGCCGAGTCAGCACTCGCGCAGCTCGAGACCTTGCCCGTGCAAGCCGCACTCGTCGATGTGAACCTGCCAGGCACGTCGGGGCTCGACTTTCTGCGGCGTGCAAAGCAGGTGCGGCCCGACCTCGAAGTGATCATCATGACGGGCGTGACGTCGATCGGTGACGCCGTGCAAGCCATGCGCAACGGGGCCTACGACTACCTCGCCAAGCCGTTCGAGAGCCTCGACAAGCTTGTCGCCGTCGTCAGCCACGCCATCGAGCGCAGCGCGCTGATTCATCGCAACCAGGAACTCGAGCGCTTGCTGTCACGTCGTGACGGCATGACCGACATCCTCGGCACGAGCCCGCGGATGCAAGAGGTCTTCGAGACCATCGCCGCTGCCGCCGAAACGCCCGCCACGGTCCTCGTCACCGGCGAGAGCGGTACTGGCAAGGAGCTGGTCGCACGCGCACTGCACCGGCTCAGTCGACGCAGCAGCAAACCGTTCGTCGCCGTGAACTGCTCGGCCTTCGCCGAGAGTGTGCTCGACTCAGAATTGTTTGGTCACCAAAAGGGTGCGTTCACCGGCGCGATGGCGAACCGCCGCGGCATGTTCGAGGCCGCACACGACGCAACACTGTTTCTCGACGAGGTCGGCGACATGGCCGCCGGCACACAGGTGCGCCTGCTGCGCGCGCTGCAAGAGGGCGAGATCAAACGCGTCGGCGCCAACGAAACGATCAAGGTCGACGTGCGCGTCATTGCCGCCACCAACGTCAACCTCGTCGAAGCTGTGAAGTCGCACACGTTTCGCGAGGACCTGTACTACCGGCTCAACGTCATCAGCATTCACCTGCCCCCGCTGCGCGAGCGCATCAGCGACGTGCCGCTGCTCGCACGCCACATGGTGAAGAAGCACGCGGCGCGCATCGGTCGCTCCGTCGAGGGTCTCAGCGACGCTGCCCTCGACCGGCTGTGCGCGTGGCACTGGCCAGGCAACATCCGCGAACTCGAAAACGTGATCGTGCGCGCGTTGGTGTTGTGCCGTGGTGAACGCCTCGAAGAAGCGCACCTGCCACCCGACATTCGCGCTCCGATTGCGCCAGTGAACGTGGAGTCCCTCGTCGACCGCCTGCCCTACACCGAGGCCAAGCGGCGCACCGTCGAAGCGTTTGAGCGTCGCTATCTCACGCTGCGGCTCAAGGAGAGCGGCGGCAACATCAGCCGTGCTGCCGAGGCTGCGGGCATGGACCGCTCCAACTTCAAGCGCCTCTGCCGCACCTTCCACGTGATGACCGACGAGCCCGAGTCCTCCGGCGAAGGCGCGCCGCTGCAGGTCACCGGCCTCGCTGCGGCCCCTGGCGGCGACTGACG
>JBIKRQ010000043.1:0-26363 GCA_044349155.1 Myxococcota bacterium
GCCATGTCGCCTCCGGCAAGTGCCAAGGCGATGGTCGCGAAGGGGGAATGGTGGTGAGAAACCGAGGGGGGAAAGCTCGTGAGAATTCCCGCCTCAGGGGGTCCCTACGTCCTGAGAATCAACACGGGTGTCGAAGGACAGATTCTTCTGGTGGGCGAGAGCTGTGTTGCCCGCGACCTGAACGCGAGGGCCATATGAAAACCACGCCAGCCGACTTGAGCCTCGAAGAGAAACCCGCTTTGGGGTTTGTCGCCGAGGCGAGTCTCTTGAGGGGCGGGCGGGGAAACGTCCCCGCCGATCAATTGAGCCTCGAAGAGAAACCCGCTTTGCCCGCCGATCAATTGAGCCTCAAAGAGGTCAAAGCGAAGCTCCGCACATCGCTGCCTCGCAACGTGTTCGAGCAGCAGCCATGGCGAGGCGTCCTGGCCCTTGTCATCGTTGCGTCGTACCTCGCGCTCGGCGCCTGCGTCGTGGTCTTTGACCCGGCGTGGCCTCTGAAGTTGCTCGCCGGACTGTTGATCGGCCAGGGGATCACCGGGTCGAGCCTCATTGGTCACGAGGTTCTCCATGGGGCGGTGTTCCGCTCGCGTTTCTGGCAAGACCTCGTCGGAGGGATTGTCTACGCGCCCTATGGGATCTCGGCGTCGTTTTGGCGGGTGTGGCACGTGCAACCCCACCATGGGCACACCAACATCGCCGGCGACGACCCCGACTGCATCGGCTTCTACGACCAGTTCCGCGAGGACCGTGTGTTCGCCGCGTTCGCCGGGGCACTGCCGGGAGGCCGCAACCTGCTCATGCCTTTGTCGGCGTTCGTCGCCTTCACGGCGCAAGCGATGCTTGTTCTGTGGCACCTGGCGCCGAAGCTCGGCGTTGCCCGCCGAGAGATTTGGCGCATGCGTGCGGTGTGCCTGCTCCTGGTGGCCGCGCAGGTGGCGCTGGGCGTTTGGCTGGGTGCTGCCAACGCCTTCTTCTTGTTGCTCGTGCCGCAGCTGGTCGCAAACGCGACCCTGATTTCATACATTGCTACCCAGCACTGGCTCGAGCCGCTCGGGCGAGTCAACGACCCCCTTCACAATACCGCAAGTGTCAAGACCTTTTCAGTCTTTGATTACATGCATGGTTGGTTTAGCTACCATCAAGAACACCATTTGTTCCCCAGCATGAATCCAATTTTCGCGCGTCAGGTTCGTGCGGCACTGCTGGAGCTTCAGCCCCAGCAGGTCAAAGTCCTGCCGCACCTGGAAGCCCTGCGTTGGGTCCATCGCTCACCACGCACCTACGGGCAAAACGACGAGCTCCTGGACGCAACCCGCCGCTTTGCCTTGAGTGACATCAAGGCTGCCATCGCCGCAACGCAGGATGGGTAGCGCGCGTTCACTGCACAGGCCTCGTCCCTCGAGCGCGGGGCGCGCACGATCGGCGGTTCCACAGGCACTGGAGCGCGTTTCACGACCCTGCTCGAAGGCCGGTGGGGTTGGCGCTGCAAAGGCAACGCAGGCGACGCCGATGGTGTGGAGCCAACTCGGCTACAGCGCACCGCTCGCGAACGACGAAGCGAAGACGTGCGGTGGCACGCCGATGGTGGCGCGAAAGTCGCGGGCGAAGTGGGCCTGATCGGCGTAGCCAAGGTCCGCCGCGAGGGTTGCCAACGACGTCGACGGTGCGGCCTTCAAGCGCTCGGCCGCTTCGTGCAGGCGGTAGCGCAGCAGCACCCACTTGGGCGTCACACCCACCGCCCGCACAAACCGACGCTGCAGCGTGCGCAGCGGCAGACCACTGCGACCCACGAGGTCGTCGACACGGCACAGGGTGCGGTCGTGCTCGGCGGCTTCGACAAGGTCGCGCACGATGACGTCGTCGGCCGCGGGAACACGAAGATGCTCGCGCAGCAGGAGTGACAGCGGCTCGATCGATGCCGCAAGCGTGCCGGTGGTCGCTGCGGCGAGTGCTTGCGCGGAGAGGCCGAAGGCGTTGTCGTCGAGGTCGCTGTGGTTCGCGAGTCGAGAGACATCAGCGCACAGCGCATGAAACATCGCCGGGCGAAACTTGATGCCAACCACGCGGCCTTCGCCCACCAGCGTGAGCACAAAGGGGCGGTGGTGCGGCCCACCGACGACGACGCGTTCGCCGTCGGCGTCGCGCTCAACGGTGAGGTGCACGACGGGGTGGGGCAGGGTTTTCACCTCGAGGGGCTGCTGCAACGTCCAGCGCACGCTCCAGAAGTGGGCGACCCACGGGGCGAGGTCGGGCGGCGGCAGCAGGCGTTCGTGCTCGACGTCGACGGGCTCGTTGACGGCGTGCAAAACACCGCGCGGTGGTGAGGCAGGGGCCGGCGGCGGTTGTCGCATTTGTTCAAGACCCGCTGCGCGCAGCGACGTACGACCATCCCATGAACATCACCGGAACCTTCTCGATCACGATGACTCCTGAACCCGGCGCCGACGTCGCCGACGGCATCACCATCGGACGCGTGCGCTTCGACAAGGTGTTTGCAGGACCGCTCACCGCCACCAGTGTGGTGCAGATGACGTCGGCGCGCACGGCGATCCCGAACTCAGCGGGCTACGTCGCTGTCGAGCGGATCACGGGCACAGTGGAGGGCAAAGCCGGCAGCTTCGTCGTGCTGCACACGGGGCTGATGAACCGCGGCGCGCAGTCGCTCACCATCAGCATCGTTGCCGACTCGGGGACTGGCGAGCTTGCGGGCATCGCGGGCTCGATGGGCATCCAGATCGTCGACGGCGTGCACCACTACACGCTCGACTACACGCTCTGACGCAAGCGCTCAGTCGTCTTCGGCGTCGGGCAATTCGCCGGTGGCCTTCGGCTTGCTGCCCGGGCCAGCACTGCTGCCCGGGCCAGTGCTCTCTGGGCCGGCATCTTTGGGCAGCGGCGCGACAACACCGGCGGCTTCAAACGGCTCACGTGGGGTGGCCACCACCTTCTTGCGCACCACTTCGGCGATGGCTTCGGCAGGGGCTTCGACGAGGTGGTCTTTGCCGATCTCGGTGATCGACGAGTTCATCTTCACCTTCAGGCGCGCGGGCTGCTTGCCATCGCCCACCACGAGTTCGCCGCTGAACTCGATGAGCAACGGCACGCCGGTTTTCTCGTCGACGAGCAGGCGACCGCTGCCACCGGCGGGGTGCGCGCGCTTGGCCCACTGCGACACACGCGAGGCGATGCGCTCACGGCGCAGCTTCTCGTCTTCAGGCGCATCGATGGTGGTGTCGGGGCCGCCGTCGACGCCGGGGACCAGCGTTGCGGGCGGTGCTGCGTCGGTGACGGTAGCGCCTTCGGCAATGGCCTTCGCCGTCTCGTCGGGCAGCTTGAGCGAGTAGCCAACAGCACCGCGGCCGTCGTGGCTGGTGGCACCTGTGCGCTCGACGACGAGGGCGTGGGCGACGAGGTCGTAAAACGAAGCCCAGATGGCCATGCCATCGCTGCGGTACTCGTTGCGCTCGCCTGACGGATCGCGGCTCACGCGCCACTGGCCGTTGTTGTTCTTCAGGTAGAAGACCTCGTTGACGTACGCGAGCTTCTGCTCAGTGCCATCACCGGTCACCACGCCGACGGAGAAATCGCCGCGGCTCGTTTGCGTGACCGTGGTGCCTTCGGCGGAGCGCAGCACGGGGTTTGGGTCGCCGTCACGGCCGAACGACAGCTCGCCGGTGCCCTTGTAGATGAAGCTGCCCAGGCGCGTGGCGAGCTCGCCGCCGTCCATGTGGCACACGCGCTTCATGGTGGCCGGCGTGGTGAGGTCGTCGACGTTGATCGCTTCGGTGGCCAGCGCGCTCGACGTTTCCTTCGGCTGCGGCTTGGTGAGCCGCTCCTTCGCTTCGATGTTCTCGGCACGCTGGCAGGTGCAACCAGAGCAGACGACGGCAAGGAGCAGGGCAGGCAAACGCAGGCGCATGCTGTGGCGATAGTGGCAACAATCCCACCTGTCACGGTGGGTTCGAGCGCTGCGGTGCTCATGCACAAGTGTCCGAAAATGCGCGTGAAACGCCGGATGGCGCGCGCCGGGGCGGCGGCGATGCTACGCCAGCGCCGTACCGCTCGAGGTGGGCGGTGCGAAGGAGTGCGTGCAATGGATCTCTCGATTGGTGCTCAGCGACATCGCGTGGTGGTGGTGGGCGGCGGCTTTGCTGGCGTCGACTTCTGTCTTGGCCTCAAAGACCTCGAGTGCGACGTCACCCTCGTCGACCGTCGCAACTTCCATCTGTTTCAGCCGCTGCTGTACCAGGTCGCCACGGGTGGTTTGTCGCCGGGCGACATCACGGCCCCGCTGCGCACGGTGGTCAAAGACATCAAGAACGTGCGCGCGATGGTCGGCGACGTTGTCGACATCAACGTCGACGGCAAAGAGGTGATCCTCAAAGACCAACCCGCACTCCCCTACGACACCCTCGTGCTCGCTACGGGGGCCAGCCACAGCTACTTCGGCAACGATCACTGGGAGCAATTCGCGCCCGGCCTCAAAACCATCGAAGACGCGACCAGCATTCGCGCGCGCGTGCTGCACGCGTTTGAGCAGGCCGAACTCGCCACCGATCCCGCTGAACGCGATGCGTGGTTGCGCTTCATCGTCGTCGGTGGCGGGCCCACCGGCGTGGAGTTGGCGGGGGCACTCGGCGAGCTCGCGGCGCACACGATGAAGGGCGAGTTTCGCTCCATCGATTCGAAAGACGCCCGCATCATTCTCGTCGAGTGCTTGCCGCGCATCTTGAACATGTACGTCGAGCGCATGTCGGCCCACGCGATCGAGGCGCTGCACGACATCGGCGTGGCCGTGCTCACCAACACCCGCGTCACGAACATCGACGCAGGCGGTGTCGACGTCGAAGGACCGACCGGCAAGGAACGGCTGCCCGCAAAGACCGTGTTGTGGGCCGCAGGCGTGAAGGCCTCGCCGTTGGCCAAAGTGCTCGCCGACAAGGCGGGGGCGAAGCAGGACCGAGCAGGACGCGTGATCGTCGAGCGCGACTTCTCCGTCGCCGGCCACGCCGAAATCCTCGTGTTGGGCGACCTCGCCAACTACGCGCACACGCCCGACAAAGCGCCGCTGCCAGGGGTGGCGCCGGTGGCGATGCAGATGGGCAAGCACGCCGTCGACGTGCTCAAGCACCGCATCGATCACCCCGAGGCCCCTGCGGGCAGTGGGCCGCTGTTTCACTACGTCGACAAAGGCACGATGGCCGTGATCGGCCGAAACGAAGCCGTCGCGCGCGTGGGCTTTGGCTTGAACGTCAGCTTCGGCGGCTTCTTCGCCTGGTGCGCGTGGTTGTTCATCCACATCGCGTTCCTCGTCGGCTTCGAGAACCGCGCGTTGGTCTTGTTGCAGTGGGCGAACCACTACCTCACGCGCCACCGCGGCGCGCGCTTGATCACCGACTGACGACGACGACAGCGACGACTCAACACGACACGAAGAGAGCAGGGCGGTCCGTGGCCGCCCTGTTTCGCTCCAGCTTCGTTACAGCACCGCGAGCAGCCACGCGGTGCCCACCACGCTGCTGATGAGGGCGAGGGGCAGGCCCACTTTCAGGTGCTCGCCAAACGACAGGCCGCCCACGTCGCGCCCCGCCTCGGCGACGATGATGTTGGCCACCGACCCGAGCAGCGTGAGGTTGCCCGCGAACGTCGACACCACCGCGAGCAGCTCCCAGCCCAGCCGCGCGTTCGGCAACGTCGCCATCTGATCGGCGATGACGAGGATGAACGGCACGTTCGACACGAGGTTGCTGCCCAGCAGAAACAACCCGCTCAAGCGCCACCAGCCGCCGTCGGTCCACAGCGGCACCCGGGCAAAGAGCCACGCCGGTCCGCCGCTGTGCACAAAGCCCGCGACGACGACAAACAAGCCCGCAAAGAACACGAGCACCGACCAATCAACAGCCGTCCACACGCGGCTCGTGTCGGTGCGCTTGATGAGGTTCACGAGCACCAGGCCGCCCACGGCACACCACGGCAGCGGCGCGCCAAGCGTGGCAGCGCCGACGGTGAGGGCCACCACTGCGACCGACGCGCGCGACGCGCGAAATGTGGTGGGCTCACGGTGCTCGACAACGAACGAGGCCGCGCGCAGCACCTCGCGAAAGCGCCACCACAACAGCGCGTGGTTGATGGCGAGGGCGGCCACGGCGATGGGCCCGACGACGACGAGGTGGCTTCGGTAGTCGAGCCCGCCCAGCGTGGCGCACAACATGTTCTGCGGATTGCCCACGAGTGTTGCGACGCTGCCAGTGTTGGCTCCCGTGGCGAGCGCCAGCAGCAGTGGTGTCGCGGGCAAGCGGTGGCGTTGAATGAGCGTGACGACGAGCGGTGCGGCCAACACGCACACGGCATCGTTGGTCACGAGCGCGCTCAACAGGCCGCTGCCCCACACCACCAGGCCCAACAGGCGTGCCGGGCTTTTGGCGACGTCGACAGCGCGGTCCGCACACGCGACGAAGAAGCCATCGTCGGCGAGCACGGCACCAAGCCCCATCATCCCAAACAACAGCAGGAGGGTGTTGCCGTCGATGGCGTCGAGGGCTGCTTGCGGCGTGAGCACGCCGAGGGCCACGCACGCGACCGCACCGAGCAGCGCACTCGCCGGGCGATCGAAGCCCAGCCACGGCAGACGACGCGCCGAGATGAGCACGTACGTGACGAGAAAGACGATCAGGCCAGCGGGATGCACGCGCTGGTCGTCGATGAAAACGGCGCAGGGGGCAACCCGCGAAACGACAACGCCGACGAAACTCGCCGGCGTTGTCTCGCACGTTGCCGTCGCAGGTCAGGCCGCAGACACGCCCGGCGCGTAGGCAATCACCGACACGAGCATGATGCGCTTCACGTCGTTGGCGGGCAGTTCGATCGCCCAGCGAACAAAGCCGTCGACGTCGATGCGGAATCCCGCGGTGGTGCGATCGCCATCAACGCTGACCTTCACGTGCTCGATTTCGCTGACGGGCACGCGTTCAACGATCTCGATCTGCTTCGCGTCGCCACCGAGGTTCGACAGCGCCAGGTCGACGACGACGGTGCGTCGACGCCACTGATCCACCTCGTCCACCTTCTCGCTGTTCCAGCTCCGGCGCTGCACGCGCACATCGTCGTCGGGGCCAAAGCCCAACTCACAGCGCTCACCCGGCGCGATGAACAGCGTACGCGTCGAGCCCGCAGGTCCACTGTCACGCAGCAGGTCGACGGGGCCCGCCAGCAACGGCTGCTTGCCCGTGTGCGTTGCCGCGGCCTTCAACACCGCCTGCGGCTCCACTTCGGCCATCACCACCAGGCTCGTTTCGGCAGGCGACGTCGACGACGAAATCGTCACGATGCACGGCCGACCATCCGAAGGCACCGTCACCGGGTGTGCGGCCTTCAAGTGCTGGATGTCGCCGCCGTCGTCGACACCGGGCAACTCGATCCCGCGCGCCGCACCGCCGCCGCCCCCACCGCGCCCAGCACCTGCGGAACTCACCGCCACTTCGCGCGCTGCCACCACCACGCGCTGTTCCTTGCGCGCGACCGACAACGTGTCGTCGTGGAGGATGGGTGGCTCGTGGCCCAACGACGACCGCGCCGTCGAGAACGACAACGCGATGCTGTTCCAGTCTTCGCCCGTGTTTTGCCAGACCGCTGCGCGCGAGGTGAGTCGCAGCTGCCCGCCTTTGAGGGCTGCCTCGTGCGTGGGGCGCCACATCGCGTTTGGCACCGTGTACTCAACGCTCAGCTCGACGCTGCCGGCGCGTTCGGCGACGACGTCGAGTTCCACCAACGCCAACACGCGGTGGCTCGGCGAATCGAACAGCGCGCGCTGCGCGCCCACATGCTCGAGCGCTTCGGTGGTGCGCTGCAGTTCGCGGCCCACGCGCTGACGGTCGGCCAGCAGCTGCCGCGACGTCGACGACAACGTCTCAAACGTGCTCTTCCACGTCTCGCTGTCGCCGATCGACCAGGCGGCGTCTTCGGGCACTTCCTCCAGCGCTTTCGTCATCATCTCGTCGATGACACTCGCGCGCTGCTCCAACCGCGCCAGCTCGTCGTGTTGCTCCTGCCGCTGCTCGCCCAGCTCAACCAGGCGATCTTCGAGCACACGCGCCGCTTCGGGCAGCTCGTGGTGGTGCACGCGCACAGCACGGCGGACACGCGCGTCGTCGATGCGCACGCCCGGTGTCGTCGTCGAGGCGCGCAAGCTCACGTCTTGCAGCACAGGCGCGACGTCCCACACGACCAGGCGATTTCTGCCCGCGACGACGTCGATGGTGCCGCTGCGGGTCACCTGTGCGCGGTCTTCAAGCAGGGTCGCAGCGCTGACGGGCAGGGCGATGCTGAGCCGTGTCTCGTCGACGGCGGGATGATGTTCAATGCGTCCAACAGTGGTCATAGGTGGTCTCGCAGAAGAGGGCAGAAGAAGAGGGCTCAGGCTTCGCGGCGGTTGCCGCCCTGGATTTCGGCGTTGCTGAACAAGCGCAGCACGTAGCGGGCCTTCAGCGTCTGCTGTGCCCCCGCGTCGACGACGATCTGCCAGCGTCGACCACCTTCAATGATCTCGCCGCGCTCCATCTGGTCCCACGCCTCCCACTTCGGATGCACATCGCGTTCTTCGACCTGCACTTCGGCCTGCGGTGCGGGCACAGGCACGCGCTCGCGGACTTCGATGTCGATGCGGCGTTGCAGGTGATTGACGATGTCGATGTCGATGTCGTGCACCAACTCCACCATCGACACCACGCCTTTGCCGTCGCGCACTTCGTTGTAGCGGGCGTTGCGCGCGATCTTGATCGCCTGTTCAACACCAAGGCCCAGCGTGAACTCGCCGTGGGCCGGTACGTCAGGCAACGTCGTCGTCAGCACGTATTCGCCACCCACGTACACCTCGGCCGGGCCCGTGAGCATCGGCGCGCGCAGCGGGTTGTGCAGAGCCGCCACGCGGTACACGGCGAGTTCTTCGCGCGGCACAGCGACGTAGCGCATCGACGCCGTGGCTTCGCGATCGCCCAACGGCACCGAGTGCCAACCGCCATCCGCCGCGACATCGACGACGCCATCGGCCTCGTAGGCGTGATCGAACGACGACGACTCGCCCACCGCCACACACTGTGCAGGAACCGCGAGCCGCGCGACCGCTTCGGCTGTTCCGGTGGCCTCAACAACGATCATCGCCACATCAAACGGCAGAGGTCGCCGTGCACGGGAGGCACTCTCGGCGTAGCGCGCACTTGTCTGCGCTCGCACCAAGCGACCACGACCACTGTCTTCGGCCGTGGGCAGCATCAGCAGACCAAACGCCATGTCCTCGTCGTCAGCACCAGCCGGCTTCGGCGCGGCCTTCGGGGAGGGTGAAGGAGGCGGCGCAGGAGCAGCCATCATCGAGCGCGACATCGATGGTGCTGGAGGCGGCGGCGCTTCATCCGCGTGCATCTCGAGTTCCATGTCGTCGCTGTCGTCGCTGTCGTAGCTCGCAGCTGCTGCTTCTTCGCGCGCGCGTTCCTTCTTTGCGAGCTTCTTGCGGCGCTCAGGCTCGGCGCGTGCACCAAACGACGCACCCAGGGTCGCAGGGGGAAACGGCATTGGCGTCGGGATCGACGTCGTCACGCCCGGCATGTGCCACGGCCGTGGTGCGGGCAGGGACTGCAGCAGGCGCTCGCGCGAGCGATCCAGATCGGCAAACAACTGCGCGCCACCTTTGGGTGCTGGTCGAAAGCCGCGCGCTTTTGGTGCGGCCTGTGCACGACCAATGCGGATCGACGCGAGCTTCGGCAGCGACGTCGGCCGCGTGGGCTCTGCCGTCGACAGCTTCAAGCGCACGCCCTGCCAGTCTTCGCCGCTGGCCTGCACCACATGGGCACGCTGCTGAATCGTCGCCGACGAACCATCGCGCGCGAGCTTCACCTGGTACGCCGGCACCCAACGCGCCCCGGGCACGTGGTAGCGAACCTCGACGACGATCTGCGTTGGCGTGCCCGTCACCCGCAGCGGCACCACCAACGACTTCGACAGCTCCGAGCGCTTCACCTCCGCCGCCGTCGACGACGCGCGCACGCGCTCCAGCAACGCCGCCTGCTGCCGTTGCAGCTCGCGCAAACGCGTCTGCAGGGTGCGTCGTTGACGTCGACGCGCATCACCCGCGCCATCGGCAAACGCCTCGAGCGCCAAACGCATCGCCAACGGTGCGGGGGGTGGCGGCCGGCCTTCTTCGGCGGTGGGGCGTTCGGGCACGGGCAGCGACGTCAGCAACGACAGCTCGTGCTCGATCAACGCCACCAACTCGGTGGTGCTGGCGATGTCGGCTTCGACGTCGTCGAGCTCCTGCTGTGCAGGCGCAGGCGGCGGCGGCAGCCCTGGCTGCACATGGATGCCAACGCGCACGGCGGTGGCCGTGACCTCGACGGACGAGGGCTCGACGGCCACAACCTGCACCTGCGCGCTGCCGTCGATCAGGCTGAGCGGCAGCCCCACGAGCTCGATCTCCGCCGGCACACCGCCAGCGAGTTCAGCAGCGCCCAGCACCGCGCGCCTCACCACCGTTGCCCCGCGTCGATAGACGCTCACCGCTTGAATCGCCGACGAAACCACCACGGGCGTTGACATGCTTTGCCTCCAGCGGAGGGCAGCCTGCGCCTTCGTTGCACGCGCGAGCAAGCGCGCCACGCAGAGACACCGCACCATGCAACATCCCGAAAGAACAAAAGAAAAAGCCCCGGTCTCCCAGGGCTTCTGCGGCGCACACCGCGACTTCCATCACACGCAGGTGACTCAGCCGGCGTCGGTCCAGCCGTAGTTCGGCTTGCGATCGAAGTGGTGCTCGCCTTCGATGGTGCGGATGGTGCCCGACTTGCTGCGCATCACGATCGAGTGCGTGTGCGCACCGCCCTTGAAGAAGCGCACGCCCTTCATCAGGTCGCCCGACGTCACGCCGGTGGCTGCGAACATCACGTCACCCTTGGCGAGCTCGTTGAGGTTCCACTTCTTGTCGAGGTCGGTGATGCCCATCTGGCGTGCACGTTCGCGCTCGCCATCGTTTTTGTAGATGAGGCGTCCCTGGAAATCGCCGCCGAGGCAGCGCAGGGCGGCCGCCGACAACACGCCCTCGGGCGCGCCACCGCTGCCGAAGAGGGCGTCGATGCCCGTGCCTTCAAGACATGCCGAGATCGCCGCCGAGACGTCGCCGTCAGAGATGAGCTTCACGCGTGCGCCGGCTTTGCGGACTTCGGCGATGAGCTTGTGGTGGCGTTCGCGATCGAGGATCACCGTGGTGAGGTCTTCGACGTACACGCCCTTGGCATCGGCGATGGCCTTGAGGTTTTCCGCGGGGCTCTTGTCGAGGTCGATGACACCCTTGGCGCTGGGGCCAACCGCGATCTTGTCCATGTAGCAGTCGGGCGCGTGCAGCAGGTTGCCCTTGTCGGCGATGGCGACCACGGCCATCGCGTTTGGCAAGCCGAGCGCGCAGAGGTTGGTGCCCTCGAGCGGGTCGACGGCGATGTCGACTTCGGGATCGTCTTCGCCGCCGCCACCGACCTGCTCGCCGATGAAGAGCATGGGCGCTTCGTCGCGCTCACCTTCACCGATGACGACGGTGCCACGCACGAGCACGCCGTCGAAGGCGCGACGCATGGCAACGACGGCGAGCTCGTCAGCACCGTTGCGATCGCCGCGACCCATCAAGCGTGCGCAGGCGAGTGCGGCAGCTTCGGTGACGCGAACGACCTCGAGGGCCAGGTTGCGATCCAGCGTGGGGCGACGAACGGGCTCGGTCATGGCGGTGCTCCAATGTGAGCCTCGAAGAGAAAACCGGCTTTGCGGTTTTGTCGCCGAGGCGAGGTGGTTTTTGAGGGGCGGCGGGGAAACCTCCCCGCCGATCTCTGAAGGCGTCGACGCACCGTCGGCCACCCGGCGACGACGTGCAAGTGCCAACCTGCAGCGCGGCAGGCGCCCACATGGAGCGGCAATTCATGGAGTTGGCGTGCCGCCAAACCCATGAATATCAATATGAATTCGACCGCAAGCGGTCGAACCGACGCGCCGCAGCGGCGGTGTGCGGCCGCTGGCGATGGTGGGCGCGGCGATCGCGTACGTCGTCGACAGCACCCGTGCAGAAGTCGCGATTGATCTGGCGGGATAGTGTTGCCGCAGTCGCCTTGGCGACCTCGAAGAGAAAAACCGGCTTTGCGGTTTCAATTCAGCTGGTCAGGCCAATGAGCTGCTTCAACGCCGGTGGCAGACGCACAGGCTTGCCCGCGCGGTCCATGCAGGCGTGGCGCGTCGACCCGGTGGCCACCACCACGTCGGCACCGTCGACCACCTTGGTGATGCGGTAGACGAACTCAAACGTGATGCGCGTGGTCTCGCCGATCGCGGTTTCGATCGTGAGCAGATCATCGAAGCGCGCCGGCTGCAGATAGCGAACGGCAGCGTCGACGACGGGGACGAAGAAGCCCTCGCGTTCGAAGCTGCCGTAGTCGAAGCCGCGTTCGCGCATGAACTCGCAACGACCGCGCTCAAAAAAGACCAGATGGTTCGCGTAGTACACGACGCCCATCTGGTCGGTGTCGCCGTAGATGACCCGGTACGTGGTGCGGTTCATCATCAGCGACGATGCTCTGTGCGAGCGCTCAGAACACGTACTTGATGACGGGCGCGAACGAGAAGCCCGGCACAATCACCATGCTGCCGCTGTTGGCCGGAATGAACGCCGCCGAGAAGTTACCGTCGAGGCCAACAAACACGTCGGGCAGCAGCGTGGCGTAGCGAACACCGATGCCGAGGCCAGCGTTGCCGCCGAGGGTCTGCTCGTTCGGCGCGGGCTCGGGGCTCATGATCGCCAGACCACCAAACACCTTGCCCATGATGGCGAGGCGCTCAAGCACGTAGAAGCTGCCGACGACCGCACCGTTGATGGTGGTGAGGCCGTAGTCGCGCGGGTTCTCTTCGCTCTGGTCGTAGACGGCGGCGTTGGCGACGAAGCCGGTGCCGAAGCTGAGCTGCACACCGAGCCACTGCAGGATGTCGTACCCCACCGACAGACCGATGTACGGCTGCAGCTGCGACGTCGGCACGGCTTTGCACGGACGGCGTGAGCCGCAGTCTTCGCCGATGGTGAAGCCGGTGGGCGAACCAGCACCAGCGCCCAGGACGAAGAAGCCGCCCAGATCGCTCTGGGTGTAGATGCCCTGTTTGAAGACGAAGCCCGTGGCGCCACCGACGGAGTCGCCGAGCACCGTGCCTTCCGCCTTTACTTCGGCGTCGGGCAACGAAGAGCCGTCGTCGGCGGGCGCTTCTTTGCCTTCGTCGGCGAGAACGTCGTCGGCCTGGGCCAACAGCGGACTCGACGGCACGAGCTCGAAGCGCGGCAGATCGCCGGAAATCGCATCGCTGGCATGGGCGCCGCCCGCGAAGCTGACGAGGAGAACAAGCGGCATGAGGGAGTGGCGCGTCATGTTGGACGGCCGGTAGCAGGATCACTGCGCCACGGGAAGGGTCAGCCCGCAATTTTGCGTGTGCGATCAGGTCGGTCGATCGGTGGATGGCGCGAAGCCCGCACAGCTGAAGCGTCTCTTGAGGGGCGGGGACAGCTCTGCGTCGATCAAACGGACGCGCGGCGAGGGCTCGCACTGACCCTCGGCACGCACGAGCGATGAGAGCGTGAATCACCTCACATGTGCAGATCGGGCATCCGTGTGCTTTTGACGAGATCCCCACACCGTTGACGAGGACCATCCGTTGTCACGCGTCGGGATGGAAACCAGAGCGCAGCACTGCACTGCCAGTTGACAGGGTCAAGGTCTTGGTGACAGCTTGCGCTCGGCGTTTCTTGCCCGTGCAGAGACCATTCGTCGTGTGCGTCGAAGGAGAACCCCTATGAAGATGAAGCACCTGATCATTGCGGCCGCCGTTGCCCTCGTCCCGGCCACCGCCTCGCTCGCCGACAAGGCCGCCCTCGAAGCCGCCAAGGCCAAGAAGGAAGAAGCCAAGAAGGCTGCCATCGAAGCCGCCAAGGAAAAGGTCAAGGCTGAGATTGAAGCCAAGGCCAAGGAGAATCAGGCGAAGGCCGCCAAAGCAGGCGCGAAGGCTGCTGACGCCGCCGCCGCGACTGAAGAGGCCAAGAAGGCCGAAGAAGAGACCCACCAGAAGCACCTCGGCATCATCGAGCGTCTCGAGCAGGTTGCGACCTTCTCGAACAACGCCGAGCTCAAGACCAAGGTCGAGAGCATCAAGGCCAAGGAAGACAAGCGCCACACCCTCGCCATCGGCGGCTGAGCGCTGCAGTCGACGCCTTCAGTGGCGTCGTTTGCTGTCCCTGTTTCTCTTTCTGACATCTCCGGTCGTCGTCGACGACGGATGAAGGACCAAGACCATGATCACCACTGCCCGCCTGCTCCTGGCCGTTGCCGCCATGTCGGCCATCTCCGCCTGCACCGAACCGCCGCCGCCGCTGCCGCCGCCGCTGCCGCCGGTTGAAGTCAAGCCGCCAGAGCCGCCGAAGCCGGTTCTCGCTGCCTACGAGCCCACGGGCGAGTTCGCTGACATCAAGAAGGCCGGTGCCGCTGGCATCGACGAGAACACCGCCGCCGCCAAGGCTGCCGAGGTCGAGACCGCTCTCGACACCGCGATCACCGAGCTCGAGGCCAAGGCTGCCAAGGCTCCGAAGAAGAAGTGAGCTGCCTCAGCGCGAGCTGATGGCTTCTTGCTTGCGGGCGCCACTTCGGCGCCCGCATTCTTTTTGGCGCGTGCTGTTGGTGTGTCGTCGGGGACAGCGGTGGGCGGGCCGCGCACGTCGACGCCGGCTGTGTGCTACGACGACGACATCATTGGAGGCAGCGTATGTCGCTGGACGCCCGCAGCATCGTCGACCAACTCGCCACTGGCGCGCGTGACACCTGGCAGCAGCGTCGAACGCTGATGTCGTTTGAGGAGTACCTCGACGAGGTCGTGGCCCATCCGCGCCGCCATTTGCGCAACGCTGCCCGCTACCTGATGGACGTGGTCGAGCACTTTGGCGTCGACGACGTGAGTCAAAACACCGGCGATGTCCGTCGCTGGCGCTTGTTCAACCAGGACTTCGACGAGGGGCGCGGTCGCGTTGCTGGTCAGGAGCGGGTGCAGGCAGCGGTTGTTCGCATTCTTGAGAATTTTGTTCGCAGCGGTCGGATCGATCGGCTGCTGTTGCTGCACGGGCCCAACGGCTCGGCGAAAACCTCGATCATCCAGGCCCTCACGCGTGCGGCCGAGGTGTACTCGCAGACCGACGACGGGGCGCTGTACCGCTTCAACTGGGTGTTTCCGACGGGCAGCGTGCAGCGCGGCACCCTCGGCTTTGGGGGCAGCAAGAGCACCCACGTCGGCAGCTACGCCCACCTCGACGCCAGTGCCATCGAGGCGCGCCTGCCGTGTGAGCTGAAAGATCACCCGCTGTTGCTGCTGGAGCGTCGGCAGCGCGAAGCATTGCTTGAGCAGTTGTCGTCGTCGCTGCCCGGGGATCAGGCGATCCCCGAGGTGCTGCGCGCGGGCGAACTCAGCTTGAAGAACCGGCGCATTTTCGATGCGCTGCTCGCGACGTACCAGGGCGATGTGCGCGAGGTGCTGCGGCACGTGCAGGTCGAGCGCTTCTACTTGTCGCGCCGCTATCGCCAGGGCGTGGTCGCCGTGGAACCGCAGATGGCCGTCGACGGCTACTCGCGCCAGATCACCGCCGATCGCTCGCTCGCGAGCCTGCCAACGGCGCTGCACCATGTGGCGCTGTACGAGACGGCGGGCGCGCTCAACGACGCCAACCGCGGCGTGCTCGAGTTCAACGATCTGCTCAAGCGCCCCCTCGACGCGTGGAAGTACCTGCTGGTGGCCACAGAGCAGGCGCAGGCGTCGCTGGATCACGCGAGCGTGTTTCTCGACGTGGTCATGCTCGCCAGCAGCAACGAACTGCACCTCGATGCGTTCAAGCAGCACCCCGATTGGCCGTCGTTCAAGGGCCGCATGGAGCTGGTGACTGCACCGTATTTGCTGCGCGTCAGCGACGAGCTGTCGATCTACAGCAGCCAGATTCCGCGCGCGTTGATGGGCCAGCACATCGCACCCCACGCGCTCGAAGTGGCTGCACGCTTTGCGGTGTTGTCGCGCCTCGAGCCCCCCGACGCCGACAACTATCCACCCGCCGTGCAGGGGGTGATCAAGACCCTCACGCCCGTCGACAAAATGCGCGTCTACGACGACGGCGACGTGCCCGATCGCTTGAGCCAGCGTGAGCAGAAGGAGCTGCGCGCGGTGGCGCATCGCCTCTACGACGAGCACAGCGGCGGCGATCACTACGAGGGCCGCTACGGTGCTTCTGCTCGCGAGATTCGCGCGGTGTTGTTGAACGCGTCGCAGGATCGTCGCTTCGATCACCTCTCGCCGATCGCCGTGCTCGACGAGCTGGGTGAGCTGGTGAAGGCGCGTTCGTCGTACGAGTGGCTGCGCCGTGAACCGGTGCGCGGCTACCGCGATCCCGCCGGCTTTATCGACGACATCGAGGAGATGTTGGCGCGCGACCTCGAAGAAGAAGTCCGCGAAGCGATGGGGCTTGTGAAATCGGGCTCTCACGTCGAGCTTTTCGATCGCTACGTGAAGAACGTGTCGGCGTGGACGAAGGGCGAAAAGATCGCCGATCCGCTCACCGGCAAGCTCGGCCCTGCCGACGAAGAAGTCATGCGCAGCGTCGAGAAGGTGCTGATGCAGGGCGGCGAAAGCGGCGAAGACTTCCGCCGTGGTTTCATTGCCCAGATCGGCGCCTGGAAGCTCGAGCACCCCGACAACGACGTCGACTACCAGCTGCTGTTTGGCGGTTGGATGAAGAAGCTGAAGGAAGACTTCTACGCGCAGCGCAAGGGTGCCGTAGAGCGCATCGAGGGGGCCTTCTTGAAGCTCCTCGACAACGACGTGGCGGGCGTTGACCCTCGCGATCGCGAGCAGGCGCAGCACATGCGTGAAGCGCTGCACGCCCGCGGCTACACCGATTCGTCGGCGCGGGTTGTTATTGCCTGGTTGCTCGGTCGACGCTGAGCACGTTTGAAACCCTGGAGCA
Source organism: Myxococcota bacterium (assembly GCA_044349155.1). GTDB lineage: Bacteria > Myxococcota > UBA727 > UBA727 > VGSZ01 > VGSZ01. The sequence continues at coordinate 17,054 of JBIKRQ010000043.1, forward strand.
CGCCGTGGCCCACACGTTTGCCGAGTTGACGCAGTTGACGCCCGAAGCCCTCGAAGCCGTGTTGGCCGCAGGCACCACCCCGTCGTTCTCGTCGATCGTCGACCATGAATTCCGCGGCTGGAACGTGTTCTCGGGTGCTGTGGTGGGGGCCGTGGGCGGCGTGCTCGGCATTCAGCGCTTCGCCAAGGGCTTCTTTGTGCGCGGCACTGCCGACTTGAACGCTGCTGCTGTCGACGCGTTGCCGTTCGTCGAGGGCTACAACGTGAAGATCCGCCGCGGCATCAGCAGCGAGCCGTGGACGGCGATCCCCGACGACGTCACACCCACGCGCCACAGCTTCTACCGCGTCGAGCGGGCCAACGAAGGTGCAGGGCGTCTGGGGCGTCACCCGCAGGCGTTGTTGCTCGACTACAGCCAGGGACACCCAAAGCCCTCCGTCGTCGACGGCGGCGGCCTGCGCGACTTCGTGGTGCAGGTCGACGTCGACAACCCCGACCTGCTGTTGGGCAAGGCGTACATGTCCGTCGGGCCGGTCACGAGTGCGGTGGGCTTCTTTGTCCTCGAGCGTTTGCGCCGCAGTGGGTTTCGCGCATGAGCGTGCACAGGCTCGCAGCAGTGGTGGCGCTGCTTGTTTCGGGGTGCGCGACGACGACAACGACCTCGACGACGACCACGACGGAGCCCGCGATGGCCGAGATCACGCGTCGGCCGCCGCCGCCGACCACGGCGCCGCAGGCAGCACCGCTGCAGTTTGTCGACGACGGAGCCTTCGCCTGGGTGGATGGCCACACGGGTGCAGCGCTCACGTTTGCCGAGGTGGTGGCGCGCGTGAACGCGGCGCGCGTGGTGATGGTGGGCGAGCAGCACGATGCCGCTGCACACCACGAACTGCAGCGTCGCGTCGTCGACGTCATGGGTGCTGCCCCCGGCCTCGTGGTGGGCTTTGAGATGCTCACGTGGGACCTGCAGCCGAGCCTGGATCGCTTCAACAGCGGTGAGCTCGACGCTGTGGCGTTTGCCGACGCGGTCGACTGGAAGAAGGCGTGGGGTTTTCCGTTCGCGCTGTACCGGCCGATCTTCGAGTCTGCTCGTCGTCACCAGGCGAAGTGCCTGGCCTTGAATGCGCCGCGCGCGCTGGTGCGTGGCCTGCGGCAACGCGGTGTTGATGGCCTGAGCGTCGACGAGAAGGCGCAGCTGCCCGAGCTTGATCTCAACGATGAGCTGCACCGCGCGTGGTTCGAGCAGGTGTTTTCGTCGTCGGGCCACCCGCTCAAGCCCGAAGAACTCGCGGGCTTCTACCGCGCTCAGGTGTTGTGGGACGAAGCGATGGCGTCGCGCGCAGCGGCTGCGGTCGTCGACGGTGCACGGCAAGTGCTGGTGATTGCCGGCGCTGGCCACGTTGCTGCAGGCCGTGGCGTGCCCCAACGCATCGAGCGTCGTCTGCACACGCCGGTGCTCACGCTGGTGCCCCTCAGCGTCGACAGCGATTCAGCGGAGCGCGAGGTGCAAGAAGCGCTGGCGCGTGCCGAAGCCGACATCCTCGTCGTGCCCCGCTTCGACGCCGACATCGTGCTGTAGACGTCGCTCACCGCGTCAGGCGCGCGAGGACGTTCGTCGAACAAGGGCGAAGCCAATCGTCGCCACGGTGAGGCCACGAGCACGACGCGGGAACAAGCCATGTCGACGAGGGTGTTGCCCGTGCGCAGGTCCGATCGAGATCAGGCGGCGCGCAGCAGCGAGGCGATGTCGGCGGGGCTGAAGCGTTCGCCGTCGACGACGACGTCGGCCCCTGTGCCCTTCAGCGGTGCCGCGAGCGGTGCGGTCACGCGCGAAAACCACGGCAACGCGGCATCGGGTGACGCACGCAGCGTGTGCAACCGCAGACCGCCACTGGTGCTGGCGCGGGCGCTGCGCACGTCGCCACCGAGGGTGTCGTTGGTTTTCTTCGAGACGGCACTCGCATCGCCAAAGCCGTCGGCGAACAGAGCGCTCACGGCTTGCAGCGCCGGCTGTTGGGCAGCGAAGCGCTGGACGTCGCCAAGCTCAGCACCCGAGTGCACCGCCGCCTCGACGACGCGCTGGGCGGCATCACGGCTCTTGAGCGAGGCGGTGGCTTCGAGCATTCGGGATTTCCAGTCGATCGCCATGGTGTTTCCTCGCGCAGGCACAAAGTGATACTCGAGCGACGCCGTCACGCAAAGCAACGTCGACGACACAGTGCATCATGCGTGTGACACGGAACAAGCGATCGAGGACACAATGCCAGGGCTCGTGATCGACTGGATGGAACTCGAGATCGCATTCGAAAGCCACGACCCGTCGGCGTCGGCGTGGCTCGACACCAGCTCGGGGGCCATCTTTACCGGGCCCGAGCCCACCGGCACGTGGGTGCGCATCGAGGCCATTCCGTCGCGCGAGCAGTACCGGATGATGGAGCGCTTCATCGCCACCGTCACCAACACGGCACTCAAAGAAGCCCTGCAAGACGCGATCGTGGGCAAGGGCGCGTTTCGCCGTTTCAAAGACGCCGTGGGCCGCCACGCCGACGAGCGCAAGCGCTGGTTCGCCTTCCGCGACGCGCTGTTGCACCGCTTCATCCTCGACTGGCTGAAGGCCCACAAGCTCGAGCTGCAAGAGATCCCCGCGTGGAATCTCGAGCTGCCCATGACGCCGTTGCCCGAGGCCGCCGACGCGCCGATCTCGTCGACGACGCACGCGAATCCGTCGACCACGCCCATGCCCGTGCAGGTGATCGCCGAGCGCCAGGAGCGCGCCGACATCGACGGCCTGCGCGTGTACCTGCAGGCGTGGGCCCGCAGCCATGGCGAGGAGTACCGCTACTTGTTCGGCCCCGCCGCCTTTGAGCGCCTCGCCTCAGACCTCGCCCAGGAATTCTCTCTGACCCGCAAGCGGAGCACGCCATGACGTCGACGACCACAGCACCCGCTGGTGCCCACCAGACCCTCTCGTTCGTGCAGGCGGGCAAGCACCGCGTCTGCTACGTCGAGGGTGGCAACGACGGCACCGACAAGCCCAAAGTGCTCATCGGTCATGGCTGGATCGCGAGCCACAAGCTGTACCGCAAGGTGTTCGCCGACCTCGCGAAGGTCTGCCACTACCGCGCCGTCGACCTCGTGGGCTTTGGCGATTCCGAAAAGCCCGACCCGAAGACCACGCCGTACACGCCGACCTGGTACGGCGAGCAGCTCGAAGCGTTTCTCGACGCCACGGGCTGGCAGAAGGCCACGGTGCTGTCGCAGTCGATGGGCGGGATGGTGGCTGTTGAACTCGCGCTGCGCGCGCCGCAGCGGGTGGAGAAGCTGATCCTCCTCGACAGCGCGGGCATTTCGCGGCCGCCGCCGCTGCTCGGCAAGATCCTGCAGCTGCCCGGCATTGGCGGGTTTTTGTACAAAACCCTGGGGGCCACGCGCGGCAACCTGAAGAACTTCTTGATCAACGACGTGTACCACTCGCCGTCGTCGTTCGAAGACGCCACCGTCGACGAGATGGTCCGCGTGCTCGGTACGCCCGGCGGCAAAGACGCCGCTTACGCCACGATGATGCGCATGGTCTCGCCGCAGGCCGTTGAAGCGTTCACGCCGCGTCTGCGCGAACTCAAGGTGCCGACCCGGCTCATTTGGGGCGAGGGCGACAAGCTGTTTCCGGCGTCGATCTGCGGCAAGGCCATGGCGTCGTTGATCCCCGGTGCGAGCATCGAGGTCATCCCCGGTACGGGCCACGAGCCGTGCCTGGAAACCCCTGCCGCGTTCATGGCGGCCTTTGAGCGCGCGCTGAAGAACTGATCTGCTGAAGATCTGAGCGCTGTCGACGACGACGACACGTGCGGCGAGCTGTGCTCGCCGTTTCTGTTCGATTCGTGTTGTTTTTCTGCTGCGTTCTGCGGTAGGGGTGCGGCGTCGGAACCGGGCCGACCGACACCTTCACCGTCTCGTTTGACGGCTGGCCCTGACCACCATGTTCACCTGTCAGCTCTGTGGAACGCTCGCACCGTCGCGTGCGAAGTCTGCTGTTGTCGTCGTCGAAACCCGCATCAAACACTACCCAGCACGCGCGAAGGTGTACCGCCGCGTGGGGCGCAGCGAAGACAGCTGCAACGATCCAGGCGGCATCGGGCGCGAAGCCGTGCGCAGCGTGCGCGCCTGCAGCGCCTGCGCCGCGCGACACGTGATGCCCGACTGTTGAACGGGGTGTGCTCTCGTTGAGCACACCTCTGGCCCGCCACACGTCAGGCTGCGGCGTGGATCTCGACCTCAGGTCGCGACGCCGCTGGCCTGTCGAGGAGTGAAGCGGGAAAGATCAGCGACACGGTGGTGCCGCGGCCACGTTGGCTTTCCACGTCGACGCGTCCGCCGGCGCGCTCCACGGCTTCACGAACGGCGGCCATGCCCACACCGCGGCCCGACAGCTCGGTGACCGCGTCTCTTGTGCTGACACCGTCGGTAAACAGCGCCGTCACAAGGTCGTTGTGGGTGTGATGGGCGAGGCCCTGCGTACGAGCCTTGTTCGCGAGCCGCTCCCAATCAACGCCGCAGCCATCGTCGGCGATCGCGATGACGAAGGCGTCTTCGTTGCGGTGGGCGATGCAGCGAAGCGTTGGCACCGCAGTCTTGTTGAAACGAAGGCACTCGTCGGTGGACTCGAACCCGTGGTCGACGGCGTTGCGGACGACGTGGCTACAGACGGTCATGATCGCATCGAGCCCACCACGCGGCACGCGAAGGGCGTCGGCATCGACGACAACCTCGCCGTCGCGACCGAGACGCCGAATCAATGCACGGGCCTGGTCTGCGAGGCGGTCGACGACGACACGCAGCGGCTCGCCGCTCCAGCTGTCGAGCACCGCTTCGATCGCGTTGACCGCAGCACCGCCGCGAACAAGTCCGCGCACCTCGTCGACGTCGCCGATGTCGACACGCAAACGTTCGGCCTGTTCGCCAAGCAACACACCAAAGCGATGCTCGAGGGCCACGAGCGACGTGCGAAGCGCTGCGAAGTCGGCGGCGTGCACCTCGGCGCCAGCCGCGATCTGGTCTTCAAGCTCGTGGCACGACTTCGCCAGCCGCTGCGCACCGATGAGCGAAGCATTGCCCTTCAGCGTGTGCAGCACGCGCGCGCTCGATGCGCTGTTGGACTGCAACTCGTCGACGAGTGCATGTGCCTCTTTCAGGAAGCCGCGGAAGCTCTCGACGTCGCGCACAATCCGGTCAAGCAGCTCGGCGTGCTCGATGCGCTCAGCCTCGGCCGCCTTCGCAGCCAACTCGAGCGTGACGTCGGTGACGACGACGACGACCTGCTCAAGGTTCGCCCCAACCGGGCGGTACTGGACACGCCACGTCTGCGCCCCTCGCTGCAGCGTCGAGGGCAGTTGTTCGATCAGCAGCTCGCGCGGCATCAGGTCTGCCACCAGGTCGTCCCAGGTGAGTCGGAACATCGCGCGCTTGTTGTCGTCGTCGCACAGGTAGTCCCACAAGAACTGACCAGTCGTGACCGGGCCAAACCACGCTTTCACAGCAGCGCTGCAATCTGGTGCGAGGCGTCCGTCGGTGCCGACCAGCAGAAAGCCATCGCCCACGTTGTTGAGGACCAGCCGGTTGCGGTGTGCCGCCTCCTCAAGAGACTCGAGCATGCGGTTCTTCATCTGCTCGTACAGGAGAATGATGGCGTAGATGACGACGGCAACAAGGACAATGTTGAACGCGCTCTCTGTGTCGCCAAATATTCTTATGTTCTTCTTCAGGATGAGACCCGTTTGATTTCCGTAGAGCACTGCTCCGACCGCCACAAAGTGAACGGCGGCCCAGAAAGAACCGACAAAGCGACCGCCAATCAGAAAGGCGATCATCACCGCTGCGATGCACCACGGCCAGCCGGCCAGTCATGGACACCGCCGTAACCAAAGGCAAAAAAGACGACAGAGAAAACCATGGGTGCGACAATGAAGTTTGCCGCAGCGGCTGGCGAGGCGAATCTCTTGAGTGAGAGAAGAGCGAAGGCATACATGATGGGATTTATGACGACGACGGCGATCTCACTCCATGCGCCTTGAAACAGGAGTTTCGTCATGTACGCAGCGTTCGAAGTCGTCAAAACCAGCGCAAGACCGGCTGCAAGCCTCGCTCGTCGCAGTGTGTCGGGGTCGCTGGTCTTGAGACGCGACGCGAGAAAGCGATCGAGAAAGCTGCTCATGCGTGGGTATCGCGAGCGACGTGCTCGACTTGAGCAGGATCGCCTACACCGGCACCATCGCTGCGACCGAGGCGGCGCACACCGTCGAGGCCTCGTCGCCCAGCTTCACCACGGGCAGCGCCGTGCTCCGCTCGGTTGCGGCGCGCGCTGCGGATTGGACCAACCAAAAGGCGCTGTCGTCGACGACGAAGGGCGCTGACACCGGGAACAGCACTGGCGATGGCAGGCTGAGCGACAGCCCATCAGCACCCGGCCACACATGACCGCTCGCCGCGTCGAGCAGCGTGGGTGACGATGACGTTGGCGCGTTGCAGGTGCTCACCACCTGCAGCGTGCGCGGGTGCAGCCACAGCACCGCGGGGAGTGCGTCGTCGTCGAGCACGCCGACGATCACCGCCCGCTGCTTCTTGAGCGGGGCCAGCAGCGAGCGCAGCCGACGATCGACCAGGTCTTCCTGCAACACCGTGGTGTCGACGACGAAGTGGTCGCTGTGGGCGCGCACACTCATGCTCGCGTCGGCGGTGTTGCGCTCGCTGCGGCAAGTGGGGTCGTGGGCATCGACGTGGGCGAGGCCGCGGTAGACGTCGTCGTCGTCGATGCGGCCGTTTCTGCGGCCCAACAACGCGAGGTCGACGCGCAGGTGGCGCACGGCGGGCGACAGCATGTCGAACAAGCGCTGTGCGGCGTGGCCGACGACGACGTGGACGACGCGATCGGCTCCGACCGTTGGCGGGTTGCGTGCGACGACGACGTTGTTTTCGTGCACGGGCTGCAGGCGCAATGCGGGCAGGGCGATGAGGCGCGACAACAGGGCGCGCGCGTCGTCGGGGGAGGCGAAGTTGGCCTTGAGGGCGGCGGGCTCAGGGCGCTGGCCCCACTGCAGTTTGCGCGACTCGAGGGCCAGCACGATCGCGTCGACGAGCAGGCGGCTCCCGCGGTGGCGGCGTGGTGTGTGGTCGTCGTCGGCAGCGGTCAGCCACAGCACACCGTCGTCGATATGTTGTTCGTGTTCGGCCACGTGGGGGTGGCGCGACAGCACCTCGAGGATCGCCGGCACATCGACGACGTCAGCGGCAGCACCGGGGTAGCCAGCGATCGGGGTGGCGCGCACGGCGGCGAGCAGGGGCTCGACGTCGACGACGTGGCCGGCGCACAGGGCCTCGACGGCCATCGCCAGCGGAGCGAGGGCCACCTGGGCGTCGAAAACGGACAGACCGACAGACATGCTGGCCAGCTTGACCGACGACGAGGTTGGCAGACAAGGTCCGTGCTCATCCTGCTGTGCGGCTGTGACGACGATGTGGAGGCCCCGATGAGCGAGACGATCTGTGTGTTGGGTGCGGGCAGCTTCGGAACGGCGTTGGCGAAAGTACTCGCCGAAGGCGGTCACGCGGTGCGGATCGTGGCGCGCGACCAGGTTGTCGTCGACAGCATCGTGAATGACCACCGCCATCCCCGTCGCTTGAAGGGCGTGCGTTTGCCGCCGGGGCTGCACGCGACGACGTCGTTGGCCGAAGGCATCGCTGGTGCGGGTTTGATCGTGTCGTCGATTCCGACGGTGGCGGTACGCGAGGTGTGGGCGCAGGCGCGGCCGTTTGTCGACGACAACGCCGTGATCATGAGTGCCACGAAGGGGATTGAGAACGGTTCGCTCAAGCTTGTGAGCGACATCCTCGTCGAGAGCGTGCCCGCAAAGAACGTGAGCCGCCTTTGCTATTTGTCGGGGCCGAGCTTTGCGATCGAGATGGCGCGCCGGTTGCCCACCGCGGTCACGATCGCTGCCCACGACGAGGCTGTCGCCCACAAAGCGCAGCAGATCATCTCGACGGACTACTTCCGCGCCTACACGTCGACGGATGTGCAGGGCGTTGAACTCGGTGGCGCGCTGAAAAACGTCGTCGCCATCGCGGCGGGGGCGGCGTGCGGATTGGGCTTTGGGCAGAACACGTTGGCAGCGTTGATCACGCGCGGGCTCGCTGAGATCGGTCGGCTCGCCGTGAAGCTGGGCGCGCTGCCCGTGACGCTGCAGGGCCTCGCCGGCATGGGCGATCTCGTGCTCACGTGTACGTCGCCGACGTCGCGCAACTACACGGTTGGGTTGCAGATCGGGCAGGGCAAGAAGCTCGAGGCGATTCTGAAAGAGTTGGGCGAAGTGGCCGAAGGTGTGACCACTGCACGCGCCGTGCGCGATCTCGGTGTACGTGAAGGTGTGGAAATGCCGATCGCCGATGCGGTGAACCGCCTGCTGTTTGAAGGCACCGACCCCCGTGACGAGGTCAGCGCGTTGATGGGACGCCGCCTGAAGGCCGAAGCGCACTGACGCGCACAGCGCCGGTGACCGACATCACCGCCGCGCCGCAGGGCGACATGTGTCGTTGTTCCCCGGCGGGCCACGTGGAAAACGACTCTTGTTTCCACGAGGGCCCCCATGAAGTTCCACCGCCTCGCTCCTGTCGCCGTTGCACTCGCCACCCTGCCGGCCTGCAACATGATTTTCCCCTACGCGCCCGACCAGCTCTTCGAAACACAAGTGCGCGCCGAGTGTCACTTCGTGTTCGCGTGCTGCACCGCCGGCGAGGCCGACGTGGCGACCGCCGGTCCGACGGGGATCGCGTTCTCCGATCTGCGGCGCTTCCGCGACGAGAACGCCTGCATCGAAGAGCGCCTCGAAGAAGGCTCGCTCAGCAACGAGATCTTCCGCGCCCTCAACCAGGCGGAGTCCGCTGGCCGCTTCACCTACGACGCGACCGCCGCGCGCACCTGTGGCGAACCGCTGATCAACGCCCTCAACAGCTGCGACGCCGACTTCGTCCTCGGCGACAAGCGCCCGCTGGAGCAGAGCGCCGAATGCGACGTGGAAGGCCCCGAAGGCGGCGACGGCACCGCGAGCTTCCCCGGCCAGGGCCACGTCAAAGATGGCAAGCAGTGCTTCTACGACTTTGAGTGCGAAACTGAGAACAGCCGCTGTCTGGGCGCCAACGCCTTCGACGAGCCCGACAGCTGCGCCACCGAAGATGACTGCCGCAGCGGCGAGACGTGCACCAACGGCTTCTGCCTTGAAGAGCCCGAGTCGATCGTGATCACCGATCCGAAGATCTGCGTG
>JBIKRQ010000647.1:0-2550 GCA_044349155.1 Myxococcota bacterium
GGGGAGGTTCCCCGCCCCACCTCATTGATTTCGGAGCAAGACTGAAACTGAACAGAAGCCGATGAACGTTGCCGTGCAGGTTCGAATCCTGCCCTCCGCACCACGCGGAGGTGGCGGAACTGGCAGACGCGGGTGGTGCCGAAACCACCTGGCCAACGTGAAGGCCCTCATGCTTGAAGCCTCAGCCTCAAACTGTGTGCTCCCAAGCTGAAACAAGGGAAGACCAGCACATCGAACGGTGCGCCAAACGACGTCAGGCGCGGGTTCAAATCCCGCTTCGTGCCCCATGCACGAATGGTTCAGCGGTAGAGCGGACGTCATCAACCTCAATGCGCATCTGAAGAGCCGGTGTTGGAACAACCCGTGGCCACAAGCCACACCGTGGCGTCGCGAGACCGGTATCGTCTCGCGGCGCCATTCTTTTTTGGCTTTGCACTGCGCTTTCGCGGACCTTCAGTAAACGCTGAAGGCTTTTTGCCTGCCGGGTTCGTCATGGCTCTGTCATGGCGTGCTGTCATGGCTCCGTCATGGGCGCGGCAGGCGTTCCACGTCGACGCGACGCGGCGGTCGATCGTCGTTGCGTGGGTGGAACCGGTCCTCTAGGTCTGGGCATCGCCTTTGGGCGTTTGGTTTCTTCAGTTTTTGCTGAACGACTTCTGGCGCTTCCCAATGCGCCGCAGCCGCAGCCGAGGATGCACCGCATGGCCACTTCGACGCCCGCTTCGCTGGTCTGGACCGCTTCTGTTGAGCCCGCGCGCTACTCGCCGGCAGCGCTCACCGAGGCCGCCCGTCGCTGCCGCGAGGCCTGTGTCGTCGTCGAAAACGCTGAAGGTGGCGTGGGCGTTGGCTTTGGCGGTGGATTGTCGACGTCGGGTGCTGGCGAGCGCGTCGTGGGCACCCTGCCCGCGATCTGGCCGGAGCACCTCGGCGACCGCAGCTTCAACGAAGTCCACGGCTGCCGCTTCCCCTACGTCGTCGGCGAGATGGCCAACGGCATTGCCACCGCCGAGATGGTGATTGCCGCGCACAAGGCGGGCTTCCTCGGCTTCTTCGGCGCTGCGGGCCTGCCTGCAGCACGCGTGGAGCAGAACATCGACGTCATCGAGGCTGCCCTCAACGGCACGCCGAACCCGACGTCGTGGGGCATCAACCTCATCCACTCGCCCCACGAGCCCGACCTCGAGATGGACATCGTTGCGCTGTACCTGCGCCGTGGTGTGACGCGCGTGTCGGCGTCGGCGTACATGGACCTCACGCCGATGGTGGTGCGCTACGCGGCCACCGGTCTCGTCGAGAAGAGCGGCCGCATCGTGCGTCGCAACCGCGTGTTCGCGAAGATTTCGCGCACCGAAACCGCGGGCCACTTCCTCAAGCCCATGCCCGTGGCGATGCTCAACGACCTCGTCGCGGCCGGTCACCTCACTGCCGACGAAGCGCGTCTGGCGGCGAAGATCAGCGTCGCGTCGGACATCACCGTCGAAGCCGACAGCGGCGGCCACACCGACAACCAGGCCCTGCCCTGCGTGTTCCCCGCCGTGAAGCAGCTCGCGATGGAGTTGTCGCAGCGCTACGACCTCGCCGCCCTCACCGGCGAGCCGATTCGCGTGGGCGCTGCGGGTGGTTTGGGCACGCCTGACGCCGTCGCGGCCGCGTTCTCGATGGGCGCTGCCTACGTGCTGACGGGCAGCGTGAACCAGTCGGCCGTGGAGAGCGGGTTGTCGCCGCGTGGTCGCGAGTTGCTGTGTGGCGTGCGCCTTGGCGACGTCACGATGGCCCCGGCCGCCGACATGTTCGAGATGGGCGTGAAGGTGCAGGTGCTCAAGAAGGGTTCGATGTTCGCGAACCGCGCGCACAAGCTCTACGACGTCTACAAGACCTCGACGTCGCTCGAGACCATTCCTGCGGCCGAGAAGGCGCGCATCGAAAAAGAAGTGCTGCGCACCACCGTCGACGACGCGTGGCAGAAGACGCGCGCGTTTTTTGAAAAGCGCGACCCGACGCAGATTGCGAAGGCCGACGCCGATCCGAAGCACAAGATGGCGCTCGTGTTTCGCAGCTACCTGGGTCAGGCGAGCAAGTGGGCCATCGCTGGCGACGACGATCGCGCCCTCGACTTTCAAATCTGGTGCGGTCCCGCGATGGGCAGCTTCAACAGCTGGGTGGCCGGCACGTTCCTCGACCCGCCTGCCGCGCGAAACGTCGCGCAGATTGGCTGGAACCTGATGGAGGGCGCTGCCGTCGTCACGCGGGCGCAGCAACTGCGTGCGTTTGGTGCGCCGGTGGCCGACCAGGCCTTCTTGTTCCGCCCGCGCCCGCTGCAGGCCTGAGTGCCGCGGACATCGCCGTGACGTCGTCATGACGTCGCCGTGGTGATGTTGACCGTGCGCCGCTGAACGTTCTCGATTTCTCGATTTCTCGATTTCTCGACTTCTCGACTTTGCGTTTCGTCTCGAAGGTGGATGTGATGACCAGCAAGCAGCAGCCGAAGCAGCCCGAGCCCATTGCCATCGTCGGTCTTGGTGGCTTGTTCCCCGGTTCCGTCGACGTGGC
>JBIKRQ010000468.1:0-4801 GCA_044349155.1 Myxococcota bacterium
GACATCCCGACCGACACGCACTGGTCCGTCGAGGACTACTTCGCGAAAGACGCGCTCGAGCGTCCGTCGTCGGCCGTCGACAAGACCTACGCCAAGCGCGGCGCGTTTCTGCCCAAGGTGCCGTTTGACACCTTGAAGGAAGGCATTCCGCCGTCGCTGTTGGCCTCGACCGACACGTCGCAGCTGTTGGCGATCATGGTGGGTCGCGCCGCACTCACCGAGTGCTTCATGGGCCCCGTCGAGAACGCCGACCGCAGCCGCGTGAGCTGCATTCTCGGTGTCACCTCGGGTCAGGAATTGTTCGGCCAGATGTCAGCACGCCTGGCGTGGCCGCAGTGGATCGCCGGCATGCGCGCGGCAGGCATCGACGACGTCGCGGCGAAGAAAGCGGCCGACGAAATCGCCAAGACGTTCACGCCGTGGACCGAAGCGAGCTTCCCCGGTTTGCTCGGTAACGTCGTCGCGGGCCGCGTGGCCAACCGCCTCGACCTCGGCGGCAGCAACGCCGTCACCGACGCGGCGTGTGCCAGCTCGTTCGCCGCGATCTCGATGGGCATCGACGAGCTGCTGCTCGGCCGCGCCGACGTCGTGCTCACCGGTGGCGTCGACACGATCAACGACATCTTCATGTACATGTGCTTCACGAAGACGCCGGCGTTGTCGGCGGCGGGCGATTGCCGCCCCTTCGATGCGGCCAGTGACGGCACGCTGCTCGGCGAAGGCCTGGGCATGGTGGCGCTGAAGCGCCTGAGCGACGCCGAGCGCGACGGGAACACCATCTACGCGTGCATCACCGGCGTGGGCACGTCGTCAGACGGCCGCAGCAAGAGCATCTACGCGCCGGTAAGCGTTGGTCAGAGCAAGGCGCTGATGCGCGCCTACGACCACGCGGGCTACGAGCCCGGCACCGTCGAGCTCGTCGAGGCCCACGGCACGGGCACCAAGGCGGGCGACGCCGCCGAACTCGGTGGTTTGCGCCTCGCGTTTGACGACGTGAAGTGGAAGCGCAGCGATCGCCAGTGGTGTGCTGTTGGCAGCGTGAAGAGCCAGATTGGTCACACGAAGTCGGCCGCTGGTTCGGCAGGCATCATCAAGGCCGCCCTCGCGCTGCACCACAAGGTGCTGCCACCGACGATCAAGGTGAGCACGCCGAATCCGCAAATCGATTGGGCCGACAGCCCCTTCTACGTGAACCCGACGCTGCGTCCGTGGTTCCGTGGCAGCGACCATCCTCGTCGTGCGGGCGTGTCGTCGTTCGGCTTCGGCGGCAGCAACTGGCACATCACCCTCGAGGAGTACACGAAAACCGCGTCGCACAAGACGCTCACGCGTCGTGATGTTGAAGTGTTGGCACTCTCGGCGGCGTCGATCGATGCGCTGCAGGCGCGTGCGTCGGCGTTGCTCGTCAAAGTCACCGACAGCGTCGACGTCGCCGCGTTCTGCGGCGGCGAAAACGCCGTGTTCAACGCCGGTGCTGCGGCCCGCGCGAGCTTCGTGGTGTCGTCGGTCGACGAGCTGAAGAAGCACCTCGCCGCGGTCGCGAAGAACCAGCCCGGCCCCGCGGTGTTCATCTCGAGCACGCCGGTCGTCGACGCCAAGGTCGCCTTCATCTTCCCCGGTCAGGGCAGCCAGACCGTCGAGATGGGCAAAGCCCTCGCCCTCGCCTTCGAAGAAGCCCGTGGTGTGTGGGACCGCGGCATGGACGTGTTGCCCGAGGTGGTGCGCGCCGCATACCCGGCGGCCGCGTTTGACGACGCTGCACGCGCAGCACAGCAGACGCTGTTGACGCAGACGGAGAACGCGCAGCCGGCCTTGGGCCTCGCGAGCATGGCGACGTTGCGCGTGCTGCAGCACCTCGGCGTGCCGATGCACATGACCGCCGGCCACAGCTTCGGCGAACTGTCGGCGTTGTGCGCGGCTGGTGTGTTCGACGAGAAGGCGCTGCTGAAGCTGGCCCGTCGTCGTGGCGAGTTGATGAAGACCGCGTCGACGAAGGATGGCGCGATGGCCGCTGTCGTTGGCGATGTCACGAACCTCGCGTCGATGTTGGCGCCGCTTGCGGGCCGCGTCGTCGTCGCCAACGAGAACGCGCCCGACCAGGCCGTCATCTCGGGCGAAGTCGATGGTGTCATCGAGGCGATGGCGGTGTGCGAGAAGGCCGGCCTGCGCGTGAAGCGTCTGCCCGTCTCCACCGCGTTTCACTCGCCGCTCGTTGCCGCTGCGTCGGCCCCGCTGCTCGAGACGTTGCGCGACACCGCGATGAACGCGCCCGTGGTGCCCGTTTTCGCGAACACGACGGCAGCGCCCCACGGCGATGTCGACAGCATTCGTTCGCAGCTCGCACATCAGGTGCAGGCCCCGGTCCATTTCGTGAGCGAAATCAAGGCGATGGCCGCAGCCGGCGCCACCGTCTTTGTTGAAGTGGGCAGCGGCACGGTGCTCACCGGCCTGGTGTCGCGCATCGTGCCCGAGGCCACGAGCATCGCCTGCGATCCGAACAAGGGTCTGGGCGGTTTCTTTCAGGCCCTCGCGCGCTTGTGCGTCGCCGGCGTGCACGTCGACCTCACGCAGCTGCCGGCGCAGGCCGCTGCCGCCGACGTCGTCGCTCCGTCGAAGACCGCCGTGATGCTCAATGGTGCAAACGTCGGCAAGCCGCCGAAGCCAGCACCTGCGGCGGTCACGATCAGCGCTGTGCCCGCGGTGACGACGACGAAGCCCGCTGCGCCCGCACCTGTTGCGGCTCCCACCGTTGCCCGCGCAGCACCTGCGCGTGCGGTTGCTGCCCCTGTTCCTGCTCCAGCTGCTGCCCAGGTGACGACGATGCAGAAGGCTCCCGCCGCTTCCGTTGCTCCCGTGACGACGTCAGCGTCGACGACGACGCGCACTGTTGACCCGCAGGCAAACGCCGCGTGGCTCTCGGTGTTCAAGGAGGGGCAGCAGCAGACCCTCGACGCGCACCTCGCCTTCCAGAAGGCGTTGAGCGATGCGCACGCGAGCTACCTCGCGGCGTTCGAGTCGACCTCGGGTTCGTTGGTGGCAGCACTCCACGGCACGCCCGTGACGACGACACCGATGGTGGTGACGCAGCCGGCGTTCGTTGCTGCACCGGTTGCAGTTGCTGCGCCGATCATGGCGAAGCCTGCTCCTGTGGCTGCACCTGCTCCCGTCGTGGCGAAGGCTGCGGCTCCTGCTCCCGTCGTGGCGAAGGCTGCACCAGCACCGGCAGCCGTCGTGGCGAAGCCCGCTGCCGCTCCTGCAGGCAACGGCCGCGCGGTGCTGTTCGACGTCGTCGCCGACAAGACCGGCTACCCCGTCTCGGCCCTCGACGACAGCATGCACCTCGAGAGCGACCTCGGCATCGACAGCATCAAGCGCGTCGAAATCCTGGGTGCGTTGAAAGAGAAGTACCCCGCCGCCGCCGGCATGGACGCGCTCAAGCTCGCACAGCTCGCCACGCTTGGTGAGATTGCCGCGGCCATCGGCGCTGCTGCTCCGTCGACGACCACCGCACCTGTGAAGGCTGCTCCCGTTGCTGCGGCACCGAACGCGGCGTCGAGCAACGGCAACGGCCGCGCGGTGTTGTTCGCGGTGGTCGCCGACAAGACCGGCTACCCCGTGAGCGCCCTCGACGACACGATGCACCTCGAGAGCGACCTCGGCATCGACAGCATCAAGCGCGTTGAGATTCTGGGCGCGCTCAAGGAGCAGTACCCCGCCGCTGCCGGCATGGACGCGCTCAAGCTCGCGCAGCTCGCCACGCTCGGTGAGATTGCTGCGGCCATCGGCAGCGCTGCTCCGTCGACGTCAGCGCCTGTTGTTGCTGCGGCTCCTGCGCCTGCATCGAGCACCACGAGCGCCAATGGTCGCGCGGTGTTGTTCGCCGTGGTCGCTGACAAGACCGGCTACCCCGTGAGCGCCCTCGACGACAGCATGCACCTCGAGAGCGACCTCGGCATCGACAGCATCAAGCGCGTCGAAATCCTGGGCGCGCTCAAAGAGCAGTACCCCGCCGCCGCCGGCATGGACGCGCTCAAGTTGGCGCAGCTCGCCACGCTTGGTGAGATTGCAGCAGCCATCGGCAGCGCTGCTCCGTCGACGTCGGCTGCTCCTGTTGCTGCCGCTGCTTCGTCGACCAGCAACGGTCGCGCGGTGCTCTTCGCGGTGGTCGCCGAAAAGACCGGCTACCCGGTGAGTGCTCTCGACGACAGCATGCACCTCGAGAGCGACCTCGGCATCGACAGCATCAAGCGCGTCGAAATCCTGGGCGCCCTCAAGGAGCAGCACCCCGCCGCTGCCGGCATGGACGCGTTGAAGCTCGCGCAGCTGGCCACGCTCGGTGAGATCGCGGCGGCCATCGGCAGCGTCGGTGGTGCTTCGGCTCCCGTCGCCGTCGCTGCGCCGGTTGTTGCTCGTGCTTCGGGCGCTGGTGGTCGCGCGATCTTGTTCGCCGTCGTGGCCGAGAAGACCGGCTACCCGGTGAGCGCTCTCGACGACAGCATGCACCTCGAAAGCGACCTGGGCATCGACAGCATCAAGCGCGTCGAGATCCTGGGCGCCTTGAAGGACCAGCACCCCGCTGCCGCCGGCATGGACGCGTTGAAGCTCGCGCAGTTGGCCACGCTCGGTGAAATCGCTGCGGCCATCGGTGGTGGTGCGTCGTCGTCGTCGACCGCTGCGGTTGCTGCCGCTGCTCCGGTGAGCGGTGGTGCCGACGGTCGCGCGATTCTGTTCGCCGTCGTCGCCGAGAAAACCGGCTACCCGGTGTCTGCACTCGACGACAGCATGCACCTCGAGAGCGACC
>JBIKRQ010000320.1:0-7355 GCA_044349155.1 Myxococcota bacterium
TCCCGCTGCTGCTCATGTCGGCGGCCAACAACGCCGAGGCCGCGGCGGCTGCTGGGCAGCATCCGCGGTGTCGGTTTGTGCAAAAGCCGGCGCGGCTGCGCGACCTCGTGGCGCTCGTCGAGGCCACGCTCGCAGGCGTCGGTCCCTGAGGCCTACGCCTTCGGCGGGCCGTCGGGGTGGCGGTCGAGATACCCCTGCAAGAACGGCTGAATCTTCGCGTAGCCCTTTTGCACTTCGGCATCGATGAAGCGCTCGATCACGCTGCCCACGCCGAAGGGCACGTTCACGTCGATCTCGCTGTCGATGATGCGACGAACGCCGCTGCCCTCGGCGACGAAGCGGATCGTGCCTTCGAAGCGGATGCGGTCGTTGGCGCGGCTGTCGATCTTGAAGTGCACCTCGTGGCGCGTTGGATCGTAGGTGCTGACCTCGTCGTAGTGGATCTGGTCTTCGCTCGCGAAGCGCTTGATCGCCGCCGGCAACGTCACGTTTGGATGCATGCGCACCCGACGACGACGACGACCGTCGGCCTCGATCACTTCTTCGACGAGCGTGCGCGTGCGCAGCCCCGAGATGGCCGCGACCTCGCTGTTGAAGTGCTCGGAGAAGTAGACCGCGATGAAGCGCTCAAGCGTGGTGCGTTCGAAGCGGTGGTCGACGTGAAACTTCATGCGCCCTCGGTCATCGACGTGGTCTTCGTCGAGGCTTGCGTGGGCAACTCGGTGGCCGTGAGCGCTTCGAGCACGAGGCGAAGGGCCGTGGCCGCCGTCGACTCGCGCACGCGGTCGCGCCCAAAGTCCGGCAACTTCTTGTGCACGCTGGTCACGCCGGCTGGGGTGGCGAGGCCGAACCACACCGTGCCCACCGGCTTGTCGGGCGTGCCGCCACCGGGGCCCGCAACCCCCGTGACCGAGACGGCGACGTCGACGCCGAGGCGTGCGCGCGCGCCGATGGCCATCGCTTCAGCGACCTGCGCGCTCACAGCACCGTGGGCCTCGATGAGGGCCGCGGGCACGTCGAGCACGCCGATCTTGGCGCTGTTGGCGTAGCTGACCACCCCGCCCACGACGATGTCGGAGCTGCCTGGCACGTCGGTGAGCCGCTTGGCGATGAGCCCGCCCGTGCAGCTCTCGGCGGTGCCGATGGTGAGGCCGGCGGCGCGCGCGACGTCGAGCACGCGCACCTCCAGCGGGTCGTCGCCGTGGCCGTACACGCTCTTGCCAATCGCCGCGGCGGCCTCGGCGGCGAGCACGTCGGCGCGGGCCTCGAGGGCCTTGTGGTCGGCGTTGGCCTCCGCTTCGAGCACGAGGCGGATGATGATCTCGGGGAACGCTGCGCGGTACTGCACGCGCACGTCGGGGTGGGCTTTTTCAAACGGCCCGAGCTTCTCACCGATTGCACTCTCGGCAGCACCCAGGCTGCGCAGCGTGCGACGCACGAGCACGCGCGGCTTGTTGTCGTCGAGGTGGGCCGACAACCACGGCACCAGAAACGTGTCGCGCAGGTGGTGGTACTCGCGCGGCACGCCGGGGAAGCTCCACACCTGCACGGTCTTTGTGACCATTCGCAGTTGGCCGTTTTCGACGACGGGCAGGGCGATCTCGACGGGCGTGACAAAGCCTGGGGCGGTGCCCATCGCGTTGTGCAGCGTGCGCGACGTCGCAGGCAGCACCGCTTGCCGACGGTTGCTCTCGGGCATGGGGATGCTGCGCATGCTGAACAGCTCGACCATGTGGGCGTAGGCCGCGTCGTCGAAACGCATCTCGCTCTTGCACGCGAGTTGGGCGACGCACTCGGCGGTGATGTCGTCGGACGTCGGCCCAAGACCACCGCTGGTGACGACGACGTCAGCGCGGCTGCAGGCCTCTTGCAGGGCGCGCACAATGGTCTCTCGGTGATCGGGCACGGTGCGCGCACCCGACAGCTCGAGGCCGAAGATGCTGAGTGTGTCGCCGAGGTCGCGCGTGTTGCCGTCGAGGATGCGTCCGTCGAGCAGCTCGTCGCCAATGGTGAGGGACTCGATGCGCAGCTTTGACATGGGGATCTCCAGGCTCACTCAAAAACCATCTGCCTCGGTGTTGTCTTCGAGGCTCAGGACAGACCAAGTGCGGGCAGGGCGTAACGAACCACCAGCGTCGTGAGCAACAGCGCGTACACGCCAGCCAACATGTCGTCGAGCATGACGCCGAGGCCGCCATGCACACGCTGGTCAGCCCACGACACGGGCCACGGTTTGCTGATGTCGAACAAGCGAAAGCAGGCAAAGGCGACGACGAGGGCAGGCACTGACGGGCCCAGCAGCAACACCGTGACGCCCATGCCGGCGACCTCGTCGATCACCACAATCTGCGGGTCTTCGCCGCGCGCTGCACACACCGCATTGCTCGCAAACACACCGATGACGAACACGACAACAACCGCGAGCAGCCGCACCCACCACGCCGTGTCGAGCAGGACCAACGGTGCCCACAACACCATCGAGGCGAGGGTGCCGACGGTGCCGGGGGCTTTGGGCGACAGGCCCGCACCAAAGAACGTGGCAATGGCCATCCACAGCGGGGCAACAGTCGAAGAGCGTTCTGCAGCAGCCATGGCGCGTGCATAGCAGGCTCGGTCCGCAGCGACACGGTTGGTGACGAGGTCGCGGCACAATCGAATCCATCCGCTATGCTCCACACGTGCGCTTGCTGTGTGTTGCCTGGGGTCTTACTGTCGCGGTCGTCACCGCGTCGTGCTCGTTTGAGGCGCTGCTCGATGTGACGAGGGCCCCGCAGGATTCGCGCGGCGACCCCGACGTCATCGCTGTGGCAGGGGCCGACCTCGTCGTGCTCGAGGGCGCACGCGTGGTGCTCGCGGGCGGTGGCTCGCGCGGGCTGGTCGGCGAGCCGTCGTTGTCGTGGGTGCAGCTTGCAGGGCCCCCGGTGACGCTCTCGAACCCGTCGTCGTCGTCGCCCGTTTTTGTTGCGCCACTGGCGCCCGCGCAGTTGGTGTTCGCGCTCACCGCCACCGTCGTTGACCGCACCGACACCGACACCGTGGTCGTCGACGTGGTCGACAGTGCCGCCGCCATCCCGTCACTGCCACCGTCGACGGCACTTCCCGCTGATGTGGTGGTCGCCCCCGGCGCGCAGGTCGTGATCGACGAGCCCTGGTCGGGGCGTGGCGGCGCCATCGTCGACGTGCGCTGTGACGGCACGCCGCTGGAAGTGCCTGGCGTGGTTGGCGGTCGCTTGCGCATCGCTTTCGCCGTCGACGCGCTGCCGTGTGCGGTGGTCGTCGACGACGATGCGACAGCCCGTGGCGTCGGCAGAGCCGTGCACACCGTGTGGCCCGCGGGCACGTCGCTGCCATCGGCGACGTCGGTGACGGCATCGGCGATCGTCGACCCGGGGCAAACAGTTTCGGTCGAATTCGACAGCGACACCCGCTTGTTCGTCGCCGACGGAACGCCGTTGCTGCTCACGCCGTCGTCGACGGGCGCCACGTTTACCGCACCCACGCATGCAGGCCGCGTGACCTTGACGGCCGAGGCTCGTCGAGGCGGGGCCTCAGGCGGCACGCGCGCTGTCGCAGTGGAAGTCCGCGCTGGCGACGGCAACCGCGCGCCGGCGGTCGATGCAGGAGCCGACTTGCGGGTGCGGCCCGGCGCGCGCTTTCAGATCGCCGTCGACGTCGACGACGATGATGGCGACGCGACCACCGCTGCGATCCAGCAGGTGCTTGGCGAAACCGCAGCGAACGACAGCACCATCGGCGTGTTGCTGGCGCCGTCGTCACCACAAACGCTGCTGTTTCACGTCGTGGCGAACGACGGCATCGTCGACAGTGTTCCCGATACGGTGCGCGTCGTCGTCGATCCCACCGTCGACAACGGGCCGCCGGTGCTGGTGCTTGCACCCACACGCTACGTCGTGCCTGGCGAAGCATTCGTCATCGACGGCAGCGGCGCTCGCGACGACAACGGCATCATCGTTTCCACGCGCATCCTGCAAGACGGCAGCGATGCCCAGCAGCTTGTGCCCGTCGACGACAACGACCCCAACGCCGCCACCTTCATCGCCGGGGTGGCGGGCGAGCGCTACCACTTCGTTGTCTCGGTCGTCGACGACGGTGGCCTCGAAACCTCCGCGCCCACCGAGATCATCGTGGAAGACGCCGGCCCGTTCGTCGACCCGCGTCGTGGACAGTCCGACGGCGTTGGCACGGCGGCACGGCCGTTTTTGAGCATCGCTGCGGCGATCGAAACGGCGGCACGCCACGGTTTTGCGGCGTTGCAACTGGCATCGGGCGAGCCGCTCGCGCAAGCGGCGCTCCCGGCGGGGCTCGGGTTGGTCGGCGGCTTCGTCTTCGACGAGGCCAACGCGCGCTACCGCTCTGGTGGTGCACCAACGCAGGTGTCGTTGGGCAGTGCGGTCGAAGTCGCCGATGCAGCCCTTGCGCACATCGTCGTCGTCGACGACGGCAGCGGCGCTGGCAGCGTGCGTTTGGTTCGGCGTGTTGAACTCGACCACGTCGCGTTGTCGGTGCCGTTGACCGCCACGCCCGGCAGTCGCGCCACCGCCAGCGCGAGTTCGTTTGCGTCGATGGTGCTCACCCAGGCCGAATGTGACCTCGACAGCAGCGACGTCCGCGGCGGGATCGTCGCCACGGCAACACTGCTCAAGGTGCGTGGTGGTTCTGTCGACGCGGCGGGGGCTCCAGCGGCCATCGACGTGGTCGGCGGCTCCCTCGACGTCGAGGGCACACGCGTTCTGGGAGGCGCAACGGGCGTTCGTCTGGGGGCGGGCGCGGTCGCGTCGCTGGCGGGCTCGATCGAGGTGGTGGGCGAAGCCGTGGTCGGCGTCGACGTCGATGGCGGCACCGTTCGCTTCGATGGGCTCACGATCCAGGCACACGCTGCCGCACAGGCCACCGGCATCGCGGTGCACAGTGGCGGTGTCAGCGGCGACATCGACGTGCAGGTCTTCGACGTCGACACGGGTGTGGCCGTCGACAGTGCCAGCGCTCCGCTTGGTGGTCGGCTGTCGGGGCGCATCACTGTTGCGGCCTCAACCCGCGGTGTCGGTCTGCAGGTCCTCGATGGGGCGTCATCGCGCCTGTTCGTCGACGTCGAAGCCCCCACAGCACAGGGGGTGGTGGGTCAGCGTTTCGCTGGCGAGGCCGTGGTCGTCATCGTGCGCGGTGGTGCCGAAGCCGCCATCGCGCTCGCCACGGGCACGTTGCGGCACGTCACCGTCGTCGCCGACGCATTGGCGGTGTCGTCGAGCGGCAGCGTGGTGTTGCGCAATGTCGCGCTGCGCGCCCCGGTGGGCATCGCGGGCGTCGTCGACATCGGCCGGGTGGGGCTGGCGGCCGACAGCCTTGTGGGCTGTGCTGGGTGTGTGCTGGCGCCGCCAGCGACGGTCGACAGCGAGACGGGCGCGTTGGCCAGCGACAGCCTGTTGGGCAGCGCCAACCTGTTCGTCGACGCCGGCGACCCCGCCGAAGCGATCACCATCGACGCCGCCGGGATCGCCGTTCCGCAGGGCGCAGCACCCGATCTGGGCGCATTGGAACGACGCTGAGGGCAAAAGCGACGTCGGCCACCACGATCACGCTTGACTCTTTTT
This sequence comes from Myxococcota bacterium, assembly GCA_044349155.1. Taxonomy (GTDB): domain Bacteria; phylum Myxococcota; class UBA727; order UBA727; family VGSZ01; genus VGSZ01. The sequence goes on from JBIKRQ010000320.1 coordinate 5,610, forward strand.
TGAAGCTCACGTAGGTAACGCGCACAACTTGTGGGGTTGTAGCTCAGCTGGGAGAGCGCTAGATCCGCACTCTAGAGGTCGCAGGTTCGATCCCTGTCAGCTCCACCAAGAAGCCCCGGTTCGCCGGGGCTTCTTCTTTTTAACCGGGTCAACATGCGTCTTGCCGTTCTCGACGACGACGGGTCTGTTCGACCAGCGCCCGAGCGCGGTGGCCGGCCGTCGGCGTGGTCGCAAACGGTGGCCGACCTGCAGGCCCGCATGGCGCCCGGGGCGCGCGGCACCGCCGACCACATCTTCGCGCAGCTGCAGCGGGTCAAAACCTGGGGCGCTGACGGCCCACAGCTGGGCAAGGCGGGCCGCGCGGTGCTCGACCAGCTCGACCTCGAACTGCCGGCGATCGTCGAGCAGGCCCCCAGCAGCGACGGCTCCACGCGCCTGGTGCTTTCGACCGGTGATGGCCACAAGATCGAAGCCGTGCACATGCCGCGCACGCACGTGAAGCAGCCGCGCACCACGTTTTGCGTGTCGTCGCAGGTGGGCTGCGCCATGGGCTGCACGTTCTGCGCGACGGGCACCATGGGCATCGTGCGCAACCTGAGTGCGGGCGAGATCGTCGGCGAGGTGTTGGCGCTGATGCGGGCGTTGGGGCCACAGCAGGGGCACGAACTGAACCTTGTGTTCATGGGCATGGGCGAACCGCTGCACAACCTCGACAACGTGCGCGCCGCGGTCGAGATCCTGTGCGATCCCCGCGGTGTGGGCATGAGCCCGAAGCGGATCACGGTGTCGACGTCGGGGCTGGTGCCGCGCATCGAGGCCTTCGCGCAGTTGCCGGTGCGTCCGCTGTTGTCGGTGAGCATCAACGCCACCACCGACGAAACCCGCTCGCGCGTGATGCCGGTGAACCGCGCCTACAACCTCGCCACGTTGAAGCAGACGTTGCTGCGCTACCCGTTTCGGGCCGGCGAAAAAGTGCTGCTCGCCTACGTGCTGTTGCGCGGCGAAAACGACACCGTCGACGACGCCGAGCGCCTCGCGGATTTCGCCTCGGGCTTGCCCGCCAACGTGAACCTCATCCCGCTCAATGAGCACACGCTCACGCTGCACAAAGCGCCCGACGACGATTGGATCGCGGCGTTCTCGGCGCGCTTGTACGCAGCCCTGCGCGCGAGGGAGTTCACGGGCGTGTTGACGACGAGAAACAACCGCGGTCGCGACATCCGCGGCGCCTGCGGGCAGCTTGTGCAAGACGCCTAGCGTCAGCGCCAGTCGAGGCTGATGCCGCCGTCGAAGCTCACGATGAAGCGCACGGGGAACCGTGTGGTTTCGGTGCGTGTGCCGTCGGGGGCGATGAACATGTTTTCGGGCGGGTGCGGGAACATCGCCACGCGCATGAAGGCCGCGATCGCTTCGGTATCGAGCTGCGGGCAACCCGACGGATTCTTCAGATCGACGTCGACAACGGTGCCCTGTTTGTTGAGCACCGCGACGGCGTAGGTGGTGCGCGTTTGTCTGCCGCACAGTTTTGAGGGGTCGCGGCCCCCGGTGGCGAGCACGTCGTCGGGATGCCAGTTGCCGCGCAGCGCATCGATGCCGCGTTGCAAAAACGGGCCGAAGTTTTGCTGGATGCGGCGTTCGGTTTGCTCGTCGAACAAGCGCGCATCGCTGAGGGCGACCTTGTCGAGCGTGCGAAACGACGGCGCCAGCGGACCTGTGGGCGACGTGACTTTCGGTGGCGGACCCAGC
>JBIKRQ010000321.1:0-7347 GCA_044349155.1 Myxococcota bacterium
CACGAAATCGAGCGCCGAAACGGCAATGACGTCGTCGAACACAAGTTTGACGACGTCATCGTCGCGCCCAAAGCGCCATTTTTCAGCAACCTGCTAGCGGGGGCTTTGGCGCGGGTGTCGTGGTGTCGCCGTTTGAGCCTCAGCTCAGGCTGTCGAGCAGCGACGTCATCTCGCCCACAGCGTGGGCATCGCCTTCACTGCGCGCTACCTCGATGCCCGTGCGCAATTCGCCACACGCTGCATCGGTATCGCCCAATTCGGCGAGCACTTGAGCGCACATGAAGTAGGCGGCGACGTAGCGCGGATCGACGGTGTGGACGTGACGGAACGTGTCGACGGCCTTCTGCAGGTCGCCGAGCCCGCGGTACTCCATCGCCAGCCCGTACCAGGGCAGCGGCTTCTTCGTTTTCGCGGTGAGCGCGAGCAGATCGTCGAGACGGCTCATGTGGCCTCGCTGTCGACGGCGTCGGCGAGGCCGAGGCATTCCATGATGGGCGGCTGGCAGGCATCGACGTCGTCGGACGGTGCCACGGTATCGATGCAGCCGGCACTCTCGACGGTCACCGTTGGGCTTTCTTCGCAGCCAAGCGTGCAGCTCTCGAGTTCGGAGCGTTCACCCGAGATGATTTTGGCCTCGTCGGGGTCGTCGCCGGGGGCGAAGGCGATGTCGCAGGCGAGGGTTTTTTCGCACAGCGTTTCGCAGTCGACCGAGGAGCACCCGGACGCCAGCACGACGGCGCTTTGGGCGAGGAAGAACAGGGCAAGGGGAGTGGCTCGCGTCATGGCGGTCGTTTGCTACCGCATCGAATGCGGCATGCCTACGATGCGTGCATGGGTGTGTGGTTGTTGCTGTTCACGGCTGCGGCACTGGCCGACGAGCCGGGCTTTGGTGGCGCTGCTGTCGACGACGAGCCAGCGATGGCCATCGAACACGATGTGCCGCAGACGTCGCCGTTGCCGGAGTTCGTCGGCGGTTCGTCGACGTTGTCGAGCTTTCCCGAAACGCCGCCAGCACCGTTGCCGCCGAAAAAGACGAAGCTCGAGGAGGAGCTGGAGCGCGCACGCCTCGATCCCGCTCGCTTTCCCCTGATCCAGCTGCGCGTCGACGTGGCGCGCCTCGACGCTCAGCGCATCGACCTTGAGAACCAGGGCCGAACTGCCGCCCAGGACGTGCGCAAGCAGCTCGAGGCCGCCCAGGCCGTCCTCGTCGACGTGGAGCGCATTGCCTTGCACCGCATGCAGGTCTGCGCGAATCGCAATGGCAGTGCCACACAGGCCAGGAACTTCCGGATGACAGCGGCTGGTCCGGTGCGCTTGTCGACGAACGAACTGTTGGCGCAGGCCGGGAGCGTCGATCCTGATGGGTGCGCGCGCATCGAGCTCGTCGACGCCGCGGTGGTGACACGCGTGAAGCGAGCGCACGAGCTGCGGCAGGTGCTCGCCACCCGCGAGTTTCCGTTTCACAAGCTCGACGACAAACGCGCACTCGAGCGTGAGCAGAAGGCGTTGCTGGCGGAGCTGGCGAAAGAAGACCTGCCCGTGATCAGCCTGGTGGGTGGTCGCGACGGAAGCCTGCGCTAAAAAAGCCGCAGAATCGGTAGGTTACGGCGTCTTTGTCGTGTCGTCTTTGGCCGCGAACTGCTGCTTCAGGTCTTTCAACCGCGCGGTTTCTGGGTTGCCACGGGTGACGCGGTAGAGGGTCATCGTGATCGCACCAATCACGGTGCCCGCAGCGACGACCGCGATGACGGTTTCAAACAGGTCAGAAGCGCGCATGGGGTTCGCATAGCAGCCCATCTCCGTGCTGTCGTGGGTTCGAGTTGTCGACGACGTGCACTTGTGGGGGCGACCGACATGGGTCATCGTGCGCGCATGCCACTCATCGACGACATCAACACCGCCTGGAAAGAGGCCATGAAGGCCCGTGACCCCCGCAAGGACGCGCTCGCGTCGATTCGGACCGAGGTCAAAAACAAAGTCATCAGCACGCGCGCCGACGGCGAAGCGGCTCCCACCGACGAGCTGGTGCTCGAGGTGCTCGCCAAGATGGCGAAGCAGCGCAAGGAGTCGATCGACGAGTACACCAAGGCCGACCGTGACGACCTCGTCGAGAAGGAGCGGCTCGAACTCAGCGTGATCGAGGGCTACCTGCCCAAGCAGCTCGACGAAGCCACCGTCGACGGCCTGGTCCGCGAAGCGATCGCCGAAACCGCCTCCACGTCGGCAAAAGACATGGGCAAGGCCATGAAAGCGGCGATGGCGAAGGTCGCTGGTCGCGCCGATGGCAAGCTCGTACAGGCCCGCGTCAAAGCACTGCTGCCCTCGTGAACCCGCAGCGACGACGACGTCAACCTCTGGCGTCGTCGTTGCCGACTGGCGGCTCAGTGCTGCCAGGTCAGGTAGCCGGCGCCGTACACCAAACAGCCCACGCCGTCGTCGATGCGCGCCATCGGCACGAGCTTTGACGGTCGACTCGCGTCGCGCAGGCCGTAGCGGCTGGCAAGGTCGAAGGCGAACACGCCGCTGGCACCCGCTTCGTCGAGGCTGACGACCAGGGCATGCACGCGCGACAAGCCGTCGTTCTCGTCGAAGCCGCGCCCCAACACGCACCGCCGCGAGCGGCCGATGAGCACGCCACGTGCGAGGTCGTCGTGCGGGATGTCGACGCGGACCAGGCCACTGCGCGCGCGCAGCAGCAGGGTGCCCTCGGTGTCGGGGAGTGGGGCGAGCTGCACGATCGCCGGGATCGCGTGCCCACCGCCACCAGGTGCGGCCACCGACGACACCGCACCAGCCACGCCGCGCACGCTGGAACCCGCGAAGAAGGCGAGCTGTTCGCCGAGCGGCAGTACCTCGAGGACGTCGGCGGCCCCGCTGCCTTCAGCTTCGACGTCGAGGACGTAGCCGTCGAAACAGATGCGCAGCGCGTTCCAGGCGACAACGCTGCCAGTGGAGGCCTGCGTGTTCTCGAGGACCTCGACGGAGGGCAGGGCGCTGCGGTCGGCGGCGAGGACCGCAAAACCGCGCTCGGGATGCAGCGAGATCGCGCGCAGCAGCGTGCCGTTGGGCAGTGGAATGACGACGATGCCGAGGTGGCGCGGCAGGATTCCTTCGCCGACCTGCGACACCAGGTTGCTCTGCAGCGGTGTGGCGCCGCCGACAGCGACGTCGACACGCTCGCCCGTGCCAAGCACGACCGCACGCGGGCCCTGGCTCTCCACGCGGGCAGAGCCGATGACGATGTCGTCGTTGCGCAGGCCTGGTTGGCGCACGGTGATGGCCAGCGCGAAGGCACGACCGCCACGTCGCCGCTCAAGCGAGTGCACCAGACGCAACAGCGGGCCAGGACGGTTCACGACGACAGCGTAGCAGCCCGCAGCAGATCAAGCCCCGTCCGCTGACTGACCGGCAAGACAGACCGCACGCAACCGACTACGCCGAGGGTGATGCATGCCCTGTTGCTGGTTGTCGCCATCGCCGTTGCGCCTGCTGCGAGCCCCGTGCGTGTTTCGGGGGTCTATTTCGACGGGTACCTGCCCGGATCGCCAGAGCCCGACAGCGCCATTCGCCTGACCAACACCGATCGCAACCACGCCGTCGCGATTGGCGGCTACACGCTCACCGAGCGGTTCACGCCGCAGAAGAAGAACGCGAAGCTGACGACGACGTCGTTTGGCTCGGGCATGTCCACGCGTGGCGGCTCGCAGGGGCACAAAGACGACGATGGCGACGACGGCATCCGCTTTCCGCAGGGCACGATGATCGCACCTGGTGCAGACATCTGGGTCGCGGCGACGGGCACCGGGTTCTTGAAGGTGTTTGGTCGCTTGCCTGGGTACGAAGCGACGCCGACGACGCCAGCGGTGACCGACATGGACGGCAGTGGCTCGTTTCTGCGCCTGCCCGGCAGCCGCGGCACGGTGGCTCTCGTCGACGATGGTGGGTCCGTCGTTGACTTCGTCGCCTACGACAACAGCAAAGACGTGCAGTGGACCGAAGACGACTTCTCGAGCCTGCCGTGGCGCGGTGGTCCGATCGAGGTCGCGCAGACGTCGTTTTACGGATGGAATGGGCAAGTGCTCGCACGCGACCGCGACGACGACGGGTACCTGTTGGCCGACACCAACGGCGCGACCGACTGGGACTCGGGCTACTCGGTGAAGCAGCTCGGGATCGAGCCCACGCACCGCATCGAGCGCGCGGGGCAGACGCGGTTTGTGAGCACACCGCTGGTGCAAAAAGCGCGCGTGTTGGTGACGTCAGCCCCCGACAACAACCACGAAGCACTGGTCGACGCGATTGGTGCCGCGAAGAAATCGATCCGCGTTCGCATCTACGAGTTCACAAACCCGCGCATCGGCGAAGCGCTGGTGAAGGCGAAGCTGCGTGGCGTTGACGTCGTCATCTACCTCGAGGGCGCGCCTGTGGGCGGTATTGCCGACCAGGAGCGCTTCGTGCTCGATCGCTGCGATCGGGCGGGGATTCCCATCTACTTCATCGGTGGTGTGAAGAAGCAGCCGGTGAAGCCGCGCTATCGCTTCGACCACTCGAAGTACGTGCTGATCGACGACGCCAAGGCGATCATCGGCACCGAGAACTACGGCCGCACCGGCGTGCCGGCGATCAACACCTACGGCAACCGCGGTTGGATGGTGCACATCGAGAACAAGGCCTTCGTCGAGCAACTGCGCGCGGTGTGGGACGCCGACCTGCAACTCGACGCGCGCGGCAAAAGCCCCCTCGCCGACATCATCAACATCCGCGACGACAACGCCGACGCCTACGGCATGCCGTACCGCGACATCACCTTCGTGCCCGACAACACCGTGCAGCAGGGGCGCTACGAAAAGCCGGTGTCGCCAGTGCTCGTCGACGACGTGGTGAGCATGGAACTCGTGCTCTCGCCCGACACGAGCATGAACGAGCACAGTGCCGTGCTGGGCATCATCGAGCGCGCGAAGAAGACGCTCTACATCGAGCAGAACTCGATACGTCGTCGGTGGGGCAAGCTTGGCGACGATGCCGAAACCGAGGGCGAGGTGCCGAACCTTGCGCTGCAGGCGGTGGTGGCTGCCGCTCGTCGAGGTGTGCAGACGCGCGTGTTGCTCGACAGCACCTGGTACAACGTGCAGGGCGACGAAGACCGCGACAACGACGACGTCGCCACGTGGCTCAACGACTTGGCCCGTCGCGAAAAGCTCGACCTCGTCGCGAAGGTCATCAACCTCGAGACCGCGGGCCTGCAGAAGATCCACGCCAAGGGTGTGATTGGCGACGAGCGCGAAGTGTTCGTGGGCTCGATCAACTGGACCGAGAATTCCTTCAAGGGCAACCGCGAAGTCGGCGTCGTCCTCGGGCATCCAAAGATCGCTGGCTACTACAGCGACTTGTTTCACCGCGATTGGGCGCGCAGCCGCATCTACGAAGCTCCCGTTGTCGTCGACGGTGGGGCCATGCGGGTGGCTGTGGGCAACGACGCCAAGGTGCGGCAGAAGTTGAAGAAGGGCTCGTCGTTGTTTGTGGTTGGCGAGCATCCGCGTCCGTCGGGCGACTGGCTTGAGGTACGGGTACCAAACACCGACGACACCGCATTTGTGCCGGCCACGGCTGTTGGTGCACCGACGGCGACGGCGGCCGAAGCACTGCACGTGATTGGCAAAGTCGCGACGGTCGAGGGCGTTGTGGTGGCCACGCACGTCTCTGAGCGACGGATTCAGCTGCGCTTTGCCGACGGCATTCGGCCACCGTTCACCGTCGTGATCTTCGCTGCCGACGTCGAGAAGTGGAAGTCCGCAACGCCCTCGCTCGACGCGACGTCGGCGTACCAGGGCCGTGCGGTGCGCGTGACGGGCCTCGTGAAGACCTATCGCGGCCCCGAGATCCTCGTGAACGACCCCGGACAGTTGACCATCATTCGCTGAGGACCACGCCGACAGAGACCCCCTTACATGTGGGGCCGCGTCGGGCATGGGGTGCGCATGCGCGCTCCTGTCCTCGCTATCGTCGGTCGGCCCAACGTCGGCAAAAGCACTCTCTTCAACCGTCTTGCTGGTCGACGTATTGCCATCGTCGAGGACCTGCCCGGCGTCACCCGTGACCGGCTGTATGCCGACTACCGCAGCGACATCGACAACGTCGACGTCAAGTGGACCATCATCGACACCGGCGGCTTTGAGCCCGATCCGTCGTCGGTGTTGTTTGCACTCGTTCGCGAACAGACCGAACTCGCCATTGGCGAAGCCGATGTGATTGTCCACGTCGTCGACGCCCAGCTTGGCCTCTCGCCCGACGACATCGAAGTCGCGAGCATGCTCAGAAAGAGCGGCCGGCCGATCATCGTTGCGGCCAACAAGATCGACCACGAGAAGCACGAGCCTCTCACCGGCGACCTGTATGGCCTCGGCAACGACGTCATCATGCCGATCAGTGCTTCGCACGGTCGCGGCATTGCCAACATGATGGAAGAGGCGTTCGCGAAGCTGACGCCAGCCCTGCAAGACGGCGCACGCGCCGCTGCGGTCGAAGACGACGACGACGTCATCTTGACCGACCAAACGCTGGACGAAGCACTCGACAGCGCCGAGGCGGCGATGGAAGCGCTCGAGCGCGTCAACGAAGACGGCGAAATCGTCGAGGTCGAAGACGCGCAAGAGCCCCTGCCGGAAAAAGTCGCGAGCAAGTTGCTGCGCGCTGTTCCCGAAGTGTTGCGCCTTGCCGTGGTCGGTCGCCCGAACGCGGGCAAGAGCAGCTTCGTCAACAAGCTCCTCGGCGAAGACCGTCATCTCGTCAGCGACATCGCTGGCACCACGATGGACGCGGTCGACTCGTTCGTTGAGTACGGCGGCTCGCGCTTTCGCGTGATCGACACCGCCGGCATTCGCCGCAAGCGCAGCATCGCCCACCGCGTCGAGAAGTACGCCGTCGTCGCTGCGTTGCGTGGCATGGACCGCGCCGACCTCGTGCTGCACCTGATCGATGCCACCGAAGGCATCACCGAGCAGGACAAGCGCATCGCGTCGTTCATCGAAGACAAGGGCAAGGCCTGCATCGTCGTCGTGAACAAGTGGGATTTGGCGAAGGAGAAAGACCTCGACGCCGACGAATACGCCCAGCGTATTCGCAACGAACTCGCTTTCCTTGACCACGCGCCCATTCGCTTCATCTCGGCGAAAACCGGCAAGCGCGTGCACGATGTGCTGCAAACGGCCACCGACCTCGCCAAGCGCCATTTCCTGCGCGTGAGCACGAGCCAGGTGAACAAGGTGCTGCTCGACGCCGTGGCCGGGCACCAGCCGCCGATCCACAAGGGCAAGCGTGTGCGCTTGTACTTTGCGACCCAGGTGAAGA
>JBIKRQ010000322.1:0-7341 GCA_044349155.1 Myxococcota bacterium
CGTTGAAAATGCCCGGGCTGCGGCGGCGACCGGGACCACAGCCGATCGCCTGTTGGAGGAGGCCTACGGCGCGTCTGGCGGGCAGAAAAAATAAACCCGCGCAGTGCGCGGGTAGTGGTGGAGCTGGACGGGATCGAACCGACGACCTGAAGCTTGCAAAGCTACCGCTCTCCCAACTGAGCTACAGCCCCACTTCGGCCCTTGTACCCGAGGTCTTCGCACTTGGCCAGCAGAAGTTCTGCAGGCTCCAACTGGCGCGCAACACGTTGCCCGCACAAGATGCGCGCCATGCAGGACACCACGCTCTCGATGCTGTTGGGCGCCGTTTTTGCGTCGTCGCTGGCGGGCCTCGTGGTGCACGAACTCGGGCACGTGCTGGCGGCCGGGGCACTGGGCGCGCGTGACCTGCGCTTTCGTCTGGGCTGGCCCGCGCTGCAGCTTGAGGCGACCTTGCCGGACCTGCCTGGCGCGCAGCTCGTCTTCGTCGCCGCGGGAGCGCTGGCCAACGTCGGTGCCGCGGGCGCGCTGTGGGGCTTTCACGGCGTGTTTCGGCTGGCGGCGGTGGTGCAGTTGGTGGTCGCGGCGTCGGCGTTGTTACCGGTGGGCACGAGCGACGGCGCGAAGCTGTTGGCGATGCTTAAGGCGTGGCGGTCCAGCTCACGCTGAGGTCCATGGCAGCCCCGTTCGGATTCTGCAGCGAAATCAAGTGCTTGTGACCTGATGTCAGCGTCAGGTTTGCGATCGGCGTGCGGCCCTTGCCGACCTGATCGACGCGCACGATCGCCCACGGTGTCGATGTGAGCGCCACCTGTCCGTCAGCACCCACGCGCAGCTTCACCGCAAACGGCGCGTCTTTGTCGTCGACCACCAGCACGGCTGCGCCACCGTCGACGATCGTGCGCGGGCCCTTCACGACGAAGCCATCAGCGCCGATCGTGATGCGCCCGACGGTGCGCGCGGCGAGCGGCCGGTGCTTCGTCGTCGACGGGTCAGCAGGGGGCTCCACAACAGGCTCGGCGACGGGCTGCGGCGCAGGCTCTGGCGTCGTCGGCGGTTCTGGCGGCGCTGGCGGTGTCATCGGCAGAACGACCGGCGGCACCGGCGTCGGCACGGGGGCGGGTTGAGGCGCTGCCGACACAGGTGTTGCCGTTGGCTGAGGTGCCGGCGTTGTCGACGTCGATTGCCACAACGCCACTGCGCCCCCCGCAACGACCAGCAGCACCACCACGACGATGCCGATGGCCGCCGCGAAACGTGACGGCGGCGGTGACGTCGTGGGGACCGACGCTTTCGGCAGCACCGGTGTCACCACGATGCTCTTGTGGTGCGGGCTGCTGCGCGTGCTGGGCGTCGACGTCGACGTGCCCTCGAACGGCTGCGGCGCGAGCACGCTGCGCGTGGGCTCATTGGCGCCTGAAAACAGCGGCGCAGCCCGGGCAGGCGACGTCGACGACGAATCCTGCAGCAGGCGCTGGTGCGTGGCGATCTCGTCGGCGAACAGCTCCTGCAACCAGCTGCCCAGGCGTTGCTGCGGCTCGGGCACGAGGCCGTCGGCGAGCAGCGCGCGCAGGGCTACGGCGACGTCGGCGCAGTCGAAGAAGCGGTCGTCGGGGTTTTTGCGCAGCATGCGCTCGACGATGGGCGCCATGATCGCGGCCTGCGGGCGGACCTCGGCCAACGGGCGTGGGGTCGAGCGTTGGATGGCCTCGAGCGACAGCACGACGTTGCCGCGCTTGAACGGGTTCGTGAGCGTGAGCAGCTCGTAAAAGCAGATGCCGAGCGCGAACAGGTCGCTTCTGGCGTCGAGGGGCTCGGCCGCCGACTGCTCGGGCGACATGTAGGCGAACTTGCCCTTGATGGTGCCGGTCTCGGTGTGGTGCTCGTTGAGTTCGCTCTTGGCGATGCCGAAGTCGATGACCTTGATGACGCCGTCGTAGGTGACGAGCACGTTGTGCGGGTTGATGTCGCGGTGGACGATCTTCAGCGGTTGTCCGCTGGCGCCGTCGACGAGGTTGTGCGCGTAGCTGAGCGCTTCGCACGCCTGCAGCATCATGGCGGCGACGTGGCCGATGGGGATGTGCTGTTTGCGTTTGCGGCAGCGCTCGATCAGCGCGCGCCACGACGGACCATGCACGTGCTCCATCGCCAGGAACACCAGACCATCGTGCTCGCCCACGTCGACGATCTGCACGATGTTGGGCGAATGCAGCACACCCTGCAGTGCTGCTTCGTCGAGAAACAGCTGCCGTTGGTGATCGTTTCGGCGCATGTGGGCCAGCACACGCTTGACGACGAGCAGGCGCGATACCGGGCCGCCGCCGTGGCTGACGACGTTGGCCTTCTTGCGCGCCAAAAACACTTCGCCCATGCCGCCAAACGCAAGCCGACGCAGCAGCTCGTAGGCGCCAAAGTCGCGCTCCGCGACGGGCAGCAGGTGGTTGTCGGCCCCCAGCGAGGTGGCGGTGTCGGACTCGGCTTCGCCGCCCGTCGACGGGGCTTCGAGGCTGCGCAGATCGATGTCGAGCCCATCCTTGCTGCCAAAGGCCACCGACGCCGGGCGTGGGCGCGCCGCGGCTGTGACGTCGCTGGCAGCGGCGCGCTGGTGTTTGGAGGCTTGGTCTTCGGCCACGACGAGCAGCAGCCTACCCTGCATGGTGCCGCCGCGCGAAGTGCCGTTCGGCGTTGCCCCGCCCGCTTGTTCTGCCTACATCCACTCGATGGATATGAAGAGCCGCGACCGCGTCACCCTGCTGTCCCCGTCGGAAATCGATTGCATGCGCCGTGCAGGCCGTGCAGCGAGCGAGATGCTGCACCACGTGGGCAGCTTCGTGAAAGCCGGCATCACCACCCAGGAACTCGACGACATCGCCGTCGCCTGGACCACCGAGCGCGGCTACACCAACGGCCCGCTGGGCTACCCGGGCGGCCCCGGCAGCTACCCGCGCAGCATCTGCACGTCGGTGAATGAAGTGGTGTGCCACGGCATCCCGTCGACGAAGCAGAAGCTCAAAGACGGCGACATCATCAACATCGACGTGAGCCCCATCGTCGACGGCTGGTACGGCGACACCTCGCGCACGTTTTTCGTGGGCACCCCGTCGCCAGCGGCCAAGAAGCTCGTCGACGTCACTGAAGAGTGCCTGCGCCAGGGCATTGCCTCGGTCAAAGACGGCGGCCGCGTCGGCGACATCGGCAAGGCGATCGAAGACCACGCGCACAAGCATGGCTTCTCGGTCGTTCGCGACTTCGTGGGCCACGGCGTGGGCCGCACCTTCCACTGCGCGCCGCAAATTCCGCACTATTTCCGCGGACGTGGCGAGCGCCTCGAGAAGGGCATGGTCTTCACCATTGAGCCGATGATCAACGCGGGCGTGTGGGAAACCCGCACCCTCAGCGACGGCTGGACGGCGATCACCGAGGACAAAAAGCTCTCGGCGCAGTTCGAGCACACCATCGCGATCACCGACAAGGGCGTGGAAATCCTGACGGTGCGCGAAGGCCACAGCTGGTAGCCGAGCCACGGGGTGTCGCCGAGGCAACAGCGTGACGGCGACGCCTTGACGCGTTGTCCGTCATCGCGGACAGTTCCGTCATGGTTGCCACACCCACCGTCGACGACGACAAGACCTCCCCCGATCTCGCCCCCATCGTCGGCGCGAACCTGCGTCGGCTGCGCACCGAACGCGCGCTGTCGCTCGAGGCATTGGCGAAGTTGTCGGGCGTGTCGCGCGCCATGCTTGGGCAGATCGAGCTGGGGCAATCGGCACCCACGATCAACGTGTTGTGGAAGATCGCGCGCGCCCTCGACCTCCCCTTCGCTGCACTGCTCAGTCAGCCCGCACAAACCACGGGGCCGCGGGTGCTGCGGGCGGCGCGCACGAAGCGGTTGACGTCGCTGGACGGATCGTTTTCGTCGCGCGCGCTGTTTCCGTTTGATGAGCCGCGCCGCGTCGAACTCTACGAGCTCGTGCTCAAGCCCGGCGGCCTCGAAGAAGCCGACGCCCACGCCACCGGCACCAAAGAAAACCTCGCGGTCAGCAGCGGCGAGGTCGAAATCGTCGTCGACGGCACGGCCCACCACCTCGGCGCCGGCGACGCCATCGCCTTCGATGCCGACGTGCCCCACGCGTACAAAAACGTCGGCGACGTCGACGCGGTGATGTTTCTCGTCATGACCTACGTCGAAGCCCAACGATGAGTGCTGGTGACGACGTCGCGGCGCGGATGCAGCGTCCGCAGCGTCACCGGCTGTTGCAGGGCTTTCCCGCGGTGCCAGCGATGGTGCCCGCGGTCGACGCCGACGCCGACGCCGATGGGCCAGGCCTCCAGCGCCAGCTCGACGGCGGCCTGCGGCGCGGCGACGAGGTTCTCGCGCCCGCGAGCGTTGCCATCGACGAAACCCGCGGCCTGATCGTCGGCGTCATTCCCCACACCCAATGCATCCCGCGTGTCGACGGCTGCGGCTTTTGCACCTTCCCCCACGACGTCGCCAACAAGCGCTCGCGCGCGGCGATGATCGACGTTGTCAGCGCCGACATCGCCCGCATCTGCAGCGCTCCCGGCGTGGCGCGTCGTCGCGTCGATGCGGTGTACCTCGGCGGTGGTACGGCGAATTTGTCGTCGACAGAGCAGGTGTCGGCTCTCGTGGGCGAACTCGCGGCGCACGTCGACATCAGCGGTGCCGAACTCACGCTCGAAGGCACGCCGCAGTTGTTTGCCGCCTGGTTTGGCGACCACCTGCGCAACCTCGCGAAGCAGCCCGTGACGACGACGCGCATCAGCATGGGCGTGCAAACCTTCGACCCCGCACAGCTGAAGCGCATGGGCCGCGAATCCTTTGGCGACGCCAGCACGGTGCACAAGCTGGTGCGCCAGTGCCGCGGTCTGGGCATCGCCACGTCGGCCGACTTCTTGTTCAACCTGCCGGGGCAGCCAGCATCGGCGATGGACGACGACGTGGACCGGGGCATCGCCCTTGGCCTCGACCAGATCTGCCTGTACCACCTGGTGCTCTACGAGGGCCTGGGCACGGCGTGGTCGACCGACCCGGCCCTCGTGGCGGCCATGCCCTCGAACGACGAAGCCTGCGCCAACTGGCTGCGTCTGCGGGGCCGTCTGCTGGCCGCCGGCTACGTGCAGTCCACGCTCACGAACTTCGAGCGCGCCGACGTCGCCAGCGGGCCACAGCGGTTTCGCTACGAGGTCGACAGCTTCAGCCCCGAGGCCTTCGACGCCGTGGGCTGCGGGCCCATGTCGTTGAGCACCGTCGTCGATTGGCGTGCGCGCACGGGCTTGAAGCTGTTGCGCAGCAAGAACCTGGGAGCGCGGCCGTGGTCGGGGGGCGACCTGCTGTTTCGCTACGACGAACACAGCCTGCGCGCGTTGTTTGTGGTGCGCAGCCTGGCCAAAACGTGGCTGTCGACGTCGACGTACGCGCAGCTGTTTGGCACCGCGTTCGCCGCTGACTTCGCCGAGCCCGCGCAGGCCCTGATCGCCGCTGGGTTGGTGGTGCTCGACGACGAGCGGGCCTTGCTCACGCCACGCGGCATGTTCTTCGCCGACACGGTCGTGGGGGCGTTGTCGTCGACGATGGCGCCCCGGGGCGCAGGGCTGCACACCAGCGATCTGCTCGAGGAACGCCCGCGCACGAGGATCTACCTCTCGATGGGTTGACGACGTCGCACCACAGAAAAACGCGCGGCAGGACCGCGCGTTGTTGCTGGTACTGGTGCTGGAGCTGGAGCCGACTCAGTAGTCGTCGTCGGCAGCGCCTTCGTCACCGACATCGTCTTCGGCTTCGTCGTCGTCGCCCACGTCTTCAACGACCTCGGTTTCGGCTTCATCGGCATAGTCGTCGCCGTAGGTGGCGGGGGCTGCTGCCGGCAGATCCTTCTTCGGATCGTCGTTCGGGTCGGCATTACACTTCGGGCACTTCGCGCCCGCCTTGTTCATGTCGTAGAACTTCGTCGCGCACGACCAGCAGGTGAACTTATTTCCGAACTTGCTCATGGGTCGCCTCTTTAGGACTTGCGTCGTCGCGGCTTCTGCCACCGGGAGCGCGCTCCTGTCAACTTCACCCGTCAGCTGTCAACGGGCTTCGAACATTTTGCAGAACCACACCGGGTCGCCGTCCTTCGCGGTGTCGAACGCGGCACGTCGGTGGGGTGCCGTTGGGTAGAGCAGGTCGCACGCGGGACCCTCGCGGTCGTCGAAGTGTTCGCATTCCTCACATGCGCACACCAGCTTCAATTCCACCCGCTGACGACGAAGACGTTCGGACATGACCATCTGCATAGGCATCGCTATACCGGGAATATGAGCCAACCGACGAGCCAGGATCTGCAGGCGTTGCCGCTGTTCGGCGGCATCGGTCCCGATGCGCTCGCTCGTTTTGCCGAGCGGTGCGAGGTGATGTCTGTGACGGCGGGCGCCACCATCTTCACCGAGGGGGAAATGGCCCGTTCGCTCTACGTCGTGCGCGAAGGTGCGCTCGAAATCATCAAGCAGTGCACGCGGGGCACCGTCGTGCTCGGCACGGTGCTGCCCGGCGAGTGCGTCGGCGAGATGAGCTTCATCGACATGCAGCCCCGCTCGGCCACCGTGCGCGCCACCGAGCCGTCGACGTTGTGGGTGTGGGCCTACTCGAGCATCCACGAGCGCTACTGCAGCGACCTGAAGTGCGCGATGTTGCTCGTGATGAACATCGCCCGCGAGTTGAGTCGCCGCTTGCGCCGTGCTGACGATCAGCTCGTCGAGACCACGCCGGTGCCGCAGCCGCGCGTGTGGCCCGCAGGCACCACGCCGCCGCCCGCCACGAAGTGCTGAACCCGGACTGCAGACTCAGCTGTCGTCGTCGCTGAACAACCGCTCAAGGGTGGCGGCGTCGGGCGTTGGTGGTGGCGTGCGCGCGGGAGCCGGACCGCGCACCTGCGGTGGTTCGCTGTGCCAGCCGGCGTCGGTGATGCGGCCGCGTTCGTCTTTCACGATCCACCAGCGCACCACTTCGACGGGGTCGTCGGCGGTGGCGAACAGCTCGGCACACCAGGCGTGGGCGTTTGCGTGGTCGTGCTCGGGCTCGCGGCGGAGCTCGGCTTTCCAGTAGCGGTAGTCCCACTGCACGGGGTGGCTGACGCCGTCGACCTTGCCTTCGGGCAGGCCCAGCCAGCGCGCGAGGGTGCGGTGAAAAAACAGCGCGTCGACGACGGGAGCCGCAGCCTCGACGGCACCTACCGCCCGCAGGGTCGCAGCCAGATCGAGGTGGTCTTTGTCGGCGGCCATCCCCGCACCATGCCGTGCGCGAGGCCCGCTCGCCAAGCTTCCTGCCCGCTGGACATCAAGCCG
>JBIKRQ010000323.1:0-7330 GCA_044349155.1 Myxococcota bacterium
CAAGAGACTCGCCTCGAAGAGAAAACCGCAAAGCCGGTTTTCTCTTCGCGCCTCGATTGATTTGGCGGGGAAGTGTCCCCGCCCACCCCTCAAGAGACTCGCCTCGGCGACAAAACCGCAAAGCCGGTTTTCTCTTCGCGGCTCGATTCCCACAGCGCGCGATCAACATCACAGGCGTCATGTCTGACATTCGGATGACTCGCGGAGCGCATGGAGACATCGCGATCAGAGGCACGGCGTGGCGTCAGCGCCGTCGAGAATGCCGTCGTGATCGCTGTCGGGATTGAGGGCGTCGCAGCCCGTGCGCAGCTCCTGCAGATCCAGGAGTTCATCGCTGTCGGTGTCGCGCTCGAGGGGATCCATCCCCGCGTTGCACTCGAAGCTGTCGTCGACCCCATCGTTGTCGCTGTCTTTGTCGTTCGGGTTTGTGCCCTCGTCGCGCTCGCGACCATCGTCGAGCCCATCGGCATCGGAGTCGGCCAGCGACGGATCGGTGCCGTTGCGAACCTCTTCGCCGTCGTCGACGCGATCGTCGTCGCTGTCACTGCGCAACGGATCGCAGCCAAGGTCGAGCTCGAAGGCGTCGGCCAGGCCATCGTTGTCGCTGTCGGGCGTGGTGGGGTCGAGCCCCTGCAGCAGTTCGTCGAGGTCGCTGAGCGAATCGCGGTCGCTGTCAGCACTCAACGGATCGAGCCCGCTCTCGCGCTCGAAGCGATCCAACAAGCCATCGCCATCGCTGTCGGGCGATGTTGGATCGGTGCCCGCAGCCTCTTCGTCGACGTCGGCGATGCCATCGCGATCGGTGTCGCGCGTGGTGTCGACAAAGCTGTGATCGATGGTTTGCACGGCGCAGGCGGCACACGCTGCGAGCACCAACACGAAGCCGCGTTGAAGCCTCAGGGGCATTGGTGACGCGCGAGTGCTGCCACCACTGCAGCGCTGTTGTCTGACGACGAGAACCGCGCCCGGTGCTTCGTCCACAGCGTGCACGCCTGCTCGGTACGGCCCGCCTTCGCCAACAACGACGCCTGCTCCGAGAGCACCACGTCGGCGACACGCCCACCCGGACCACGGGCCAGCAACGTGCCCAACACATCGGCAGCATCGACGTAGCTGCCGCGGGCCGCCAACGTGCGCGCCGAGAGCACCGCTGCCTGCACGTCGTCGTCGGTGACCACGTCGGGGGCGGCTTCGGCCAGACCCTGCACACGCACATCGAGACTGCGCGGGCTCACGCGACGCAGGTTGTGCGGCGACGTCGACTGCACCGGGGCCACCGTCGTGAGCGACAACTCCACCACCGCGGGGCTCTTCGGCAACGCCTCGTTCGACACCGGCAGCCACAACTGCGGTCCCGTCGACGTCACCACCGGCATCGGCGGCTGAGGCGCAGCAGCTGCGGTCGTGGTGGGTGCAGGAACCGCAACAACCACGGGCATCGCCGCACTCGAGGCCGGAGCAACCACCGGCGCGCGCACGGCAACGGCTGGCGGCGTGAGGCGGTGATCCACAGCGACGGGCGCGACGACGAAGATCGTGGCCACCAACGCACACGCGCCACCCAGCGCCACCAACGCCTGCTTCGCTCGCGCCACGCGCAAACGGCGGTTGCCTTCGGTGATCACAACGTCGGCGTCACCGGCCAACAACGCTTCGACCACGTCGTCGCGCGAGGCCTTCAGCTGCGAAAACGCGTCGTCGACACGGCGCAGCTCGCTGACCAGGTCGCGGTCGTTCATGCGGGCATCAACCATGAGACACCGCCTTGTCGGCCGCCATGGTCGTCGTCGTGGAACGCGTCTTTGCCTGGCCCCAGCCTGCTTTCGCCAACGCGGCTTCGGCGCGCTGCACGAGCTTGCACGCCGTGGGCACCGACACCGACAGCACTTCGGCGACGTCGGCCAACGGCGCATCGTCGAGGCGCACCATGCAAAACGCGATGCGCTCGCGGCCAGGCAGGATCTTCAAGGCGTCGAGGGCTTCGCGGTGGGCACCGTCGAGGCGGGCACCAATGTCGGCACTCGGGGCCGGCGAGCTTTGCGCCCCCAACACGAGCGCCACGAGGGGGTTGTTGCGCACGGCCTCTTTGCGCAGGCGGCTGAAGCACCCGTTCATGGTGGCGCGGTAGAGGTAGCCACCGAGGTCGCGGCTGTCGTCGATGCGCGAAATGCCCGTGAGCAGGTTGACGAACACGTCTTGCACCACGTCTTCGGCGAAGGCGCGGCGGCCACCACCAACCCGCAGGGCTGCCCGAAACAAGCGATCCCGCTCGCGCTCGTACAGCGCGCGGACCTGTTGGTGTTGGGCAGTGGCAGTGGTCATCTTGATGGTTCCACGCCCAAGCCTCGCAGAATTTTCCGCGCCGCGGCAGATCCCAGGTGCCGGGCAGAAAAACGCGCAAAAACAGTGGTTTAGCGGGCACGCTCGAGATCGACCTTCAGGCCGAGGCTGAGCGTCGCAAACATCGGCGCGCGCTCCCAGCCAACGACGCCGTCGCGTTCGTGCAGGCGCGTGCGGCTCGCGGTGCCCGCCTCGAGGCCAAGCGCCAGGCCCACGCCCGGCTGCACCATCCAGGCGATTGAGCTCGGCACGACGACAAACGGGTCGGCAGTGATGCCGGCGTCGACGTCGGCCAACAGCCAACTGTGCAGCCACACCCCCGCCGCCACGCCCACGCCGACCTCGACGCCAGGGACGATCTCCCGTCGAGCCGCAAGGCCCACGGCACCCATCGGCTCGAGGATGGTCAAAGTGCCGATGGTGTCGTTGCGGCTCGCCGACAGTCCCACCTGCAACATCGGACCAACGTCGACGCCAGCGAAGACCTCGCGAAAGCGCCACCAGTCGAGCTCGACCAGCACGATCGGGTCGAGCGCCAACGGGCGCGCCAACGCACCGACACCCACACCCACCGACAACGGGATTCGCACCTCGGGGGCCGCCGTGGCGACGACGACGGGCGGCGGTGGCGGCGGCGGCGGTGGTGACGGCGGCAGCGCACGACGTGGCAGCAGCGCCACGATCGCCGCAGCAGTGAAGTCGCTGCGGGGCACCTCCGACAGCACGAGAGCTGAGCAGTCTTGCGCGGGGGCGGCGAGGCCGAAGCGAACCACGGCCTCGTCGGCGTTGACGCACACGGTGTTGCCAACGCCAGCGGGCAGCAGGCCCACGCGCGCCTCAAGCACGGCGGCGACGACGCTGGCAGACAACGCGGGATCGCCCAGGGTATCGGTGACGACGACAGCGACCTGTGGGGGCGGCGGCTCGGGCAGGGTGACGACGAGGGGCCGCGTCGACAGCGCCAGGGCCTTGATGCGTTGGGCGAGCTCGAGCTCGACGAGGGCCGCGGGCCCGGGGGGCACCACACTCGCGGTGGCATCGGCACCACGACAGACCACGGCCCAGCCATCGTGCCCATTGGCGACCATCACGACCCAGGTGGGCGCATCATCGAGAGAGGTGACAACCGCGATGCCGTCGTCGACGAGGCTTTTGGCAAGGTTGGCGCGCAGCGTGTTGTCATCGAGCACCAACAGCACACGTGTCGCAGGCAGCGGTGCAGCGACAGGTGCAGACACAGACATGGACACCGACACAGGCGCAGGCGCAGTCGTACTCGCAACAGTCTGGTCGGCGACGACATCGTCGGGCGCAGCAACGCTGGACGAGGCCACCACCAGGCCCAGGGTCACCGCACACACCAACGAACGCATGGCCAGCAGCGTAGCAGGCAAAAGCGTCACCGCAGGGAGGCCGGCGGGAATGCGAAACAGCGAGGACGCACGCCGCGGCCGGACGCGTGGAAGCGCACAAGGCCACGACGCCACGACACCACGACAACGCACACGATGGGCCGGAGGGGTGCCTGGCCGATGCACTTTGAACCAGGAGGCGCCAGCCCCTCCGACGACGGCAGGATGCACGCCGCCGACGCTCAGTGTTGATTGGCGGGGAAGTTTCCCCGCCCACCCCTCAAAGCGTTCGCCTCGGCGACAAACCGCAAAGCCGGTTTCTCTCCGAGGCTCAGTGCACGGGGAGCGATGCACACACCAGAACAAGAGGGCCCGGAAAGTCCAGAAAACCTTGGCCCTGGAAGGTTTTTTGGTCGCGCCGAAGGCGTAGTCCAAAGCTCGAGTGCACTGATCGCCGACGACGTCACTCGCGCGAAGCGTGAAGCAACGACGAGCACAAACGAGCAAGCGAGCAAGCGAGCAACGAGCAAGCGAGCAACGAGCAAGCGAGCAACGAGCAAGCGAGCAACGAGCAAGCGAGCAACGAGCAACGAGCAACGAGCAAGCGAGCAAGCGAGCAAGCGAGCAACGAGCAACGAGCAACGAGCAACGAGCAACGACGAGAACGAGCAACGACGAGCAACGGTGTCGCGAACCGGTGTAGCGGACCTCAGGCGCCGAGCACGCGCCCAATCTCTTCAAGCTGCGTTTCCAGCTGCGCATCGATCACGCCCGACTCCGTCTCGATCAACACCCCGCCCTGCTTCACGCGACGGTCTTCGCGGATCTCGAGGTCCTTGGCGCGTGTGAGGTTCGAGACCAGGCGATCCTTCGCCGGCCGCAGGATTTTGGCGTCGCGCGGATGCACGCGCAGGTTGATGTCGCGCGCCGACTTCACCGCCAACAACGCCGTCACCGCGATGTCGACGATCGCGTCTTCGCGCAGGTGCAACTCGGCCGCGAGTATTTCGTGGGCCACGCGAATCGCGGTGCGTACCACTTCGCCCTCGACCTCTTTGAGCATGCGCGCTTCAAGCCCCGCGACCTCGTCACGCATGTGCTGTGCTTGCGACTGACCCTCGTCGCCGCCCTCGGCCACGGCGTCGGCGATCCAACGCTCCACCTCGGCACGCGCATCTTCGAGCATGCGCTGACGACCACGCTCGGCTTCAGCAACCAGTCCGTCGGCTTCGTCGATGTGGGCCATCGTGTGCTCCTTCAGCTGCTACTTCGCTCAGTGCGGACGAACCGTGCGCTGCTCGATGACATTTTTGTGATCCACACCCTGGATGATGCGTTTCACGAACACGCCAGCCAGGTGCACGTCGTCAGGATCGATCGTTCCCAGCGGTACGAGCTCATCGGCCTCGACCACCGTCACCGCGGCGGCCATCGCCATCAACGGCGAAAAGTTGCGGCTCGTGCGGTAGAAACGGCAGTTGCCGTACGGGTCGACCTGGTGCGCGCGGATGATCGCGAAGTCCGCCGTGAGCCCCGTTTCGAGAATCATGCGCCGCTCGCGACGCGCCGACGGCGGGCCCACCAGCAGGGTCTTTTCGTCTTTGCCCTCGGCAATCAGCGTGCCCACACCCGTTGGTGTGTAAAAGCCGCCAATGCCCGCACCACCCGCCCGCAAACGCTCGGCGAACGTGCCCTGGGGCGACAGCTCGACGTCGACTTCGCCCTTGAGCATCTGCTCTTCGAGGTCGGGGTTGCCGCCCACGTAGCTGCCGATGAAGCGCTTCACCTGCCGGTTCTGCAACAACACCGCGAGCCCCTGCCGCTGGTTGCCGCAGTTGTTGGCGATGATCGTGAAGTCCTTCTTGCCGCTCGTGGCCAACGCCGTGATGCAGTTTTCGGCGTTGCCCGACAGGCCAAACCCGCCCGACATGATGGTCGCGCCATCAACCACATCGTGCAGTGCGGCGGCCGCGTTTTCGTAGAACTTCTTGCTCGCAAATCCCGCAGACATCGTGTTGCCCCACAGTCAGCTTCAAAGAGAATGACGTCGTCACAGCAGGCGCGAGAACGATCGTTCACCGCGCGCGGCGCTCGTCAGAGTTGCAAAATCACGCGCGAAGAATCAGGCAGCGGCTCGCCCACGCAGGCCATCACCTGGCGGCGGCGCAGGTCCATCACGATGGCGCCACACGTCGCCACATCGTCGGGCTTTGCTGGTTGAAACGGCATGCTCACATCGGCGAACGCCGCATACAGCGCAGCTGGCGTCGACGGCGCACCGCTGGTTTGCTCACGCTTCTGCAACGTTTCGTAGCGGGCCACGGTGGTGCTGGTGGGCAAGATGCGCGCGGTGGGCTTCATCTCGTCGTCGACGCAGTGGTTGGTGTGAAACCAGCTCGCGGTGCCACCGTTTTGGTGCCACACCTGCTTCTTCTTCGTGCCGCTCGTTTCGATCGCGAAGGCTTCGTGGTCGTCGGCGAAGATGTAGTGGCGGCCCGAGCCAATCTTCGAGCGCATCGCGAGTTCGTAGGCGTCACGCGCCGTGGGTTGCGCCACACACGCGCGCACCATGGCTGGCCACACCACACCCACCGAGGCATCCAGCGAGTTGAGGTTGTTGATGGTGAGGGCGGTTCCCCACGACGACAAACCCGTCATCCCCAGGCAGCCGGTGATGGTGAAGAACGTCTGCCGACCGCGCTCGTGCGGTACCGTGAGCAGCAACGCATAGGGCGTGGCCGAACCGTGCATGTCCCACGTTTGGCCAACGAAGCGCTCGCCGTTTGCTTGACCGTCGTCGACGAGCCAGGCCGAACACCCACCGGGATCGTGACCAGCATCGAGGTGCTGCAGGTCGCGCAGCGAGAGGTCGCGCAGGTCGGTGTAGTGGTTGAGCACGACGAGCTGCTCGGGGCTGAGGCCCGCACCGCGTGCAATGCCGCACAGCTCTGCGTGCAGCGCGCTGCTGAATTCCTCGAGGACGGGCAGGTGGTGCCTGGCCAGGGCCAACACGCTGGCTTCGCTGCCCAGGTCGGTGCGCTCGAGCATGAGGCGCAGACGGATCGCGTAGATCTCGTGGATGCTCGCGCGAAACGCTTCGCCGTGCTGCTCGCCGTGGCCAGCGGGATCAAGATCAGTGAGTTCAAGGGTGCGCAGCTGCATGGTGTCCGCGTTAGCAGGCCCGTCACAAAAGCGCCGCCAGTTGTGTCGTCCAGCTGTCCGGACAGGTGCCGCTTGTGACGGCAGCGCAACACGACACGGCGCCGCCATCGACGACGTGGGATCTCACCGCGTTGCCGAACTGCCCCGCGCATGGTTCAACACGGCAACTCCTTCAGAGGTGCTCCATGCGTTTGCTGTTGCCGATCGTTGTCACCTGCCTCGTTCCTTTCGCCGCCTGCGACGGCGGCACCCCGAGCGACGACACCGACGACGGTTGCGTCGTCGACAGCAACTGCGCTGACGGTGAAGTCTGCAACGACGGCAGCTGCGTCGCTGGTGAAGGCGAGGGTGAAGGCGAGGGTGAAGGCGAAGGCGAGGGTGAAGGCGAAGGCGAAGGCGAGGGTGAAGGCGAGGGTGAAGGCGAAGGCGAAGGCGAGGGTGAAGGCGAAGGCGAAGGCGAGGGTGAAGGCGAAGGC
>JBIKRQ010000324.1:0-7329 GCA_044349155.1 Myxococcota bacterium
GCGAGCCCGGGAACGTAGGCAGTGCCAGCAGCACACGGCCCCATCATCGCTGCGACCTGCGGCACCACACCCGACATCTGCACCTGATCGAAGAACATCTGCCCCGAGCCAGCAAACATCGCCGTCGCCACCTCTTGCACGCGGGCACCGGCCGAATCGAGCAGCCAGACGACGGGGAGCCGGTGCTCGAGGGCGTACTGGCGAAGGCGACCGCATTTGCGCTCGGTGTTTTCGCCGATGCTGCCGGCCATCACGGTGAAGTCGTAGGCAATCACGGCAACTGGGCGCCCGTCGACGACGCCCGTGCCGCACACCACGCCGTCGGCGGGTGTGTGCTTGCCCGCCATCAACGGCGAGTCCGAGGTGTGGTGCGCGTGCAGTTGCAACTCGCGAAACGTGCTCTCGCCATCGCTGTCGACGTCGTACAGCAGGTGGACGCGTTCGCGGCACGTGAGTTTGCCTGCGGCGTGTTGCTTCTCGATCGAGGCCTCACCGCCGAGCTTCATCACGGTGGCGACGCGGGCCTCGAGGGCTTTGACCTGATCATCCAGCTTCGACATCTCAGCGTCCCATCCAGCGCGGTTCGCGCTTCTGCATGAAGGCGGCGACACCTTCGGCGGCGTCGTCGAGCTGCAGGTTGATCGTGAGTTGGTCACGCAGAAACAGCAGCTTCTGCTCGAACGACATGCCGCGCTGCTGCTGCACCGCACGACGACCGAGGGAGAGCACCGCCGGCGACAACGCCGCAATCGCGTTGGCCACCTCGAACGCACGCGGAAGCACGTGCTCGGCCGCGACGACGTGGTTGGCGATGCCGAGTTCGACCGCGCGCGCGCCATCGACTTCGCCACCGGTGAGCATGAGCTCCATCGCGGCTTTGCGTGGCAGCACCTCATCGATGAAGGCGGAGATCATCATCGGGAACAAGCCGCGTTTCACCTCGGGCGTGCCGAGGCGCGCGGTGGTCGAGACCACCGCGATGTCGCACGCGAGCACCAGACCGAAGCCACCGCCGAGGGCGACACCGTCGACGGCAGCGATGGTTGGCGTGCCAAGTCGGTGAAACGTGAGCAACAGTTCGGCGAAGCCGGCGCGTGCCGCGTGCTGCTCGGCGAAGTGTGGCGTCGTGGCGAGGTTGGCACCGAGGTCGCCGCCGGCGCAGAACGTGGCGCGGCCATCGGTCGAAGGCGCGCCGTCGATGACGATGACGTGCACGGCGGGGTCGTGGTCGGCGTCACGAAGTGCGGCGGTGAGCTCGGCCACCAACTCGGGCGACAGCGCGTTGCGACGGGATGGCCGATGGAGCGTCAAGCGCCGAACGGGGCCAGTGTTGTCGACGAGGAGGTCGGTCATCGCCACACGATGCGGCGTCATTGACATTGGTGTCAATCCGCACCGATTGTTGGCGACTCGGCAGATCCGTCAAGGGCAGATGCTGTCGCTGCGACAGTGTCTCAGGGTGGTCCGTCGACGACACGGCCCCTACGCTCGCGGAACATGACGAGCCGCACGTTCCAATCGACGATCGCCGCCCTCGCGTTGCTGCTGGCAGCGCCCGGCTTCGCTGCCCCGAAACCAGCGCCGGCAAAAGCCGCACCTGCTGTGTCTGAAACGCCCGCCGTCGAGGAGGCGCCTGCAGCCGAAGGGCCGCGCGTGGTGCTGCTGCCTTTGCTCGGCCTCGACGTGAAAAAGGGCGCAGCACCGCACAAAGCGCTTATCGCCGAACTCACCCGCGCGCTTGGCCCGCGCGTTGTCGCAGCGTCTGACGTCGTCAAAGCGCAGGTCACGGCTGGCGTGCTCATCAGCGACTTCGCGACAACGCCGGCGATCGAGAAAGTCGCCACGCTCGTTGCGGCGGAGCGCGCGATCACCACCACGATCGAGCCAACGATGACGACGGTGCGGGTGTACGCGTCGTTGCAGGGCGCACCGCCCCTGGTGATCGAACTGCCGCGCAAGAAGAACGCAGCACTCGACGCGAAGTGGGCGACGACCACGGCCGAGGCCATCGCCACGCGCGCACAAGACGCCCTCGCGCCACGCGTCGAAGCCCCCGTCGTCGATTTGAGCGAGCCCGACCCCGAGCCTGTGGCCGAGCCCGCCCCTCCACCGCCTCCACCGCCCGCTGTCGTCGCGCGTTTGCCGTGGTTGATGGGCGCCATTGGTGGTGGTGTTGCACTCCGCACGCTCGACGTCAGCGGTCCGCTCGCCGCCAAGGTCTCGCCGATGAACGCGGGCACCGCACCGTCGGTGTCGGCGTTTGTTGCGTTTCGTCCGCTCGTACTCGTCGACAACACGGCGTGGTGGAACGACCTGCTCGTCGAGGCCTGGGGCCGCCACGGCCTCATTGATGCGCGCGTCGGCGACACCACGTGCAGTGTCGATGACGACGACATCACCGCAGCGCTCTCGTGGCGCGCACGGTTGTCGGACAACCCATTGGTGCCGCGGCTTGGTGCTGGCGCGTCGGCGGGCTACGAGCGTGTGATCATCGGCGCATGCGGCGTACCCGCGTTGTCGACGTCATCGACGGAAGCCGCGGGCTTCGCGCGTGTGGGCTGGGCGCTGTTGCCGGGCCTGCTTGAGATAGACGCCCTCGGCGGTGCACGCGTCCCCCTCGTCGCCGAGGGCAGCGGCTTTGAGCGCCCCGGGCTGCTCGCGCAGGTGGCCGTGCTCGCCACACCTGTGCCGGGCATTCCCAACATCTTCGTGCGTGGTGTCGCGCGCGCCTTTGAATCTCGCCTCACTCAGGGCAGCGGCCCCGACCTCGTCGTCGGTGACCTGCGCTCGTCGTTTGAACTCCAGATCGGTGGTGCCCTGTGAAGCTGAACCTCCACGCCGTCTTCGTGTGTGCGTTCCTTGCCATGTGGGCGCCTTCGGCCGCCGCGCAGGTGTGCGACGAGAACAACGCCACCAACCCCGAGAACGACTGCGACCGCGACGGACAAACCGTTGGCGCCGGCGATTGTCGCGACACCGATGCCGCTGTTCGCCTTGGCGCTCCCGAGCGGTGCGACGGCAAAGACAACGATTGCGACGTGCAGGTCGACGAAGGCTTCGACGACGACAGCGATGGCTTCAAGGAGTGCATCGATTCCTGCACGGCGAGCTGCGACTGCAACGATCAGAACGCGGCGATCAAGCCGGGTGCTGCAGAAGTGTGCGACGGCGTCGACCAGGACTGCGACAGTGTCCCCGACGAGAACGAGAACATCTCGCGCAGCTGCTACGACGGCCCGGGGGCGACGCGCGGCGTGGGGCAGTGTCGCGATGGCACACAGGTCTGCACCGGCGCCACGTTCGGCACCTGCAACAACGACGTGCTGCCCACCGCTGAGGTCTGCGACAACGCCGACAACGATTGCAACAACAGCGTCGACGACGGCTTCGACGACGACGGCGATGGCGCTCGCGAATGCGTTGGCGCTTGCAACGTGGCCGGCTGCGATTGCAACGATCAGGACAGCACCGTTCGCCCAGGCCGCACCGAGACGTGCGACGGCATCGACGAAGACTGCGACGGCAGCGTCGACGAGAACGCCGGTGGCCAAACCATCAGCCAGTCCTGCTACGACGCTGGCCAACTCATCGCGGGCGGCCAGGTCGGCGTGGGCTTGTGCACGCGGGGCACGCAAACGTGCAACGCCGCGGCGGGCAGCAACGTGAGCAGCTTCGGCACGTGCAACGGCGAAGGCATTGGTCGCGCGGAAACCTGCGACGGCGTCGACGAGGATTGCGACGGTACGTCCGACGATGGGCTCACCAGCGACGCTGATAGCGACGCAGTACCGTCGTGTGCGTCGGCGTGTTTGCGACCGCCATTTTCGGCGAGCAACTGCGACTGCGACGACAGCCGCAGCAACGTTGGCAGCGGCGACACCGACATCTGCGACGGCCTCGACAACGACTGCAATGGCACCGTCGATCGCAACAGCGGCGGCGCCACGCTGACGCAGAGCTGCTACGACGCTGGCGACCTCATCGCGGGCGGCACGGTGGGCCGCGGCGTGTGCACGCGTGGCTCGCAGACCTGTAACGCGACGGTGCCCGGCACGCCGAGCTTCGGCACCTGCACCGGCGAGGGCATCGGTAGCGCTGAGCAGTGTGACGCGCTCGACAACGACTGCGACGGTACGGTCAACGACGGCATCATCGACGACAGTGACGGCGACGGCTCACCGCAGTGCTTGAGCAGCTGCATTCTCGCGCCGTTCTCGCCGACGAACTGCGATTGCGACGACACGAATGCCAGCGTCGAGCCCGGCAACAACGAACGCTGCAACGGGATTGACGACGACTGCGACGGCATCATCGACGAGGGCTTCGACGCCGACGCCGACGGCTTCTTGAGCTGTGCGGCCTGCAACTTCGGCAACTGCGACTGCAACGACAACGACAACAGCATCAATCCGGCGGCCACCGAAGACTGCGGTCCGGTCGATCGCGACTGCCGCCTTGGTTCGTTCAACGGCTTCGCCGACAACGACAGCGACGGCGTGCCCGGCTGCTTCGCCGGCGAGTGCAACGACAATGGCCCCCTCGGCAATCGCCAGCACGCGCAATACGGCAACGTCGCCGGTGTGCCCGAGCAGTGCGACGGCCTCGACAACGACTGCAATGGCACCATCGACCTGCAGACCAACGGCAATCCGTTCGTGCAGGCGGGCTGCTTTGACGGACCAGGCACGCCGGGGTTTGGCCCATGTCGAACAGGGAGCCGTACCTGTAATGCCGTCGTCGGCTCGGGCAACGCGAGCTTCGGGCAGTGCATCGGGCAGGTCGTTGGTACCAACGATCCGACGCAGGGTGAGACCACGTGCGATGGCATCGATGGCGACTGCGACAACGTCATCGACGATGGCTTCGACGCCGACGCCGACGGCAGCTCCACCTGCGCTGGCGACTGCAACGACAACAACGCCACCGTGCGCCCCGGGGCTGCCGAAACCTGCGACGACGTCGACAGCGACTGCGACGGCGCGTTTGATGACGTGGTGCCGCAGTTGTGCTTCGAAGGCGACAACGTCACCGACGAGACCTTCGAGGGCCTGTGCCCTGGTCCAGGCTGTCAGCCAAAGGGTGAGTGCTTGCCCGGCCTGCAGTACTGCGTCGTCACCAACAACGTTGGCGTCTTTGGCGAATGCGAAGGTGCCGTGTTGCCTGCGAACGATCCGGCCGACCCCGAAGGCACCTGCGACTTCCTCGACGACGACTGCGACGGCGAAGTCGACGACGGTGACTTCGACCTCGACAACGACGGCTTCACCACCTGCGGCGGCGACTGCGAAGACGACAACGAAGCGGTGAACCCCGCAGCGCTCGAGATTTGCGACAACGTCGACAACAACTGCGACGTCACCGTCGATGGTGCCCAGACCGAGTGCTACGAAGGCCCTGCAGGCACTGCTGGCGTTGGTGTGTGCCGCGCAGGCACGTCGCCCTGCCAAAACGGAGTGCCACAGGGTGACTGCATCGGTCAGGTCGTCCCCGCCGCCGAGAGCTGCAACCTCGCCGACGACGACTGCGACGGCAGCACCGACGAAGACTTCGACGCCGACGGCGATGGCTTCCCCGCCTGCACGTTGTGCCCAACGTTGAACGCCACCCAGTGCGATTGCGACGACGCTGACGCCTTCAACAATCCCGCACGCCGCGAGGTGTGCGACTGCCAGGACAACAACTGCAGCGGCTCCGTCGACGAGGGCGCTGTCTGCACCGGTGCGCCGTGCCACGACTTCGATCGCGACGGCGTGAGCAACTGCACGGGCGACTGCGACGACAGCAATTCGCTCGTGAACCTCAACCAGCCCGAGCGCTTCGGCAACGGTCTCGACGACGACTGCGATGGCCAGGTTGACGAAGACGTCGACGAGGACAACGACGGCTACACCACCGCCCAGGGCGACTGCGACGACCGCTTCGGCGAGATCCACCCCAACGCCGAAGAACGTTGCGACTTGTTCGACAACAACTGTAACGGCCAAACCGACGAGGGCTTCGACCTCGACAACGACGGCGCGCGCTCGTGCGTGGGCGATTGCGACGACAACGACGCAACCCGAAGCCCGTTCCGTCGCGAGATTTGCGGCAACAGCATCGACGACAACTGCAACGGTGCCATCGACGAAAACGACGACGCCGACGTCGACGGCGTGACCACGTGCGACGGCGACTGCAACGACTTCAACGCGAACGTGCACGCAGCCGATGCCGACACCGCCGCCGCCGAAGAGGTGTGTGACGGTCAGGACAACGACTGCAACGGTCAGACCGACGAAGGCTTCGACGTCGACGGCGATCGCATTGCGGTGTGCTTCGGCGACTGTGCCGACGACGACGCGACCCGCGCGCCCAACAAACTCGAAGTCACCGGCAACAGCATCGACGACGATTGCGACGGCGCTGTCGACGAGGTCGATCAAGACGCCGACGGCGACGGCTTCACCGGTGCCTGCGGCGACTGCAACGACAGCAACGCGGCGATCAACCCACACGCCGCCGAGGCCTGCGATCGCGTCGACAACAACTGCGATGCGCTCATCGACGCTGAAGCTGGCAACGCCACGTTGTGTTCGGCGTGTCAGGACGTCGACGGCGACGGCTTCACCAACTGCGACGGCGACTGCAACGACACGAGCAATGCCGTGTACCCGGGCGCTGTCGAAGTCTGCGATCTGCTCGACAACAACTGCGATCGTCAGGTCGATCTCGACGAAAACGGGCTGCGCGTCTGCACCGACGTCGATGCGGGCCCGGGAGAAGGCGAAGGTGAGGGCGAAGGTGAAGGCGAAGGCGAGGTCGACGCAGGCCCTGGCGACACCGACGACACGCCGCCCACCATTGCCGTCGGGTGCACGTGCGACAGCGGCTCGCCCGAAGGCGTGCTGCCGTTTGCTGGCCTGGCGCTGCTGCTCGGATTGCGCCGTCGTCGTCGGGCGATGCGGTCCGCCGCTGGGGCGGTCAGCGTCCTCACGTTGCTGGCCGTCGCGTCGCTCGCTGGTGGCTGTGACAAGCCTATCTCGGTGCCCGGCGTGATCGGCGACGGCGCTGAAGGCGAGGGCGAAGGCGAAGGCAGCGAGGGCGAAGGCGAAGGCGAAGAGGGTGAAGGCGAAGGCGAAGGAGAGCTGCCGGGGTTGTGCGACAACGTCGTCATTCCAGCGTCGATCGAGTTGCCGTTGCTCGACGTGCCGCTCGTGTTGCTCGACAACGTGGTGCCGACACCATTGACCGCGCTGCCCGCGATCGTCCTCGACGGAACCGACGACCTTGCCGCTGTCGCCGTCGTTCGTCCCTTGCCCGACAACATCACCGGCACCGCCGAAGAAACCG
>JBIKRQ010000341.1:0-6770 GCA_044349155.1 Myxococcota bacterium
GTGAGCAGGGCCAGCTGGAGCAAGAAACGCGTCATCAACGACGGCCGGTATAGCAGCGAGCTTGTGGGTCGCAACGCGATCAGGTGTGTCTGCCCAGCCACACCAGGGCGTTGTCGCGCAGCAACAGTTGGCGCGTGACGTCGTCAAAACCCGCGGCGGCGATCGTTGCACCCGGCACATTTTCGCCGAGCGGAAACGGATAGTCGGTGCCAAGGGCGACGCGGTTGCTGCCAAAGCAGGCGACGATCTCGCGCAGCGCGTGGGGATCGAGCACGAGGCTGTCGACCCAGAAACGGCCAAGGTAGGCGCGCGGCGACACCGGGTTGTCGACGGCGACGAGGTCGGGGCGGCAGTTGAAGCCGTGCTCGATGCGGCCGAGCGTTCCGCAGAAGCTGCCGCCGCCGTGGGCCACCAACACGCGCAACTGCGGCAAGCGCTCGAACACGCCACCGAAGATCAAGCTGCAGATGGCCAGGCTTTCTTCGGCGGGCATGCCGACGAGCCAGGGCAGCCAGTACTTCTGCATCCGCGCTTCACCCATCATGTCCCAGGGGTGGATGAACACGGCCGCACCCAGGCGCGCGGCGGTTTCGAACACGCAGAACAAGCGCGGGTCCGACAGCATCCAGCGCTCGTCGAGGGGGCCGGGTCCGGTCTCGACGTGGGAACCGATCTGCACACCGGCAAAGCCAAGCTCGTTGATGCAGCGTTCGAGCTCGCGACACGCGCGCTGCGGATCCTGCAGGGGCAGGGTGCCAAGGCCAACGAAGCGATCGGGGTTGCCGGCGACGGTGGCGGCGAGGTCGTCGTTCAAAAACGCGGCGACGTCGGCCCCGTGCTCGGGCTTGGCCCAGTACGAAAACATCACCGGTACCGTCGACAGCACCTGCACGCCCACGCCATCGCGGTCGCATTCCTGCAGACGTGTTGGAGCGTCGAAGCAGTTGGCCTCGACGTCGCGGAAGAAGCGGCCGTCGTCGC
Organism: Myxococcota bacterium; assembly: GCA_044349155.1. Classification (GTDB taxonomy): domain Bacteria; phylum Myxococcota; class UBA727; order UBA727; family VGSZ01; genus VGSZ01. The sequence continues at coordinate 982 of JBIKRQ010000341.1, forward strand.
GCACCATCCGCGCGCGGCATGCGCCTGGCACGTGCTCGAGGGTCATGAAGCCGCCGCTGCCGAAGCGGTCGACGAAGCGCGGAATGTGGCGCGGCAGGATGTGCGTGTGCACATCGATGTGGCCCGCACGCAGCGGATGTGCGCTCATTTTTTCGGCGTCCACGACGACAACACCACCTGCTCGCCGCTGACAAACGCGACCACGCGGCGGCCGTTGCTCAACACGTTCGACACCCCGGGGTGGTCTTCAAGGCCCGCGGTCGAAGCGCGCTCGAGCATGAGCTGTTTGAAGCTGCGATCGAGATCGACGACGACAACATCGCTGGTGCGCTGGTTGTGGCCATCGTCGCTGCCCACCGTGAACACCAGCGTGCGCCCGTCGGCGGCGAGCGACACTGCGTTGCCAGCACCCAACTGCACGCTGTCGGCCACGACGACGGTGTTGCCCGTGACGACGAGACGGTTGAGCCACACGCCCTGGCCGAGGCACTGAAACACCACGACCACGTCGTGCTGCCGCGTGGCCATCTGCGGGGCGAAGCACGCAAGGCCTGCAGGCGACAGCTGCTCTGCGGCAGCGAGGCGACCGCTGTCGTCGACGCGACGGCCCAGCACGATCACGTCGTCGTTGGTCTGCACGGCGGCGTGGGTTGTGTGCTCGGTGAACATGCCGATGACGTCGCCGGTCTTGCTGTCGAGGCGCAGCAGTGGCTGCCCACCGAATGGCTCTTTGCGCACGCGGCGCACGACGTCATTGCCGGCCCAACCAGCCTTGAACCCGTCGCGGCCGTCGTCGCTGATGGCGGTTTGCGCGCCGGTGTTGACGTCGACAACCACGAGGCCCGTGAAGTGCGGATCGCTGGTGAGCAGGCGCTGCCCGTCGGGCGATGGTTGCGCGAGGCTGACAGCACCGAGCTTGAGCGACGTGGTGGCGGTGAGCGTGGTGTCGATCGTGGGCGCAGCCAACGCGGCGTGAGCCCCAAGTGTCATGAACAGCAACACACCGACGTTCATGTGGGTGCTCCAGGTGCTTGAAATGCCGGTGGTTTTGCGGCGTCGGCGCAGGCCGAGCAAGGCCAGCGCAGCGAGTGCAGGAAGTGCCGCGGTGTTGGTGCTGCTGGCGTCGCAGGAGCAGCCACCGGTGGCGCCGGGCTTGTTGCGAATCACGATGCGGTCGGGCGAGAGCACGCCTTCGCCTTCGCCTTCTGCGGGTTCGCCTTCGCCTTCGCCCTCGCCTTCACCGGGCTCTCCTTCGCCTTCACCCTCTCCTTCACCTTCACCTTCGCCTTCGCCTTCTCCTTCGCCTTCACCCTCTCCTTCGCCGCCGGTGTCGGCAACCAGCGCGACGGAGCAGAAGCGCTCGCCACCTGCGGCAAGGGGATCGCAGACGCGCTCGGCGGCGACGTAGCCGTCGGCTTCGATGCGCACGGTGTAGGTGCCCGCGGGCAGCGTGAAGGCCCACGCACCGGTGTCGCTCGCCGTGGTGGTTTCGCTGCGGCCCACGACGCTGACGGTGGCGCCTGGGATACGGGCCGAATCAGCAGCGATCACGTCAATGAGCGCGAAGCCGCGCAACGTGCCCGTGTCGACGACGGTGCCATCGAAGCCGAGGTGGTCCGACAACGCGTTGAAGTGGGCCTGTGCTGCTTCCTGCCGGTGGGTGGCGTCGCCGAGGAAGGTGGCGTCTGTGGCGCAATTGGTGATGAAGCCCAACTCCGACAACGTGGCCGGCATCGTCGTCTCGCGAATGACCGCAAAGTTTGCTTTCTTCTCGCCGCGGTCACGAAGACCCCAAGCGTCGAGCATCTCGCTCTGGATGAGGTCGCGCATCAGGATGCTCGTTGCATCTCGCTCGCGCGCGGGCAGAGGGTTGCCGTTGCCGTCGTTACCGCCGTACGAGTACGTCTCGGTGCCGTTGGCGCTGCCGTCGGAAAACGAGTTGTTGTGGATGCTGACGAAGCGATCGACGCCCCGGCTGTTGGCGAAGTCCGCCCGCGCGCCAAGCTCGATGAACACGTCGGTGGTGCGCGTCATCGTCGAGGTTTGCCCCGCGGCGTTCAGCAACGTGTTGAGCCGTGCTGACACATCAAGCGCCACGTCGGCTTCGCGCAGGTTGCAGCCCAGGGCACCTGGATCGCTGCCGCCGTGACCCGGGTCGACGACGATGTCGAAGGCGTGCGCCGCCGGGGCCGCGACCACACCAAGCACCAGACCGCGAGTAAGCAAAGACAAACGATTCGACATGACCACAGCCTGCTCCGAGCCTGCGCCCTCGACGTCGGATGTCTGACCGACGGGCGTTGCCATTGCTCGTACCACGCGCCCCCGTCGACGGCGCGGATCCAGAACCTGCGGCGATCCCGAAACGGTCCGGCTGACGTCGTGCTAAGCGCCCCCATGGCTCGGATTTTGTTTGCCGCATGCGTCGTCGTTGCCGTTGCTGCGTGTGCGCCGCCGTTTGGGTCGCGCCATTGGCCGCAATCGCGCGAGAGTCGCCCCACCGTCGTGTTCGACCTCGACGCCGACGTCACGCGGGCTTCGTCGTTTTGGGACCAACCGTTTCCCGCCGAGGTCCGCACGCTCAAAAACGGCGCTCCCGACGTGCGCGGCCTGCCCAATCCGTTCGGCGTGGGCTTTGTCGATCTGGCGCGCGCGTCGGTGATGCGCGACGTCGACGCCCTCGGTCCGGGGTTCTCGCCGATGTCGGTGATCTCGTTTCGCTTCGATCGCCCGCTGCCACCGCGGCCGATCGTCCCGCTGTCGACGACGAAGCCCACCTCGGGCCTGCAGCTCATCGACCTGAGTGCGGGGCGCATTGGTCAGCGCGTGATCGTCGACAGCCACATCACCACGAGCGCTGACGTCGCGCGTCCGTCGTCGCTGCTGCAATTCGCACCACTCACGGGTGTGTCGTTGTTGCCGGGCACGTACGCCGCCGTGGTGCTGCGCGACCTCGACTCCGACGGCCTCATCGACCTCGATCCCTCGCCCGTCGTGCGCGGTCTGTTGGCGAACGCGACGTCGACGACGAACGGGGCGAATGGCGCGTGGCACGCGTCGTTCGCACCACTGCGCCAACACCTGGGCGAGCTGGGCATCAACGCCGCCGACATTGCTGCGGCCACGGTGTTCTCCGTCGGCGATCCCACCGCGCGCATCACGCGCTTTGTGCAGCAGGCCCGCGCCGAACCACCGCCGCCTCTCGTGTCGCTGTCGCGCGGTCGCGCCGAAGTGAACACGCCGTCGTCGACGTTCACCGAATTGCAGGGCGTGTTGCGCCAGCCGCAACATCAGGCCGGCGAGCCGCCGCACTTCTCCGACACCGGCGCCTTCGTCGTCGACGATCAGGGCGCCCTCGTCGTCACGCGCCACGAAGATGCACCGTTTGTCGTCGCTGTGCCCAAAGGCAAGATGCCCGCAGGGGGCTGGCCGCTGCTGCTGTACGTGCACGGTACGGGCGGCAACGCCGTGCAGGTCACCGACCGTGGTCGACGTGCGCGCCCCGGTGCCCCCGTCGTGCCGGGGCAGGGCATGAGTGGCTGGCTTGCGCCCCACGGGGTGGCCACGGCGAGCATTGCTGGCCCCTACAGCCCCGACCGCATCGGTCTGCGCGCCCTCGACGGCTACGGCGCCTATGTGTTCATGAATCCGCCCGCGATGCGCGACAACTTCGGCCAGATGCTCATCGAGCACGCCCGCTTCATCGCGCTGCTGGAGTCGTTGGCGGTCGATCCGGCATTGCTCCCCGACGTCGACGCGAGCGCTGCACCCGACGGCAAAGTGCACTTCGACGTCCGCCTGGTGGGGGGCCACAGCCTCGGCAGCTTCCTGTCGGGCATGATCGCTGGGATTCTTCCCGAGTTCGACGGCGTGGTGCTCTCGGGGGCAGGCGGCACGTGGGTCGAGTTCGCGTTCGGACCGAAAGATCCCATTGATCTTCAAGGGCTTATCGAACTCGCCGCCCTGCCACCGGGGCAGCATCTCGATCGTTTTCACCCCTTCATCGACATCTTCGAAACCGGCGTGGCCGCCGCCGACAACACGCTGTTCACGCGCCACATCCTCAAGCACCCGCGCCCCGGCGCCCACGTGCCGCACGTGTTGGTGATCGAGGGTGAGCCCGACGCCCAGGTGCCCACGGGCCTGCAGCGCGCGCTGGTGCGATCGGTGGGCGTCGACCTCGTCGGCCACGACGTGGGCCGCACCTCACCGCAGCGCCTGCTGCCTGGGTTGCACGCGATCGGCAGAACGCCACTGCCATCACCGGCGTCGTTGAACCTCACGATCAACAGCGAGCACCGCACCGGCGTCGTCGTCCGCTACGCCGAAGACGGCCTGCTCGACGGCCACAACGTGCTGTTTCAGCGCGACGACACCCGCGCGATGTTTGTCGCCTTCGTCAGCGATGTCGTCGCTGGTCGTGCGCCGGTCGTGCACGGCCCATAACGAACAAACACAAAAAAGCCCTCGTCGTCGACGAGGGCTTTGTGGGCGCGACGCCAGCAAAGGCCTACGACACAACCTTGATGATCACCGTGGTGACGTTGTCGGTGCCGCCGTTTCTGTTCGCGGCGTTCACGAGCGTGTGGCACAGGCTGTCGACGTCTTCGGCCTTCGACGGGTCGCCTTCCCACGCCAAAATCGTCTGCTCCATCTCGGAGTCTCGCACCATGCCCGACAGGCCGTCGGAGCAGAGGATGTACAGGTCGTCGGGCAGCGGCTCGAGGCGGCTCACGTCGACCTGCACGCTGTCTTTCATGCCCAGCGCGCGGACGATCACGTTCTTGTGGGGGAACGCTTCGATCTCTTCGGGCGTGAGTTTGTGGTTCTTCAGGTAGTCGTTGAGCAGCGAGTGGTCGTCGGTGAGCAACTCGAGCTTCTTGTTGCGAAAGCGGTAGGCCCGCGAGTCGCCGCAGTGGCCGACGTAGGCACCGTTGTGCGTAAACAGCACGCCCACGATCGTGGTGCCCATGCCGCGCTTGCGCACGTCGGCTTGTGCGGTTTCAAAGATGCGCCGGTTGGCGAGCTTGATGCCAGCGACGAGCCGGTTCTCCTCGTAGCGCAGGCCGCGCTCTTCTTTGTACGGCCAGGTCTGCTCTTCGTCGGCAGTGGTCATCTTGAAGAAGTCGGCCACCGAAGTGACTGCGATCTCCGACGCCACTTCGCCTGACGCGTGGCCACCCATACCGTCGGCGACGACGTACAGGTTCTCCTCTGGCACAAGGATGTGATTGTCCTCGTTGTGGGCGCGTTTCATTCCCACATTCGTCACGCCAGCGGCGATGAGCTTCACGTCGACACCTCAGCTCCGACGTATCGCACCCGCAGAACTGGCCGCAAGTGGCTCTTCGGCGGGTGAATCGGAACGGGCACCTCGCATCCTGCGCGATGTCTTTGCTAGCGTCCCCCGCCGTGACGACCCGTTTCGAATGCCCCCGCTGCCAAACTGTGTTCACCCGCGACCGCGGTGACGACGACGCCTTCGTCGAATGCCCATCGTGTGGTGCCATGGCGATGTCGGTCGGCGAGGCCACCGATGCGCTCGCACGGCAGTTGTCCTCGACCCACGACGTTGGCGCGTTTCAAGATCGCACCCTCGAGGGCAGCAGCGACGACGACGACGATGACAGCGGTGTCGTCCACCGCCCCGAGCCAAGCCTCGTGGGCACCCTTGGTGCGGGCGTGTTTTCGGGCCTGCTCGGCCAGCCGTCCGACACAGCACCGCCGCCTCCGGTGGGGGGGCTTGATCTTGGCCTCGACGAGGAACTCCGCGACTTCGAGCTGCCCTC
>JBIKRQ010000325.1:0-7280 GCA_044349155.1 Myxococcota bacterium
GAGATCGACGCCGTCCTCGTCGATGCGCTCAACGCCCGACAGGAAAAGCTGTTCGCCGACGCGAAGGCTGCGGCCTCGCCCGAGGAGAAGACGCGCTTGCAGGATCAGGCCGTTGCGCTGCGCAATCTCGCCGCCACGCGGCAGGCCGGGTTTGCGTCGATGACGTCGGGGAAGTTCGCACGCGATGCCCGCGTCGACGGCGCCACCATCGGGTTTTGGCTGGGCTGGATTGAGCTCACGAAGAAGACCACGTCGTTGATGAAGCCGCTGAAGGACAAAACCATCGTCGTGGTGTCGGCGGGCGACCAGCAGTTGTCCGAGGCCGACCGGGATCGCGCGCGCGCCCTGCCCGCCAAAGCCGTGATTGAAGTGACCGGCGACCACCACCTCGTGGCCGACGGCGTGTTGTCGGCCGAGGCGAGCACAGCGGTGATCGACGCGGTCGTTGACCTCGTCACGCCCCCGGCCAGCTGACCGCACAGCACCCACGTCCGATCGGGGCTTGTCGTCGTCAGCCGCCTGCGTATCGTCTACGCAGTTTTGCGCGTCTTCGCGTTCGACTGCACCCGCGTTCAATCGTTGGCACGTGCCACGGCCTTGAACCCGCCAGTGTTCCACGGTGTGGGATACGGCGTTTTGCACGACAGAGGTTTTTTGTGGCTGACAAGCGCGACTACTACGAAGTGCTCGGCGTGAGCAAAGACGCCGACGAGCGCACGCTGAAGAAGGCGTACCACAAGCTCGCGCTGCAGTTTCACCCCGACAAAAACCCGGGTGACAAGGTCGCCGAAGACAAATTCAAAGAAGCCTCCGAAGCCTACGGCGTGCTCTCTGACGCCGACAAACGCGCCCACTACGACCGCTACGGCCACGCCCCCGACATGTCGGGTGCCGGCCAGTCGGTGAACATCCAGGACATCTTTGGCGACCTGTTCGGCGACATCTTCGGCGGCGGCGGTCGTCGTGGTGGCGGTGGTCGGGGTGGCGCCTCGCGCGGCAGCGATTTGCGCTTTCACCTCGAGGTCACCTTCGAAGAAGCGGCCTTTGGTGCGCAGAAGGAGATTGCGATCCCGCGCCTCGAGGATTGCGTCACGTGCTCGGGGAGCGGCGCCAAACCCGGCACCAAGGTGAAGAGTTGCGCCCAATGCGGTGGCAGCGGCGAAATCCGCGTCGCCCAGGGCTTCTTCGCCATCGCCCAAACCTGCCGCGCCTGCGGTGGTGCTGGCCGCGTCGTCGAGACCCCCTGCACCGATTGCCGTGGTCGCGGGCAGCGCGAACAGGAACGCCAACTTAGCGTGAAGGTGCCCCCTGGCGTGAACGAGGGCACGCGCCTGCGCTTCGTGGGCGAGGGTGAAGCTGGTCGAGGTGGCGGGCCGCGCGGCGACCTGTACGTCGTGCTCAGCATCGCCGAGCACCCGCTGTTTTCGCGCGAAGAACAAGACGTGGTGTGCGAGGTGCCGATCTCGTTCCCGCAGGCGGCCCTCGGCTGCTCCCTCGACGTGCCCACCCTCGACGGCAAGGTCAGCATGAAGGTGCCGGCCGGCACGCAGCCCGGTGCGGTGTTCCGTCTGCGCAACAAGGGCATTCCGCACCTGCGCGGTTCGGGCCGTGGCGACCAGCTCGTCAAGGTGCGCATCGAGGTGCCAAAGAAGCTCAACGCCGAGCAGCAAGACCTGCTCGAGAAGTTCGCGGCGGCCTCGAACGAAGAGGTGCACCCCGACAACAAGAGCTTCTTCGACAAGGTCAAAGAGCTGTTCGGCTAGCCCCACACCATGTGCGGCCGCTATCGCCTGACGACGACACCGCTGGAGCTGGCCCGGCGGTTTTCGTCGTTCATCGACGATGCACTCTTGCAGCAGGCACCGCGCTTCAATGTGGCGCCCACCGACGTGATGCCGGTGCTGCGCCTCGTCGACGACGCGCGGTGGCTGTTGCCCCACCGGTGGGGGCTGGTGCCGCACTGGGCGAAAGACCTCGCCATCGGCAGCAGCCTGATCAACGCGCGCGCCGAAACGGTGTTTGAAAAGCCTGCATTCAAGGAATCGCTTAAAAAGCGCCGCTGCCTCGTCGTCGTCGACGGCGTGTACGAGTGGCAGACGCTGTCGGCGAAGCAGAAGCGGCCGCACCTGATCACGTTCAGCGATGCGCAGCCGGTGACGCTGGCGGGCCTGTGGTCGACGTGGCACGGCGGTGTTGGGCCGGTGCACACGTTCACCATCCTGACCACCGCGGCGAACGAGCAGCTGCGTATGTTGCACGACCGCATGCCGATCGTCGTCGACGAAGACGAACGCGACGCCTGGCTCGATCCAACGCGCGAGGTGATCGACCTGCAGCACTTCGCACGACAACGCGAGCTGCCTGGGCTGCGCGTGCGCGCGGTGTCGTCGAGGTTGGGCAACGTCCGCAACGACGACGCGTCGTTGGATGTGGTGGAAGAAGAGACCATGGTCGTTTCACCACGCGCACGGACGACGAAGAAGAAGCAGGCGCAGGCCGATCTCTTTGCTCTGCCTTCTGCAGCGCCTGACGACGACGAACGAGTGGAATGAGCAGACACCCATGGACCTGTTTGAGCACGCCGCCGACAACGACCGCACCGGAGTACCGCTCGCCGAGCGCATGCGCCCGCGTCGCCTCGACGACGTCGTGGGCCAGCCGCATCTGACGGGGCCGGGCTCGATTTTGGGCCGCACGCTCAAGCAGGGGCGCGTGCCGAGCGTGATTCTGTGGGGGCCGCCGGGCACGGGCAAAACCACGATCGCCGAATGCCTCGCCCACGAGGTCAACGCGCGTTTCATCAAGATTTCGGCGGTGCTCGCTGGTGTGGCCGACCTGCGCAAAGCGATCGAAGAAGCGCGACGTGTGCGCGCGGAGCAACGGCTCGGCACGATCTTGTTCGTCGACGAGATCCACCGCTTCAACAAGAGCCAACAAGACGCGCTCTTGCCCCACGTCGAAAAAGGCGTGGTCACGTTGATCGGTGCGACGACGGAGAACCCCTCGTTCGAGGTGAATCCCGCGCTGCTGTCGCGCTGTCGCGTGTTGGTGCTCAAGAGTGTGCAGCCCGAAGGCTTGAGCCTCATGCTCGATCGCGCGCTGACGACCGACGAAGACCTGAAGTCGCGGCAGATCACCGTCGACGACGTGGCCCGCAAGGTGTTGATCGCCGCCGCATCGGGCGACGTGCGCAAGCTGCTCACCTCGCTCGAAGTGGCCGCGGATTTGTGCAGTGCCGAAGGCCGCCACGTCGTCGAGCGCGCCGATGTTGAAGCCGCCGTGCAACGCCGCGTGCTCATGTACGACAAGGACGGCGAGCAGCATTACGACGTCATCTCGGCGTTCATCAAGAGCATGCGCGGCAGCAACCCCGACGCCGCCCTGCACTACGGCTTTCGCATGATCGAAGCCGGCGAAGACCCGCTGTTTGTGCTGCGTCGCCTCGTGATCTTCGCGAGCGAAGACGTGGGCAACGCCGACCCGATGGGCCTCGTCGTCGCCACCAGCGCGCTCAGTGCGTTTCAACTCGTCGGGCTGCCCGAAGGTGCCATCCCCATCGCCCAGGCCATCACGTATTTGGCGTCGGCCCCCAAGAGCAACGCCAGCTATCTGGGCTGGAAGGCCGCGCGCAAAGACATCCTCGCCCACGGCTCGCTGCCCGTGCCCATGCGCCTGCGCAACGCGCCCACGGGCTTGATGAAGACCCTGGGCTACGGCGCTGGCTACAAATACCCGCACGATCACGACGGCGGCTTCGTCGTCGAGGACTACCTGCCCGACGCTCTGAGCAGTGCGCGCTACTACGAGCCCAAAGACATCGGCAGCGAAGCAGCGATCAAGAGCCGGCTCGACGCACTCGAAGCCAAACGACGACGCTGACTACTCCGCGGCGACCGTGGCCTGCGTGAGATCGCGCGCGGCGACGATGTCGGTGTCTTTGTCCATCATGTCGCCGACGTTGGGCGCGAGGCCCGCCGTGGGGGCGATGCTGCGCTCCTCGACGACGTCGGCAGGGTCGACCGCCACGCCTTCTTGCGAGCGTACCGCGGCCCCTTCCTTCGACTTCTGGTGCGCTCGCGCGGCCGAAAACTCGGCGAAGAACCCCGAGAACTGCCCCATCGACGCGGCGCGACCGCTGACTTCGGTGGCCGCGTCAGCAGAACGACGACGACGCGACGGGCTCGCTGACGACGATGACGACGACGACGACGAACGGCGCGGCACTGCCGGCGCCACCGGTGCTGGTGCCTCTGGCGACGACGCAACAGCGGCGGGTACTTCAGGCTCGTTGACGGCGACCGTCGGCGGGAGGTCGAACTCCGGCTCGGGTTCCGGTTCGGGCCCACGGCGTGCTTCGTCGACGCGGCGGGCGCTCTCGAGCAGCAAAAACAACGTGTCGCCGGTAAGGTTCTCGTCGGTGGTGCGCCGGTTGTAGCGCACAGCAAACGCGCCGATCTCGAGCCCAGCGAGCGCGTAGAAGGCCTCGACACCGCCAATACCGTCGACGGTGACCGCACTGATGGCCCGCCCCTCGGCGAAACCCAGCGAACCAAGGTAGCGCCCGAGGTGACGCAGCTCGACCTCGGCGGTGCGGCGCGTGGCGCACATGAGCTGCACGAGCTCGGCCATCGGCACGTCTTCGATGTTGCCGCTAAGGCCGACGCCGTCAGATTCAGCGTGGCTGACAGCGACGGTGGGCCGCGGCACGAGGTCGAGACCGCCCACATCGAGCTGCAACAGTGCTGCACCAACGACAGCGCCGGTGACGACGTCGGTATTGCCCATGGCCCGCAACGCCATCACGGCGGATTCGTCGCCGACGACAAGCATGACGTCGAGCCGCTCACCAAAGGCCACCGAGGTGGGCACGCGACGCAAGGTGCCGGGAAAGCGCGCGCCGCCATCGGCCGCCACGACGACGCTGCCGTGCGTGTCGACGAACTCGATCGTCAGTTGGGTTCGCGCCTCGTCCAATCGGTGCTCCGCGTCACGGCCAGCGTCGTTCACGTCGCTGGTGGCGTCAATCGGGCGCTGGCGCGAGATCGTCGGCCTTCGATTTGGTCGTCGGCGATGGCCCCGCGGCCTGCTACAGATCGGGTGTGGACACCCTGTTGCACGAACACGGCGCCGCCCTCGTCGGCTGGTCTGTCGTCGGCTTCCTCGCTGGCTCGATTCCCTTCGGGCTGTTGTTGGCTCTGGCCGTCGGCAAAACCGATGTGCGCACCGCGGGCAGCGGCAACATCGGTGCCACCAACGTGGCCCGTGTCGTCGGCAAGAAGCTCGGGCTGGTCACGCTCGTGCTCGATGCACTCAAAGCGGTCGTGCCCATCGTCGTCGTCACGCACGTCGTGCCCGTGAACAGCAACGAACGCGTCACAGCCCTTCACGGGGCCATCGTTGGCCTGTGTGCGCTGTTGGGGCACTGCTACACGCCGTGGCTGCGCTTTCGCGGCGGCAAGGGCGTGGCGACGGGCCTGGGCGTTTTGCTGGCCCTGCATCCCGCCGTCGCGGGTGTTGGTCTCGTTGCCTTTGGCATCGTCTTCGCGGCGCGCCGGATGGTGAGCGTGGCGTCGTTGTTCGCGGCCCTGGTCGTCATCGCGACGTTGCTGTTGCGCGGGCCCGTCGACGTGGCCGTCGTGCCCATCGTGCTCTGTCTTGTGGTGATCATCGTGCGCCATACCGAGAACATTCGGCGTGTGCTGCACAAGCAGGAGCTGTCGCTGTGAGTGTCGAAAACCTCGAGCAACGCATGGCCGAGCACCGCGCCAAGCGCGAGGCGAGTCGCGGGCAGCTCTACGTCCTCGAGATCCCCACGTCGGTGATTGTGGGTGCGGTACTCGGCAAGCTCATCGACGACCACTTCGGTACCAACCCGTGGGGCTTCCCGGTCTTTTTGACGGCCGGCATTGGTGCCGCGATCCGCGCCGTGGTCGGTGTCATCCGCTGGCAGAAGTCGTTGTCGACGGGCGAGCCCGCCATCGACACCGACGACCTGTCGCGCACGCCCATCGAGCGCGAAGGGCAGATCGACGAACACAACGCCCGAGGTGAGCCATGAACGCACGCAACGATGGCAGCGACGACGAGCGCGAACCACTCGCCGGCGAAGTGGTCGACGACCAATGGGGTACCGCCCCGGGCTGGAAAGACGACGAGTACATCGTCGACGACACCGCACCGCCCACCATCGACGGCAAGCTCGACAAAATGGGCGGCGAGCTGCGCCGGCTCACGAAGAACAGCTTGATTGCCACCATCGGCGCCGCGCTGTTGTTTGCGATCACCGACGCCTCGGCGGGGCACGGCTTCAACAACACCCTCGGCTTCATCGTGGGCGGCGGCCTGGCCACCATCAACCTGTGGATGCTGGCGGGCGGCTTCTTCGCCGTCGTCGACGGGCGCGCGGTGATTCCACGCGTGCTGCTGTCCACACTCGGGTCGATGGGCGTGCTGTTTGGCGTGGCGCTCTATGTGATTTTTGCGAAGCGCGAGTGGACCATCGGCTTTGCCGTGGGCCTCACGGTGCCCGCGATCGGCGGCATCCTGCACGCGTTCGAAAAGCGCCCGCGCTGACGTCGTCACAGCACCTCAGGCCGGCAGCGCTGGTTTCTGCGGGCTGCGCTGTGGCAGGGTGCGCGCATGCTCAGGTGTGTCGCCTTCCTTGCTGTTCTCGCCGCCGCGTCGGCGCACGCAGCGCCCTCGTCTGCTCCGCCCACCACGTTCACGCTCGACAACGGTCTGCGGGTCGTTCTCGTCGAGGATCACAGCGTGCCGCGCGTGCATCTGGCGGTCAGTGTGCACACGGGTTCAGCGTTTGAGTCGCCGGGCCGCACCGGTTTTGCGCACCTGTTCGAGCACCTGATGTTCGAGGGCAGCGCTCATGTGCCCGAAGGAAAATTCGACGAGTGGCTTGAAGCAGCCGGCGGCAGCAACAACGCCTGGACCAGCGAAGACACCACGTTCTACTTCGAAGAAGCACCTTCCAACGCCTTGGAATTGCTGCTGTTTCTCGAGTCCGATCGCTTCGGATTCTTCCTCGATGGTCTCAACGACGGCACCGTTGATGGGCAGCGCGACATCGTGAAAAACGAGCGCCGCCAGAGCTACGAAAACCGCCCCTACGGCACTTCGCAACTCGCGGTGTCGTCGTTGTTGTGGCCCCAGGGTCATCCGTATTCGTGGCCGGTGATCGGCTCGATGGACGACCTGACCGCGGCAAACCTCGACGACGTGAAGGGCTTCTTCCGCCGCTTCTACGGTCCCGAAAACGCCCTCCTCGT
>JBIKRQ010000044.1:0-26181 GCA_044349155.1 Myxococcota bacterium
CTCACCCCCCAACCCCCTCTCCATGAATGGAGAGGGGGAGCCGGAAGCTGTCGTGGCACCGCTGCCCAGCGCACCGTCGACGATCGCGGCACTGCCCACCGCACCGCCCGCGATCATCGAGGGCGAACGGCTCGTGCTGCGCCCCGACGACAAGGTGTTGTTCTGCGGCGACTCGCTCATGCAGGGGTTGGCGCCGACGATGGCGCCGCGGCTGCGCCGCTCGAAGGTCGCGTTCACCGACTTGAGCAAACAAAGCACCGGGCTGGCGTATCCCAGTGCTTTTGACTGGCCCAAGACCATCCGCAAACAGATTGCGGCCGGTAACGCCACCGTCTTGATTGTAATGGTCGGTGCCAATGATGCCTGGGATATCATCTATAAGGGGAAGGTGATTTCGTTCGGCAGTCCGGAGTGGCATGAGATCTACGGCGGTCGCGTTGAATCGATTGCGAAGATGGCCGAAGATGCCAACATTCGTGTTGTGTGGGTGGGGCTGCCGCCGATGGATGCCAAGCGCCTGACCACCGGTGCGCCGGTGCTCAACGAGGTGTTCCGCGACGTGGCCAGCCGCCACAAAAACGCGTTGTTCATTCCGGCCGCCGGGGCCTTCAGCGACGACGGCGCCACCTTCACCCGCTACAAAACCAACAGCGCTGGTCTGGTGCAGCTGCTGCGCGCCTCAGACGGCATCCATTTCGCCCCTGCTGGCAACCGCCTGCTCTCGGAACTGGTGTGGAGCCATGTCGAAGTTCTCTGACCGCCGCCGGCTGGTGTTTGGTCTGCCCGCGGCGCTGGCGTGTTTGGCGTGGCCGGGGGCGCGGGCCGACGACGTCACCCCCTGGCCTCGGCCCGACGGTGCTGGCGATGCTGACACTGCAGGCGCCGCAGGCAGCAGCGTCGACGGTGTGGTGCGGCAGGCGGGGGCGTTGCGCGACTACGGCGATCCCCACTTTCAAGACGCGTTCGCGGGTCCGTTGGCGTTGCCGAAAGCACAATGGACCGGCGTGTTTCGCTGGCTGCACATCGGCGATTCGCACACGGCGGGCGACTACCTCACCGGCGAGCTGCGTCGACGTCTGCAGGCGCGCTACGGCGACGCGGGCATTGGCTGGATCACGCCCGGCTACGTCAACGGCCAGCGCTCCGACTCGGTGAAGCTCAGCAACGAAAACGGCTGGGATGTATCGCGGGCCGCACGGCAGAAGCTCGAGCCCGCGGCGGTCCCGTTCGGCGGTCAGCTCGGCTCAAATGTGGCGCCGCCAGCACCGGTCGTCACGACGAAGAAGTCGAAGAAGAAGCAGAAGAAGAAGGCTGCGGCTCCGTCGCCGGTGCTTCCTGCGGCGACCACCGCTGCTGGCCTGCGCTTGACCTTCAAGCACCCCGAGCCTGCGCAGCCGATGCGGGTGTCGGTGCTGCGTTCGCTGGCCAACAACAGCGCCGTGCTCGAGGTCGCCAGCGACGTGGGCAGCACCGTGAAGTTGCCCGCGCTGGTGGCCGAGGGCGGGCCCTGGCAGGTGAGTGCTGAGCAGGTCGACGTCGGTGGCGAGCACGTCTGGCTGCGCCTGGGTGATGCCAAAAGCGGCGCCCCAGCCACCGTGGCGGGCGTTGCGCTCGAGAAGCCCGGCCCCGGCGTGGTGCTCGATGCCATCGGCGTCAACGGTGCGCAGATCGACGAGTTTTTGGGCTGGAGCGAAGACGCGCTCACCGCCGCACTGTCGGCGCGACCGCCCAACGTGGTGGTGCTGGAATTCGGCACCAACGAGTCGGTGGGCCGACACTTCGACGCCGCGGCCTACATCGAGAAGGTGACCACGGCGGTGCGGCGCCTGCGGGCACACAGCACGGCCGCGATTGTGTTGATGCTGCCGCCCGATACCCGTCGCGCGGCGAAAGTCGGTCGTCGTCGGCGCAAACCCGAAACCTGTGGTGCTGCGCTGGAGTGGCTGCAGGCGGTGAGCGACGCGCTGACCCAGGTGGCCAAAAACGAAAAGACGCTGCTGTGGGATTGGGGCCAGTGGGTGCGTGGCACCGGTGCTGTCTGCGGCACCTTCAGTCTGGCCCACATGACGCCGTCGCTCGCCCGCCCCGACTACGTGCACCTGAGCCCCGAGGGCTACCAGGCGACGGCAGTGAGCTTCCTCGACGACGTGTATGCGCTGGTGGGCGTGCGCGAACCGTGAGGGCTGGCGCTACGGCGAGCCGCCCGTGCCCATCATGCCGTCGATGCCGACGACGAGCAGGCCGCCCACGGGCGGGTTGCTCCACACCACCTCGCCGTCGGCGAACAACCGGGCCCGCAGCAGCGCAGAATTGGCCGAGGCGCGCGCAAACACGCCGAGCCCACCCACAAGTGGGGCGCGCACCGACAGCGTCGCTCCGAGCGTCATGATGCGTGCCGTGATGCTTTGCGCGTTGTCGAGGCCCACGCCGTAGGCGCGCAGCACGCCGCCTTCACCGGTGACGCAGAGGTCGGCGACCACCTCGGCCACCAGCCCTTTTCGGTAGCAGCCGTCGACGAAGAAGGCGCCGGCGGTGGACTCGAGTTGGCGCGCGGCGTCGAGCACGAGGGTGGGCGGTGCTTCGATGCGCACCCCCAGGGCGACAACGAGCGGCATGATGCCCACGTCGAGGTGCAGCCGCGCCAGCAGGCCCGGCGAGGCCCCCGGCGACAACCCGCCGCTGACGCCGCCACCGATGGCGAGCCCCACCACCACCGGCGGGATGCGGTGGTTGCTGTGCGGCACGTCGTCGACGGGCACCTCCGGCGGCGACGGCGCTGCGGGCTGCAGCAGCAGCGTTGGCGTGGTTGGCAGAGGTGTTGAAACGTCGGTCGGCGCGTCGAGCGCGAGTGGATCGATCACGAGGCTGGCCGCAAAGACGGCGGCGTCGAAGGCGCGATCGACGTCGACAAACGGGCCCAGCTCGCGGTGACCATGCGGCGCGCCATCGATGGTGAGCTCGAGGGCCACGCCGACGTTGTTCGCCGCGACACAGTCAAACGCGATGTCGATGACGCGCGCGCTGGTGCCATCGAGCACGTTGACGACATCGACCACCTCGACGCCGACGTGGGCCTGCAGCGCGGCCCGCAGGGCTTCGTCGTCGACGCAATCACCGCGCACCGCCACACCCACCGGCGACGCGGTCAGCAGAAATGAAACGACAGCCCCCAACAGCACGCGGTCACACTACCCGCATGTCGCCGTTGGGTGCTGGTGTCTCAACACAGACGCCGTCGCTGCGTTTCCGTCAGCCTGCGCGGCACACGCAGGAGTTCGCATGAGCAGCATTGAGACCCTTCCCGGTATCACCTCGTCGATCGTCGCTACGAAGCGCTTGCAGGCGCATGTGCTTGAAGCGGGCCCGGTCGATGGCGAGGTCGTGGTGTTCATCCACGGCAACGCCAGCAGCGCCACATTTTGGGAAGAGCAGCTGCTCGCGCTGCCGAAAACGCACCGCGGTGTGGCCATCGATTTGCGCGGCTACGGCGACACCGAAGACCTCGTCATCGACGCCACGCGCGGCTTGCACGACTGGGCCGACGATGTGTTGGCGGTGCTTGCAACGTTGAACGTGAAGCAGTTCCACGTCGTGGGCCACTCGCTGGGCGGCATGTTGCTGTACACGCTGGCGCCCTCGGCCCCGGCGGGCAGCGTGCTGTCGTTGACGTTGGTGGCCCCTGGTTCGCCGTACGGGTTTGGCGGCACAAAGGACGTCGACGGCACACCGTGTTGGCCCGACTTTGCCGGCGCTGGCGGCGGGCTGGTGAACCCCGAATTTGCGCGTCTGCTCGGCGAGAAAAACCGCGGCAGCGACAACCCGCAGGCCTCGCCGCGTGTGGTGATGAACAGCTTTTATTGGAAGCCGCCGTTTGTGGCCGCGCGCGAAGAAGCGTTGTTGTCGTCGTTGTTGAGCGAGAAGGTGGGCGGAGATCGCTACCCGGGCGATGCGGTGCCGTCGTCGAACTGGCCCAACGTGTCGCCTGGTGTGTACGGGCCGCTCAACGCCGCCTCGCCGAAGTACGTCGGCGACACCCTCGAGCGCTTCCTGGCGATGTCGAACAAGCCGCGCGTGTTGTGGGTGCGTGGTGCCGACGACCAGATCGTGGGCGACATGTCGCTGTTCGACATGGGCACGTTGGGCAAGCTGGGGGCGGTACCCGGTTGGCCTGGTGACGACGTGTTTCCACCGCAGCCGATGGTGGGGCAGACGCGGCGCTTTCTCGAGCGCTACGTCGCGGCGGGTGGTGCGTTTGTCGAGAAGGTCTACGCGAGCTGCGGCCACACGCCCTACATCGAGCACGCCGACACGTTCGCCGGCGATCTCGCAGCACACCTGAAGGGCTGACGTCGTGCGTCTGCGCCAGGCTGTGGCGACACCCACAGCCTCGAAGAGAAACCCGCTTTGGGGTTTGTCGCTGAGGCGAATGTTTTGAGGGGTGGGCGGGGAAGCCTCCCCGCCGATCACGTGAAGCCTGCAACGTTGACACGTCACCGTCGTGGCTCACGCTCTGACCGACGCAGAAACGGTGAGGCACGACGACGGTTCGCTCGCGTTGCACCACGGACTCGATCAACGATCGGTCATGGCGTTCATCAAGGCGAGTCACCTGCAGGCCAACATCGAGAGCATCTCGCTGCTCCCGGAATCGGCGGCCGTCGAGGTGAAGCGCCGCGCCGCCGGGCCGATCGCGCAGGGCCTGGCGTTGTCGCGGTCGCACTGGGCGCCGCTGGAGCTCGACCTCGAGATCGCCAACACCATCTACGATGTCGTTGGGCCTCGCGGTTTGCGCGACTTGAATGCCGAGGCCCTCCGCCGTTCCGCCGACGGGCCGTTGCTGCGCCCCATCCGCGATGCTGCTCGGCGCATTCTGGGGGCCCGCCCCGACGCGATCTTGCGGTTTGTGCATCAGGGCTGGGGCGCCATCTTCAAAGACGTGGGCGAGGCCACCTGGTTCCCCGACGACGACGACGTTCTTGATGGGCGGGGAGGTTTCCCCGCCCACGGCGACAAAACCGCAAGGCCGGTTTTCTCTTCGAGGCTCAACGGAGGCACCATCGTGGCGAGCAACCAGCCGCAGGTTGCGCTGGATGCACGGGCCTGGCCCGAGGGCTGCGCTGGCGCCATCGACGGTGTGTTCGCCGTCGTCGGTGCGAGCGGCTCCGTGGTGCCCGTGCTCGATCGCACCGCACGCACGTTGACCATCACCTGTCGGTGGTAACCGCGACCACGCCGACGCTGCTGACCTCGACGCGTCCGCTCGTCGACAGCGAGGCGCGCGCTTCGACCTGCTGACGCTGCAACAAGTCGCTCGCCCCCGGCGGCAACACCACCTCGCTCAGGCGTCGAGCGATGCAGGCTTCGAGCACTGGCGAGCGCAGCCCATCAGCCGCCACCAGCAGCGGCGTCGACGTCGAACCCGCGCCCAGCTCTTCGGGCAGGGCCGGCAACGTCACGCGTAACGTGAACGCACCACCGAGCGAAGGGTCCCAGCGGCGGGCATCAACAGCGCACGCCTCGACGAGGACCAGCGCTGCCGCCGCCACTGCCGCCGACTCGTAGGGCGGACCTTCGACGGTGGCCGGGCCGCCATCAACGACGGGCCCAGCATCGGGGCTGACGGTCACCAGCTCGATGGGCGGACCCGCATCGACCAGGCCCGCATCGACCACGCCTGCATGGACCACGCCTGCATCGACCGCGTCGACCACGCCACCATCAACGGACGCCGCAACGACGCCAGCATCGCCTGCGTCGAGCACTGCGCCCGCATCGACGACGACGCCGTCGTCGTCGTTGTGCATGGGCACCACCGCACCATCGGCCGTGGCGCGGGCAACCACCGCGATGACGACGACCGACAACGCGACCGCGGCGACCGACGCCAGCAGTGTTGGCACCACGCGAAACAGCGGTGGTCCTTTGACCTTTGGTGGGTCGACGAGGGCCACTCAGCGCGGCTCCACGACGCAGACGGTGCCAAACACACCGCGGCCGAGGTCGGCGTTGAAGTCGACGACGTGGCCGGCTTCTGTGAGCAACCGCAGGAAGTCACGGCGCCCAGCTCGCTCGGGGTCGCCGACGATGACGCGCGCACCCAACGCCAGAGCCTCGAGTGTGCGTCGTGCCGCCGACGCCGCGAGCCCGGGCTCGTACAGCACATCGGCGATGACGACGTCGGTGACGGGCTGGCCATCGATGAGGGGCAGGGGCTCAGCACCCGTCATGTCGAAGAGCGCGACGTCGACGACCACGTTGGCTTCAGTGGCCGCGCGCTGCGTGGCGGTGAGGGTGTGCACGTCGACATCGGTGCACAACACACGCGCGCCGCGGATGGCGCACACGACACCAACGAGGCCGCAGCCGCAGCCCAGCTCCAGCACGCGCCGACCGCTGAGCTCGACGGAGAAGAGGCCGCGGGCGACGTCGGTGGCGCTGTCCCACAGCACAGCGCCGTAGGGGGCGGGGCCGCCGGTTTTGATCGCGTCGTCGACGGCTTTGCCCGGGTCTTTGGCCTCGAACACGACGACACCAGCGACGGGCGTGCAGCGTTCGTCGAGGGCGACAAAGCGCGGGCGCAGCGGTCGGAGCGGGGGCTCGTCGACGGGAGAGGATGTCATCAAGGTCCAAAGGAGCGCAGCGGGCCGCAACACGCAACCCGGCCGGTTGTGGGGTGTCGAGGGTGCGCGCGGCGCGGATCGAAGAGAAACCCGCTGTGGCTTGACGAGCGGGGGCCCTCCGCGCCCGAAGCGTGTGAGGCTTCAAGAGTGAATGCGAGCGGTCGTGTCGCTTGATGTGGTGATGTGGCGCGCTTGTCAGATGTGCAGGTGGCCGCAACAGTGGCGCGATGACAGGCACGATCGAATTTCACCATGACGTGGCCAACGACATCGTCATCGTCACACCGCGCTGGAAGATCGAGACCGTCGCCGACATCGCCACCTGGCAGGAGCAGTGGGAGAACTGGTTTGACACCCACATGCCTGGCAAGAAGTCGGACTGCGTCATCGTGTTGCACGACTTCCACGTCGGCACGTCCGTGGCGACCGCCTGGGGTGCTGCGCGAGCGGCGATGGTGGGGCGCCTGATGCGCCATTCGTTTCGCGTCGATGCCAACAGCAAGGTCAGCTTCTACGTGAACACCAGCGGCGCGAAGTACAACGCCGCCACGCAGGAAGCCGCCACCGTGGCCGACGCGATCGCTGGCATCTTGCACGCCCGTCAAGCTCGCCGAACTGACCGGCCACGGGCGCCTTCGCGTCTGTGATGTGTCTGCCGTGATCGTCGCGGCGGGCGTGGCAGTGCGGCGTTGGTCGACAGTTTATTCGTTTCGGATCTGGAAGAAGTGATTCTGCGGGCGCGTCTTGCGGGTGGTTGCCGACTTGCAAGCCAAAAAGACAACGCAGACGATGACCATTTTCCTTTCAAGAAAGATGCTCATGCAGTCGGCTAAGATTGGAGTGTGTTTGGCGCTGCCAACTGCTCGAATGTTGGTGCCAATCCGTGGGCTTGGTGGAAAGCCAGGGGTGTGGACTCGACTGTTTCTGTTGAGATAGTGTTGGTTTTATGGGTTTTGCGGTGCGCAAAATCAATAATTGATCGGCGAGAAATCGCCACCCCAGTGCTGCTGGCCGGCAGTCTGGAAGGGCCAGCACCACTAGACCGGCAGGGGCTCGCCCAGCGCTTCGCACACCCGCATCAGGGCGCCCGCCCGCTCGCCCGGTGGGCCGTCGGCGCGGTAGCCGAACAGGGCGGCGCCTTCGTCGGCCAGGTCGTCGGCGGCGGCGCGGCGCAGGGGCAGCTCGCGGTGGGCCAGGGCGTCGATCAGCCAGCGTTTGCGGGGCTTGTGGCCGTGGTCGGCGAACCAGGCGCGCCAGCGGCGCTCGGCGACGCCGAAGTCCTGCCGCGTGATTTCCACGAGGGCCAGGCGCGCTTCGTCGGCGAGATCGCGGGGGCGCACCGGCAGCAGGTCGATGAGGGCGGCAATCGCGCCCACGTCGCGCAGACCAGCCACCGCGCGCACGGCGAGGCGGCGCTCGGTGTCGTCGCCACGGCGGCACAGGTCGCGCAGGCGGGCCAACACGGCGTCGTGCCCGGGCACGTGCTGCGCGTGGGCCAGCACATCGGTGGCGAACGCGGCGATGCGCGGCTCGGGGTCGAACAGGCGCCGACCAAGGCCAGGCAGGGCGGCCGGCACGTCGAGCATCTTGCTGGCGACGACGGCGCCGAAGCGCACGTGGCGGTCTTTGTGGTCGAGGGCGAAGACCACGATGGGGGCGCATCTGTCGTCGCCCAGCCGGCGGAGCACTTCGAACATCGGCGAGGCCAACAAGCGCGCAGAGGCATCGGCGGCGGCTTCGTCGACGACGACGGCAACCCCCGGAAACGCCCGCGCCAACGCCGGTAACGCCCGCGCGCCCATCGCGACGAGGCGGGGGATGGCCGCCCGGGCGGCATCGAGGTCTTGCTGCAACGTGGCCACCAACGCGTCGACGTCGGCGTCGGCGGGGGCCGCCAACCACGCGCGTGCTGTGGCCTGCAGCAGCGCCTCTTTCGCGCGCGCCCCCGGCGACGGCGGCAGGGCCGGCCCATCGGCCGGGGGCAGCGACGACAACCGCAACGGCAGCGGCGTGACCGTGGGCATGCGGGGGCGCGGCGCGGGATCGACCGGGGGTTCCACGGCATCGGCCACGGTGACGGGCGGCGGTAGGGGCGGAAAACCCGCCTGACTTCCGGGGGTTGGCAGCGGAGGCGCCAGACCGGACGGGGCAGGTTCCACGGTGGCGGGCGCCGCGATCGGGGCTGCGGGTGCCGCGATCGCGGGGGCCTGGGCTTCAACGACCGCAGGCGCTTCGGCGACGATCGCGGGTGCCTCGACGACCGCGGGCACTTCGGCGAGGGGCGCCTCGACGATCGCGGGCGCTGCGGCGACGACGGGCGCTTCAACCGCCGGGGCGCGCACGGCGTCGGCGACGGGCAGCGGCGGCAGCGACACAGGCAGGGGTGGCGGTGTCGACGTGCGCGCCGTGGCGGCGGCTTTGGCGCGCAGCACGAGAT
Organism: Myxococcota bacterium; assembly: GCA_044349155.1. Lineage (GTDB taxonomy): Bacteria > Myxococcota > UBA727 > UBA727 > VGSZ01 > VGSZ01. Next base: position 9,058 of record JBIKRQ010000044.1, read on the forward strand.
TGCCCAGCGCCTTGCTCAAGCGCGGCGCCACCATCTGCAGCTCGGCGAGCACGACGCTGGCGATGACCTTGTCGGCGTTGTCGCCCACCACCGCACCGATGGCGCGGCCGCCCAACACGATGGGCACGACGACGACCGCGCGGGGGCGACGGCCCAGCAGGCGACACAGCGGATCGTGGTCGTCGACGGGGCCGAGGCTGGGGCTCATCAACGACATCGCGCGACCGATGGCGTGCTCGCCGTCGGCCAGCAGCGGCGCGCCACGCAGGTCGACCTGCTCGAGGTTGGGGTCGAGCACGTCGAAGCAGCTGAGGTGCGCGCCGATGCGCACGAAGATCGATGCCGTGTGCAGACGTCGCCACGCGAAGCGCAGCATGACCTCGAGCAGGTCGTCGCGGTGGTCGCACAGGGCGAGTTCGCTGATGGCGTCGTCGACGCTCCACAGGACTTTTTCGCGGCGCCGTCGACGACGTTCGGCTTCTTTCTTCTCGAGCTCGTACAGCAGCTTCTGCTGCTGCAGTGCTGGCGGCAAACCACCGGGGGCCACCGTGCCGTCGACGATGAGCTCGAGCCTGGGGGCGGTGACCCCTGCGCTGGTGCGCGGCAGGACCGCCGTGCCTTTGCCGGGGATCTGCCAGCCACTCTCGTCGTCGAGGGGCGGCACGTAGGCGGCAGGTTCGGCGACGGCGACGTGGGCCGGCGACAACGTGCTCCAGCCCGAGGTGTCGAGCAGCTCGATGTTGTCGGCGTCGAGGTCGACGTCGTAGGCCATGGGCGCCAACACAAACGCGAGCCGCGGGGGCACCGGCGTGCCGTAGATGCGTTCGGCGGCGCGCGCGTACAGCGCCTCGGTGGTGAGCAGCGGCTGCACAAACAGCGACAGGGCAAAGCCCAGCTCCTCGAGCTGCGCGAAAAACGCCGGGCCGTCGTCGGGGGCACGGGCCAACACCGTGAGCGTGCGGCCCTGCAGCTGCAGTGGGCACAGGCCGTGGGTGTCGGCGAGCTTTTTGGGCAGCGTGGCGCGCAGCTGGAGCACGAGGTGCTCGTCGACGAGGACGTTTTGCGCGCTGCGATCGGCGACCGGGTGCCGCCACGCCTGCTGCAACGCCTGCAGCGTGCGCTGCTCGTCGAGTGCGCCGAGCTCCTGCACGGCGGTGTCGACGGTGCCGCCCATGAGCACCGTGCGCTCAAGCACCTCGTCGGCCGCGGTCGACGACAATGCCACAGCGCCCGTGGCGTCGGGAGTGGTCAGCAGGCGCAGCAACGGGTCGACGGGCACGACAACAACTCCCAGCGACAACGCTCAGCGGTGGATGGCTGCCGTGCGCGCGACGATGTCACCAAAACCACGACGACGCCCGTCGAGCAGCAGCGCCCACGCCGGACCAATCAGAAACACCGACGTGGCGCCCGCGACGAGCGCGCGAATCACGAGGCGAATCGGGCCGGCGCGGTGGCCGTGGCTGTCGACGAGGCGCAGGCCCAGCAGGCGCTGCCCTACGGTGCTGCCGAAGGCGAGGGCCAACAGGTGCCACACGAACACGCCGATGGGCCACGCCGCAGCGACGGGGACGAGCTGCAGGACGTTGCTGTGCAGGGCGTCGATGAGGCCCTGGGTGCTCGGCTTGATCGACAACGCCAGCATCACCAGGCGTACGAGGCCCAAGACGACCGCGGCACTGCCCACACCGTCGACGATCGCGGCACACCACTGCCGCCACCACGAGGCGTACTCGAGGCGACGCGGCTTCACCGCTGCCGGCACCGCCGCCTTCGCCGGGGCGGCCCAGCCGGGGCGTGCACCGTCGGCGGTGCCTGACGACGGGGGCGCTGGTGCCGGTGCTGCGCCAGCCGGGGCGTTGGGCGCTGGTGCGGGGACTTTGATGGTCGGCATGACGTCGGTGACGACCTGCGCGGGCGTGGGCAGGGCGGGCGCGAAACGTGGCGCCGCCGGTGCGGGTGCAGGAACAGCAGGAGCAGGAGCGGCCATGACCGGCAGCGCCTCGGTGACGTCGTGCTTCGGCGTGGGCGCTGCGCGCGGGGCAGGCGCGGCGGGGGCCGGGACAGGGGCCACCACGGGGTCTGGCGGCGGCGCGACGAGGGTGGGCTCCAGGGTGACGGCCGGCGCGGGTTTGGGGGCGGCGACGACGGTGCTTTCGAAGGCCAGTGGTGCCGGTGGTGGGGCGAGCGGCGGCGGTGGGGGCGGCAACGACGGTGGCGGCACGATGGCCGTGGCTTCGGCGTCGATGTGGCGCACGACGGTGGCGGCACCCGGCGCGACGGTGGCGACGGGGCCAGCGAGGGGGATTGGCGGCACCGTGGGCATGGTGGCCCGTGGTGCAGGTGACGGCGGGGCCATGGTGGGCATGGCGGTCATGGGCTGCGTGTCGGCGGCGCGCGCGGCGCTGGGCACAAACGGCGGCGGTGCCTGCAGGCCGGGGATGGTGCGCATGGGCTCGGTGTCGACGACAGCGGCGGCACTCGCGAGCTTCGGCGGCGCAGGCGGCGGCGGCGCAGGGGCAAGCGGTGGCGGGGCTGGCGGCGGCGCGGGGGCCGGCATGTGGGTTTTGTTGGGGGCCGTGAGCGCGCTGTTGGCCACCGGGCGCGGCGGCCACGGGGCGACCTGCGTGGCGCCGTCACCGGGGTGGATGATGAAGGGCTGGGTGACCTCGCGGCTGGGCGTGGGGTCGGCGACGGGGCGGCCCGACGGTGTGGTGGACAACGCGGCCATCGACTGCGTGGTGGCGCGCGGCAGCCCGTCGAGCGACGGCGGGGCGAGGGGCCCTGGCTTGCGCAAAATGCGCGGCGCTTCGGCGGGAGCAGGCACCGGTGACGACGACGATGCAGCGCCCGGTGCTTGTGGCATGGGGCGACCGCAGTCGATGCAAGACGTGGCAGCGGCGAGGTTTTTCGTGCCGCAGTTCGGGCAGAACATGCTGTTGGGGTAGTGCTTTCGTCGCCGCTGCTCAAGGAAAACACCCGAGCTGACACCGAGGCCGTTTCCACCATGCGGGCCTTGCCGGATCGTGGTGCGGTTGAGACGACGCCGCGATGTCCAGCGTGTCCAGCTTTCGCGTGATCGACCTTGGCAGCGACGTGGCCTACGAGCACGGCCTTGAGGCGATGCGTGAGGCCATGGCCTCCGTCGACGTCGATGGCCCGGCGTTGGTGCTGCTGGAGCAACGACCGACCATCACGATCACCAGGCGCGGCGGCGTGGGCGCGTTCATCTCGTCACGCGAGGCGATCGAGGCCGATGGCATTGCCGTCGTCGACGCCGACCGCGGTGGCGACGTCACGTTTCATGGGCCGGGGCAGCTGACGGGCTATCCGGTGCTGCGGCTCGGGCCCGTAAGCCTGGGCGTTGACGTCGTGGGCTACCTGCGGGCGATGGAGCAGGCGGTCATCGACGTGTGCCATGGCTTCGGCGTGGCGTCGGCGCGCAGCGAAGAAGGCACCGACAGCGCTGGGCATCCGCTGACGGGCGTGTGGACCGACGAGCCCGTCGTCGACGACGAAACGCTTGGGTGCAACTTCCACGTGCAAAGCACGCGGCCGGCGAAGGTGTGTGCCATCGGCGTGGGCCTGGGCGGTGGCGTGACGCGCCACGGATTTGCACTGAACGTGACGACGTCGTTGGAGCAGTTCACGCGCCACATCGTGCCGTGCGGCATCAACGCGCGCGGCGTGACCAGCCTGCAGCGCCTGCTCGTGCGCACGCCGAAGATGCCCGCCGTGAAAGCCGCGATCGTGGCTGCCATTGAACAGCGCCTGCTGCCCTGGCATCGCCCATTGGGGTGATTCTGACGTCTTTTCAGTGGTTTATGGCATGTGCGCGGGTGCTCAAAATGAGCAGCCCATCGTGGCGCGAACAAAGCCCGACGCCGAGACCGTGTTGACCACCACGGCAATGATCGCGTCGCCATCGACACCCGCGTGCACGCCCGCAAACACCGGTCCGTAGGTCCACGTGGCGCCGAGGTTGGCGCTGAAGCCCGGGGCTGGCGCAATCACGAGCAGGTCGAGGTCGATGGTGGCGCCCCCGTCGATGGCGACGCCGGCCCCGACCGGCTTGTTGAACGACACCGTGGCGCCAAGGCCCGCGCGCGGCAGTGGCAGCAAGACGATGCTGGTGACGCCGGCGTGGGCGTCGAAGTCGAAGGCCAGATTCGGCGTCGGCGACAGACGAAGGCCAAACGCGCCGCGCAGCTTGTAGCCCGCGATCGAGGTCGAATCGCTTTGGTTGTTGATGCCCAGCGCGAGCCCGCCGTCGACGGCGAAAAACGCCGTGTTCCACAACGCGACGCGCTCGGACCCCTGCAAAAACGCACCGGGGCCCGGCAGAAAAAACGGGATGACGCCGATGTTGCCGGCCGCGACACCCAGGCGCCCACCGAGGTGGAGCTGGGTGCGCGAGGTGAACATCGCGGGCTTCTTTTTGTCGTCGCGGTCGTTGTCACGGTCGTCGTCACGGTCGTCACGGTCGTCGCGCTCGTCATGCTCGTCGTCACGCTCGTCGTCGACAGCGAGCACCGTGTCGACAGGCTCCTCGACATCGGCGGTCTGGGCGGCAACGAGCACAGCAAGCGCGACGGCAGCAAACATGGCCGCGCTTGTAGCGCTTTTGCCACGGTGTGTGCGGTAGCCTTGTCACATGAGCTTTGGACCGACTCTCACGACGGCGCGCCTGGTGCTCCGGCCACCGATCCTCGCTGACTTCGACGACGTCGCGGCCTTCATGGCTGACCCCGAGACGGCGCAATTCCTGGGCGGCGTTGCCCCGCGCAGTGTGGTGTGGCGGTCGTTTGCGGCCCTGGTGGGCAGCTGGCACCTGCTGGGCTTCTCGTTCTTCAGCGTCGTCGAGCGCGACACGGGACGCTGGGTGGGCCGCCTTGGCCCGTGGCGCCCCGAGGGCTGGCCGGGCAACGAAGTGGGCTGGGGCATCGTCAAGGACCGCCAGGGACGCGGCTACGCCGTCGAAGGCACCACGGCAGCGATGGACTGGGCGTTTGAGTGCCTCGGCTGGACCGAGGTCATCCACTGCATCGCTCCCGAGAACGTGGCGTCGCAGGCGGTGGCGAAGAAGCTGGGCTCGACGTTGCAGGGGCCCGTGCAGATGCCCGAGCCCTTCACCGACCTGCACATCGAAGCGTGGGGCCAAACGCGCCAGCAGTGGCGCGATCGTCGACGCTGAGCGCGCCTTTGGTGCTCAGGCTTCGGGCCAGCGCCAGCAACGGATCTCGGCGGGGTCTTCGAAGTGCTCGAGAATGTAGGCGCGGTGCTCGCGCAGCAGACGCTCGCACTCGGCGATGAGGGCAGGCGCTGTGGGCACGCCACGACGGCCACGCTTGAGGGCATCGATGACGATGTGAAAGCGGCTGGTCTCGTTGAGCACCACCATGTCAAACGGCGTCGTCGTGGTGCCCTCTTCTTTGTAGCCGCGCACGTGAAAGCGCTCGGCACGCCGGCGGCCGTGCAGCAGGTGGTGCACCGCACCTGGGTAGCCGTGAAAAGCGAAGATGACGTCGACGTCGTCGGTGAACACGTCGCAGAAGTACTCGTCGCTTTTGCCGTGGGGGTGTTCGCGCGGTGTGAAGAGCGTCATGAGGTCGACCACGTTGACGACGCGCACGACGAACTCGGGGGCGCGTGCCCGCAACCACGCGGCGGCGGCGAGGGTTTCGAGGGTGGCGATGTCGCCAGCGCAGGCGAGGACGATGTCGGGCTCGAGGTCGGGCAGCAGGTCGGGCACGGTGCCCGTCTCGTTGCCGGCCCAGTGCCACACCGACAGCCCGCGTTCGCAGTGCAGCTGCGCTGCTTCGAGGTTGAGCCACTGCAGCTGCGGTTGTTTGTCGATGATGATCAGATTCACCAGGTTCGTCGTCGAGAAACAGTGCTTCGCCACCGACAGCAAGCAGTTCGCATCGGGCGGCAGATACACGCGCGCCACCGTGCCCTTCTTCGACATCATCGTGTCCATGAAGCCCGGACCTTGATGGCTGAAGCCGTTGTGATCGTTGCGCCAACACGTCGACGTCAACAGGATGTTCAACGACGGCACCGGCTTGCGCCACGGCAGGTCGGCACTCATTTCGAGCCACTTCGCGTGTTGCGTCGTCATCGAGCCCACGATCAACGCGAAGGCTTCGTAGGTCGCGAACAAACCGTGCCGACCCGTGAGCACGTAGCCCTCGAGCCAGCCTTCGCAGCAGTGCTCGCTCAACACCTCCATCACGCGGCCGTCGGCAGAGACGTGGTCGTCGCCGGCGAAGGCTTCGTCTTGTTGCAGACAGCGGTTGTCGACGTCGAAGACGGCGCCGAGGCGGTTCGAGTTGGTTTCGTCGGGGCAGAACAGGCGAAAGTTCGTGGCGTTGTCGACCGTGATTTCGCGCAGCATCGCGCCAAACACGCGCGTGGATTCCAACTGCACCGCCCCAGGCTCAAGCACCTCGACGGCGAAGCCTTCAAGCGGGCGTGTGCGCAGCTCGATGGCCTCGGGATTGGTGCGCGGGTTGAGCCCCATGCGCTGCGCTCCACGGGGTTGCGATGCACGAATCGCCGTCGAGATCGAGCCGTTGTCGTTGAACAATTCTGCGGGCCGATAGCTGCGCATCCACGCCTCAAGTGCGGCGAGTTGCGCCGGGTGTTCGCGGACTGCCGGCAGCGGTACTTGATGCGAACGGAAGGTGCCTTCGATGGCGACGCCGTCGAGAGCGACGGGGCCGGTCCACCCCTTGGGCGTGCGCAGCACGAGCACGGGCCACTGCGGCACACCACGCACACCGCTGGTGCGCGCGCTGCGCTGAATGTCGAGGATGCGATCGATGCAGGCGTCGAGGGCGCGGGCGAGGGCCTTGTGCACGGCCATGGGCTCATCGCCCTCGACGAACCACACGTCGTAGCCCTCGCCTTCGAGTTGCTGGCGGATGTGTTCGTCGTCGGTGCGACCAAGCACCGTGGGGCCTGAGATTTTGTAGCCGTTGAGGTGCAGCACCGGCAGCACGGCACCGTCGCGCGCGGCGTTCAGGAAACGGATGCCCTTCCACGATCCGGCCAACGGCCCCGTCTCGGCTTCGCCATCGCCGACGACAGCAACAGCAATGACCCCAGGCGCATCGAACACCGCGCCGAAGGCGTGCAGCAGCACGTAGCCAAGCTCACCGCCCTCGTGGATCGAGCCCGGCGTCGACGGACCGACGTGGCTGGGCACACCACCGGGGGTGGAGAACTGTCGACAAAACGCGCGCAGGCCGGCGGCGTTGTCGGTGATGTGGGGATAGACCTCGGCGTAGCTGCCCTCGAGCAACACGTTCGCCAACACCGCGGGACCGCCGTGGCCAGGGCCGGCGAGAAAGACCATGTCGAGGTGGCGCTCGACGATCACGCGGTTGAGGTGCGCGTACAGCAAGCTCAACCCCGGTGATGTGCCCCAGTGCCCGAGCAAGCGTGGCTTGATGTGCTCCGCGCGCAGCGGTTCGCGCAGCAGCACGTTGTCGAGCAGGTAGATCTGACCGACGGTGAGGTAGTTCGCCGCCCGCCAACAGGCATCGATGGCGAGCAGGGTGTCGTCGGTGAGGTCTTTGGGCATGGGCACTTTCGGCAAGAGGGCGGGCGGGGAAACTCCCCCGCCGATCACATCCGGATGCAGAAAGCCAACGCACAGCGCGTGCCATGAAGCACTGAGCGATTGCGCACAGTGACCGTGCCGCTGTGCACGCGCCGTCGACGACGCCGCGCCGGTTCTTCGTCGTCTGGCGCCAAAGAACGTGGGCCGAATGCGGACTGCTGCTCGGCACGAAGTGTGCGACAGCATGGGCATGTTGCGACCCTTTGGATGTGCACTTGTGTTGTGTGTGGCGAGCGCGATGGCCAGCTGCGCCTGGCCCGTGACGATGTGGGTACCCACGTCGACACCGCTGCTGCAGCCTGCAGCACCGTTTCGCTACATGCCGCAAGACAGCCTGCACTCCGGCATGCACCGCCTGGCCAACGACCTGGTGAAGCTCGACGATGCCCTGGCAGGAGCAGACGTACGCCAGCAGGACGTGCTCGATGCGCTCGCCGACATGCAGGAGGCCATCACGACGATGGCGCCGTCGGGCGAGTCGACCAACCACCCAAAGCTCGACGCCGCGTTTCAGCAGTTCGCCTTCGACATCGAAACCGCGCGCAATGCCGCAGCGTTCGATCCGCCGTCGTACACGCAGGCCGCGGCGGTGCCGTCGATGTGCCTGCGCTGCCACCGCGCCCACTGAGCGGGCGACGTGATGGAACGGTTCGTGCTGTTGGATGTGTGAACCAGGAGTCCACGATGTCGAACCAACGCACCCACCTGTTCAATGCTCCCGAAGACGTCAAGCGCACCGCCGAAGAGCTGCGCGTGCAGCTGCACCTCGCGGTGGCCGATGCCGAGGTCCATTGGGTCGAGGCTGAGAAGCGCTTGCAGAAGTTGAAGAGCCGTCTCGACCAAACTGCTGACGAAAGCGTGCTCGAGCTGAGCACCGCAGCCCTCGAGGTGATCGACGACGTCAAACGCCGCATCGAATCTGTGAAGGACAACCACTCGCGGCACCACACGAAGCACTGAAGCGCAGCCGCCACTTGCTCACCACACGCGCCCACCTGGGCGCGTGTGTCGTTGGTGCCCTGCTGTGTGTCCCGCTGTGCGAGCTGTTGTTGTGTGCTGGGGCGGCGCTGCACACCGGGGCGTGCGTGCTCGACGTGGACGCCTCACGACGGTGGCGGTGGATGTGGCGCAGACGGCGCAGGCGCTGGCGGTGATGTTGGTGTTGGTGTTGGTGTTGGTGTTGGTGTTGGTGTTGTTTGTGGCTTCGACGGCGGCGGCGCCTGCTGCGGTGTTGGTGGTGTGGCCACGCGCACGCGCGAGTTGCCTGCAGCGGCCTTGCCGAACGCGCGCTCGACGGCCTTTTTTGCTTCGATGACGGCGTCGTTGACGCGGTCCTGGATCGCTTGCGCGGTGCTGCGTACCGCGGCCATGGCCTCGAACACGGCCTGGCGCGCGCGCTGGACGACGGCGACCTTGAGGGCGTCGAAGTTCTCGTTGGTCCACACCGGTGCGGCCCACGTGCCGCCGACATGCACCCGCAGCGCCAATGGCTGCGATGCGCTGGAGATGTGCAGCTGCTCGAGGTGTTCGTTGACGAGCTCGAGGCGCGCCTCGAAGTCGATGGTGCCATCAAAGCCCGCACCACCCACCAGGCGCAGCCAGCCGAGGCTGGTGGCCACGAGCAACGGTTCGTCGAAGCGGAAGCGGTCGCGCACGAAGTGCACGCTCCACGTGCCATCGGCGATGGTGCCGGCAACACCCTTGCCGCGGGTGCGCGCGACGGCGGCGTGGTTCACAAATGGCAGGCGGTCGACGACGTCCCAGAAGCGGTCGATCCACGACGACAGGATGTCGAGCCGCGCCAGGTGCACGCCATGGGTGGTGATCGACAGCGGGCCATCGAGACTCTGCAGCAGCGGGCCCACCGACAGCCCCGTCGCCGACAACGTGGCCGCGATGTCGATGGTGCCGGTGATGGCCCCGGTGAAGCGCGCCAGCGGCGCCAACACGGTTTTGGCCGAGATGCCCGCCGCCTGAACGTCGACGGTCCACTTGACCGGTGACGACGTCAAATGCGCGGTGGTCTTGCGCAACTTCACCTCGCCCGAAAACACCGTGAGGCTGCTGTCGTTGATGGTGAGCTGGCCGTCTTTCAAGGCGAGGTCGAGGCGCACATCGGTGATGGGAACAGTGGCGAGGGCGATCTGAGCGACGCGCACCGAGGCTTCGCCCGCCAGGCCGCCGATGATGGTTTGCCAGCGGGGCACGAGGCGATCGTGGTCGATGACCACGCCATCACGCGCGGTGCCGGCCATCGCCTGACCCAGCGCACCACGTCCGCCGACCTCGTGCAGGTTTGCTGTGATCACCAGCAGATCGTCGCGCGCCTTCTTGAAGACCACCGCGTCGAGTGCATCGGTGGTGGCGACCGACAGCCGCGATGCATCGACGAGAAGGCCAAGACCCAGGCCGCGCTTGTCGGTGTCGACGTCGAAATGCAGCTGTGCAGCACCATTGGCCGTGGTGCGCTCGTACTTCAATCCGAGCTGTGTCAGCTCGAGGTCGATGTCGAACGTGGTGCGCGCGCTGCCGATGTGGCCGACGGCGTGGGCGGCGAGCTTGCCCGTTTGCGTCGTGCCAAACACGTCGTTGAGCAACGGTGAAATCGCCGATGCTTCGCCGAGGGTGACCGTGTTGCTGCGCAGGTCGAGCACGGTGTCTTTGTGCGCTTCTTCGGGGACCACCAACGTGCCCGCGATGATCGTGCCGTGCTGCAACCCAAAGCGCAGCGCCGCCCGCGCCACGCCACACCGCCCACCACCTCGACAGCCGTTCACCTGCAGCGTGAGCGGCGCGCCCGCTGGCTTCTGCAAGGCCTCGCCGATCTCGACGCGCGCGTGGCGAAAGTTGAAGCCGCCGTCAAAGGTGTTGTCGTGCAGCTGAAACGCGCCCGAGGCGCGGCCAGCGACGACAAACGCACCGGGAGCCGTGGTCAAGAGGGCCGGCACAAACAGCCCCAGACGCGCAAGCTGCTCGACATCGGCAAAGGCTTCGAGACTGTGCAGGCCGTCGTCGTCGATGTCGCCGCGCCCGATCACGCCGATGCCCGCGAGCGACGCGACCACTTCGACCAACCGCGTCTCGCCCGAGTCGACGTCGTGGTCGACAACACCGTGCAGCGCGATCGGCCGCTCGACAGCGCGGCGCTCAATGCCCGCCCCCGTGCCCACGCGCACCGGCGGGGTGGTGCCCACGCCGTGCACATCGGCGAGCAGCTGCAGGTGATGATCGTCGTTCGCCAGCAGGCCAAGCTGCACATCGACAGTGCCGGCGGTGTAGATGACCGGCAACGCGAGGTTTTCAACGACGTCGTCAATCTCGATGTTGCCAATGGTAAGATTGAGTTCTGCTTTCGGCAGCGGCCACAACACGAGGTCGCGCGGCACGAAGTCGGCGTGTGCCGTGAAAGCGATGGGGGCTTCGGGCCCGGCCCAGCGCGCGGTGAGCTGGGCGTCGAAGGGGCGGCCAAGGCCGATGGTGCGCGAGCTGACGTGCAGGTCGTGGACGGCGAGCAGGCGCAGGTCTTTGTCGTCGACGAACGTGACCGCGACGTTGTCGATGTCGACCGCTTCGATCACTGCACCCTGCAGGTCCTTTGGATCAAGGGGCGGCAGCAGCGCGATGACTTCGGCCATGTCGACGGTGCCGTCGACGTCGCGGTGGACCTGCACGCGTCCGCCCGTGAGGCGCACGCGCTCGGTGATGAGCTCTTCGCCCCACGACCACAGGGCGCGGTCCGTCTGAAACGCAACCTCAATCGACGGCAACTGCAGCAGCGGTGGTTCGCCAGGAAGGCGCGAGCCGAGCTCGAGGCCGTCGACGATGATGTCGAGCTTTGGCCACAACGTGCCGCGCACCGACGTGATGTGCAGTGGCCGGTTGAAGTGGGCACTGCCAAGTGCGGTGATGCGATCGAGGTTGAAGTCGACGATCGCGATGGCGTTGTGCACGACGACGACGATGGCGACCGCCAGCAGTGCCGTGAGCAACGCCGCCAGCCCAAGCACGCGCGCCACCACGCGCGCGAGCACGCGCTGCACACGGTGCAGGCGGCCTTCGCGCGGTTGGACGGGCTCGTCGGGTGACACCACTCAGCTCCTCGACATCGTGAGCAGTCGTAGCAACACGCCAAGCATGCCGCGTTTGCACGAGGGGTGCACCCTCATGCCGCTGCCGCGACAGGGTGCTTTGCGAGGCCACGCACGACGAGCTTGACGAGTTCGCTGACCACGAGCGGTACGACGGAGCAGCCGACGACCACGCCCCACGACGACCACGACAACGACGCGGTGTGCAGCGTGGTGCGCAGCAGCGGAATCTCGACGGCGGCGACCTGCAACGCCAGGCAGGCTGCGACAGCACCCCACAGCCAGCGGTTGCTGAACAGGTCGACGAACAACGACGACCGCAGCGAGCGCGCTGTGAACGCATGCAGAATCTGCGACAGGGCGAGGGTCATGAAGGCCATGGTGGTGGGCACCAGCTCGTCGCTGCTGAACCACCGACGACCGATCGCGAACGCGGCCAGCGTGGCGGCAGCGAGGACCGCACCCTGCCAGAGGATGGCGGCGAGCATGACCTTGTTGACGATCGAGGCTTTGGGTGAGCGCGGCGACCGCTTCATCATGTCGGGGGCGGCGGTGTCGAGAGCGAGGGCGAAGGCGGGCAACACGTCGGTGATCATGTTCAACCACAACAACTGCAGCGCCAACACCGGCACGGGCCAGCCCACCATGATCGACACAAACACCGTGAGCAGCTCAGCGAGGTTGCACGAGAACAAGTAGAGGATGAACTTCTGGATGTTCGCGTAGATGACGCGGCCTTGTTCAACAGCGACGACGATGGTGGCGAAGTTGTCGTCGGTGATGATCATCGCTGACGTGTCGCGCGCGACCGCACTTCCCTTTTTGCCCATGGCCACGCCGATGTCGGCGGCTTTGAGGGCAGGTGCATCGTTGACGCCATCGCCGGTCATCGCGACGACGTCGCCGGCGCGCTGCAGCGACTTCACGATCTGCACTTTTTGTTCGGCGGTCACGCGCGCGAACACCGCCGCGGACTTCACGGTGGTGAGCCAGCCGGCTTCGTCGAGGTTGGCGAGATCGCCGCCGCGGCGGGTGGCGCGCGGGCTGCCGCTGTCGTCGATGTCGATGCCGAGTTGGTGGGCGATGGCAGCAGCGGTGGTGACCTGGTCGCCGGTGATCATCACGGTGCGAATGCCTGCGGTTTGGCAGGTTGCTATCGCGGCCCGCGCTTCATCGCGCAGTGGGTCTTCGAGGGCGACCAGGCCGACAAAGGCAAGGCCGCTATCGACGTCGATCGCTGCGGAATGCGCACCCGTTGGCACGCGCTTGTGAGCGATGGCGAGCACCCGCCACGCCTTCGCCGCGAGCGCTGTGTTGGCTTGATCCCAACGTGCCTGGTCCTCGGGCGAGAACCCGCAGGCCGCGAACACCACGACGGGCGCGCCTTTGACGAACACCTCTTCGTCGCCAGCAGCGCTGCCGTGCACGGTGACCATGCGCTGCGTTTCGCTGGTAAACGGCTGCTCGGCGAGGCGCGGTGACGACGACGTCACCGTCGCGAGCACCAGCCCCGCCTTCTCGGCGGCCACAAGCAATGCACCTTCGGTGGGGTCGCCCAGGACGGTGGTGAGGTCCTGCTTCTTCTCGAGATGCGCGTCGTTACACAAAACACCTGCACGCAGCGCCAGCAGCAACGCGGCATCGCCTGTCGTGATGGGCGCGCCCGCGACCGCCAACGTACCCACGGTGCCGTAGCCGCTGCCGGTGATGTCGACGACGCGGCTGTCGGCGAGGGTCAACGCTCGCAGCGTCATCTCGTTTTTTGTGAGCGTGCCTGTCTTGTCGCTGCAGATGACCGTGGTCGCGCCGAGGGTTTCGACCGCCGACAAGCGCCGCACCAGCGCACCCCGTTTCGCCATGCGTTGCATGCCGAGGGCAAGCGTCATCGTCGACACGGCCGCAAGCCCCTCGGGCACGGCGGCGACTGCCAACGCGACACCGAGTTCGATCATGGTGCGCAGGTCGTGGCCGCGAACCCAGCCGATGGCGACGATGACGACGATCAACAGCGCCGCCATCACCACCATGCCGCGTCCGAGGCGCGCGAGCTGCTTTTCCAGTGGCGTGTCGCGGTCGGCTTCGTCGGCGAGCAACGACTTGATGTGGCCAATCTCGGTCGCTGCCCCGATCGCTGTGACCAACATGTGGCCGCGGCCGCCGGTCACCGTCGTCGTCGAATGCACCATGTTGAGTTGGTCGGCGAGGACCGCACCAGGGTCGCTCATGGCCGCGGTGACCTTTGCGACCGGCACCGATTCGCCGGTGAGTGCGGCTTCGTCGACCGACAAAGAGACGGCGTCGACCACACGGCCATCGGCCGGGACGCGCGCGCCTGCCTCGAGCAGCACGAGGTCGCCGACGACGAGGGTGCTGGCCTCAACACTCGATTGGGTGCCATCGCGCACCACCGTTGCTGTTCGCACGCGCAGTTCGCGCAGCGCGTTCAACGTGCGCGCTGCTTTTTGCTCGACGGCAAAGCCCACGCCCGCGTTGATCACAATGACGATGAGGACGGCAGAGCCATTGAGCACTTCGCCCATCGCGTACGCAGCGATGGTGGCCACGACCAACAGCAGGACCATCATGCTCTTGAACTGGTGCAGCAGCACCACGAACCACGGCGTGGGGGCGGCGATGACGAGGGCGTTGGCGCCATCGCGTTGTTGGCGCAGCACCACTTCGGCCGCAGCAAGGCCGCGCTTCACATCGCTGTGCAGGCCGATGACGACGTCGTCGACGGTGGTGGTGTGCCAGGGGCTTGCGGCGGGGCTTGCGGTGGGCTGCTGCATCGGCGGCGTGCTCGCTGTCGACGTCGCCGCTGCCACCGGTGCGGTGGAGGTTCAGCGATGTCGAACACGCCAGTGCAAGTTCCGCGCGCCGACGCGAAGCGCGACTTGTGTTTCGTAAGTGCTTGAAATCACGCTTCGATCCGACTCGCGGCGGATCGGAGCGCGATGACAGCAACGCCCCACTGTGTCAGTTCTGCCAGGCGCACACACGCCCAGTGGCATCACCGCCAAGCAGCAGCGGGCCGGCGGTGGCGAGAGCGGTGACTTCGGCGCGCAGCAGGCCCACGGCGAGCGGTCGCGGTGCGGGCAGGGCCGCCCAACGCAGCACGACACCGTCGAGGTCGCCGCTCACGAGCGTGTCGCTGCCGGCTTGAAACGCGAGCTGCGTGCACACGCTGCGGTGGCCGAACAGCTCGACTGGGGCCGTGCCCTCAGGACCGCGGCCGCGAAACGACCACACCGTGAGCATCTCTCCACCGGCGGTCGCCAACCAGCGGCTGTCGTCGGAGAACGCGATCGCACGGGGCTTGGCGCGATACCCGCTCATCTCGGAGTCATCGCCGGTGTTGAGGCGCCAGAAGTGGACCGCGCCATCCTGCGTGCCGCCCGCGATGACCTTGCCATCGGGGCTGAAGCGCAACGACACGAGCGAGCCCTTCCACGGCAACGTCCGAAGCTCGCCATGCTTTTCCGGCCGCAGCGACCAGAGGCTGACGCCGCCGTAGCAGGCCGCCGCCACTGCTGCACCGTCGTGGCGAAATGCGAGCGCCGACACCGTTGTGGCCAGCGCCCACGTTGTGGTGACCGCACCGTCGATGTTGTGCAGGCGCACCTCGCGGCCAGCCGCGCTCGCGAACGTCGTCCCTGTCGATGACCACTGCAGATGCTCGATCCAGTTGCGCGTTGGCAACGCGATGCAGGCGCGCAGGGCACCGTTGCGGTCCCACACCTTGATGTCAGCACCCGCGCCACCCGTGACGATGCGCGTCCCGTCGGGCGATACCGCCAGCGCGAGCAGGGCGCCGCCGTGGGCGTGCTGTTGCCAGCAATGCTGCCCCGTGTGCACGTCGAGCGCGTGTACATGGCCATCGCCGGTGCCGATGAAGACGCGATCATCCGAGACCGCCATGACGACGACGTAGTCGCCGAGGTCGACCTCCCACGCGACCGGCATTGGCGTCGGCGCGCGAGTCGTGTCGGCCATCAGACCAGGCATGCGCGTACTCCTGCGGAGAGTTCGGCACGATCGAGATGTCGGCCGATGAAGACGATGCTGTTGCTGCGTGGCTCATCGCCCCACGCGCGATCTGGGCGACCGTCGAACAGCATGTGCACGCCCTGAAACACAAAGCGCTCGTTGGCACCGTCGATGTTCAAGATGCCCTTCATGCGAAAAATGTCGTTGCCCTTGTTTCGCAACAGTGTCCCCAACCAGGCGTTGAGCTTCTGGCCGTCCAGAGCACCGTCGACGTGGATGCCCACAGAGGTGACCTCGCTGTCGTGCACGTGTGCGGCGGCGAACTCGGTGGCAGCGACAGGCTGAACGACCGCGTCGTTGCGCAGCAGCCGCAACGCAAACTCCTCGGGCAGGTGTTGCGTGTACAGACCAACGCGTCCGCTGCGCGGCACACGCAGGTGGATGGTGCTGCCGCGCGTGGCATCGACGGAGATACGGTCGTCGCCGACGCACAGCTCCGCCCCTGGCAACCGCGGCGATGATGACGATGACGTTGTCCACAGGCGCAAAGCGGTCTCTGCCTCGGCGTGCGCACCTGCATCCTCGTCGACGAAACGCGCGAGCAGGTCGATGGTGTCATCGGGGCCCGCATCGAAGGCGATCGTGACCGCGCCTTCGGCCAGCTCGAACGTGCCAGCCCATTCAAACGGATACTCGGGCGACAGGAACGTGGGCTTGGTGGCCACCGCGCGGGCGAGGTCGAAGCCACCGACGTCGAGCAGAGCGGCGATCGGGACGTCGCCGAAACGGGCGGTTGTGACCTGGGCGAGTTGGTTCATCTGCGCAATCTGCGCGCGCACGGCGGTGAGGGCTGCTTTGTCGACGAGGTCGGCCTTGTTCAGCACGATCAGGTCAGCGAAGGCGATCTGCTCGCGGCACTCGCGCGAGTCTTCCAGATGCAGGTGCACGTGGTGGGCATCAACGACGGTCACCACAGCATCGAGGCGGAACTGCCGGCGTATTTCGTCGTCGACGAAAAAGGTTTGCGCGACCGGGCCCGGATCGGCGAGCCCCGTGGTTTCGATCAGGATGTGATCGAAGCGATCGCGGCGCTTCATCAGGTTCGAGAGGATGCGGATGAGGTCACCGCGCACGGTGCAGCAGATGCAGCCGTTGTTCATCTCGAAGACTTCTTCGTCGGCGTTGATCACGAGGGCCTGGTCGATGCCGATCTCGCCGAACTCGTTTTCAATCACCGCAATGCGCTTGCCGTGGTGCTCGCTGAGGATGCGGTTGAGCAGCGTGGTCTTGCCGGCGCCCAGAAAGCCGGTCAGCACGGTCACAGGAATCTTGTCGGTCATGAGCCCTCCGGAAAGAACAGTTCAGCGAGCGTGAGCGCACCAAGCCCAATGCTCAGCGCGGCAGCTGAGAGCGTGAGCACAC
>JBIKRQ010000326.1:0-7261 GCA_044349155.1 Myxococcota bacterium
GTTGTCGTCGTGGACCTTTGAAAAACCGGCACCAGGAGCGGTGCAGGCGGACCAGCGACTGTCTGAAGGGACAACGACGCGTGGCCGGCTCCTACCGAGCACAGGCGCAGTGGTCAAGCGCCTCGGGTGTTTCCGCGATCGTCTGGCAAGAATCGCCTCGGCGACACAACCGCAAAAGCCGGTTTCGCTTCAAACCTGGACAAACATTCTCGTCGCGAGATGTGACGATCTGGCAGGTGCCGGCATCGCAGGCACACCACCATGACACGTCATCCCTCTTCCGCCGACGACAACGTCCCCGCTCCTGCGACGGGTGGCCGCGTTGTTGCCCTGAAGCCGTACGCGATCGGGACTGCAGCCCGTCTTGCCAACATTCCGCCCGAAACCCTGCGCATCTGGGAGCGCCGCTACGAGCTGCTTGCCCCCGGTCGCACCGAGGGTGGGCACCGCTTGTACAGCGAAGACGACGTCACGTTGTTGAAGGCGGTGAAGCGGCTCGTCGATCACGGCATGCGCATCGGCACCATTGTTCGTCTTGGCCGCGATGGCATCTTCGACGAGGCCGACCGCCTTGGGCCGGTGGTTGCGACGTCGACGGTGGGGCAGCAGGCGATGCTGCTGATCGACGAGATCGTCGACGCGGCGCGTGCGCTCGACGAGCGTCGTGTCGCTCATCTGCTCGATCGACCCCTGCTCGTCACCGACGGCAGCGAAGTCGTGCACACCATCTACCTGCCGTTGATGAAGCATGTGGGCGATCTGTGGCATGCAGGGCAGTTGCCGATCGCCGTCGAGCACTTCGTCGAAAAGATGGTCACCGCGCGCGTGCTGTCGGTGCTGCAGGCAACGCCGCAGCCTGCTGGTGGCCGCCTGGCGTTGTGCGTGTGCCCCCCCGACGAGCGCCACGAGGTGGGCCTGTTCGCGGCAGCGTTGGCGCTCAAGACCAACGGCTTCGTCGTGACCATCCTGGGTGCCGATTTGCCGGCCAAAGACCTCGTCATGTCGATCGAAACCACCATGCCCGCGATCGTGGTGATGGCAGTGACGAATCCGCTGTCGGCGCAGGCCGCAGCAACGCTCGTTCCCGTCTTGCAAGACGGCCCCGCACGTCGGGTGCCACTGCTGGTCGGGGGCGCCAGCGCCGCCTCGCTGACGACGAAGCTGAGCCGCGATCACTTCGCGGTGGTCGAGCGCCTCGACGAGGTGGTCGACGTCGCCCGCCGCCTTGCGGGGTGATCGGCAGCTCCACGATCGACATCGACAGCGCCGTGTGTCAACGCGCAGCATGAGCGACGGCCTCGTCGACCTGTTTGGGCTCTCACCGCCGTTTCTGCTGCTGACCTGCGTCGTCGGCTTCTTCGGCTTCGTCGTGAGTGCGGTGTTTGGCATTGGCGGCGTGGTGTTGCTGATTCCGTTGTTGTCGATGGTGCTGCCCCCAGTGCAGGCCGTCGCCGTCAGCGCCCCCGTCATGCTCGTGAACAACCTCGGCAAGATGTGGGTGTACCGCCGCGACATCCACTGGCGTGCCTTCCTGCTGGTGAGTGCGCTGGCGTTGCCGGCAGCGTTCTTGAGCGCGTTGTGGTCGTCGCGGGTCGACGATCGGCTCATCCTGGTGTCGGTGGCCGTCCTCGTGCTGCTGAGCGTGGCTGTCGACCGTTTTCGCAGCGGTCCGGCCCGGCCGATCAGCGACCGCGGCTTGTTTCTGTGGGGTGCCGTGACCGGCGTGATCTCGGGTTTGTGTGGGGCTGCTGGGCCGCCCACCGCGATCGGCCTGCGGGGCTATGGGCTTGAAAAAGCGGCATTTGTTGGCACCGTTGCCGTGTTTGCCGTGTTCCTGCAGCTCGCGAAAATCCCCGCGTACATCAATACCAACGCGCTGCCGTTGCGCCTGCTGCCCCTGGCGGGCCTGTTGGGCGTGTTGGCGGTGTTGGCAGTGGTGGTGGGGCCAAGGCTGTTACAGCGGGTGCCGGCGACGGCCTTCCGCAGCATCATTGACGTCGTGCTGGTGGTCAGTGCCGTGTGGCTGCTGCTCGAAGCGGCGTTCTTGCGGCACGCCTGACGACTCCGGCTTGGGGTTTGTCGCCGAGGCGAGTCTCTGAGGAGCGGGCGGAAACCTCCCCGCCCGGATCAAAAAAGCCGCCGAAGAAACCTGCACAACTGCTCATTCTCCGCTACGGTGCGCCGCGACAACGACGACCCGTGGTGGTCGTCTCTGGTGTTCCCAGAGGGGAGAGCGAGAGCGCAATGGTCGATTGGAAAAGGCTCCTTGATGACGACGCCCGCGAGCGCAAGGGCGGCGAAGAAGACGATGACTGGCGTCAGGAGGCCGCCGACAGCTTGTGCGAGCTGTACTACGAGACCTACCGCACCCAGAAGGGCCGCGGCAGCAAGCGCCTCGACCTTCGTCCGGGCAGCGACTACCGCCGCTTCCTCGACAGCCACATGAAGCCGCTGGGCCGCTACGGCGTGTGGGAAGCCCTGTTTCCCAACCGCGTGTCGGCGACGTCGGCGCAGGCGATCGACGAAGCGCTGCACCTGTTGGCCGACACCAAGTTGGTCGACCGCGTCTACTCGGGTGACATCGTCACGGTCACGAAGATCGTCACGAACATCCAGAAGAAGCGTGGCAAATACCTCGAACTCGACGGCCGCGCCGCCGAGGGCGACGACGACGAACTGCTGCTCGAGACCGACGAGGTCGATCCGACCGACGAGATGCTCGAAGCCGAGCTCGAGATCGAGGAAGAGTAGCCTTTGGCCTCGACGACAACGTCGACGTCACCGCCGTCCGCTGTGGTTGCTGCCACGGCGGGCGGTGTTGTTTTGACCGTCGACAGCGACGAGGAGCGCCGCCACGATCGCTTCAGCTTTCTGCTGGTGCTCGGCGTGGCGTGTGGCGTGATTTTGCCGCTGCTCGGGGCCACCGGGTACTTCGACCCGTGGGAGACCGACTACGGCGAGGTCGCGCGGCAGATGGTGGTCCGCGACGACTACCTGTACCCGTTTTGGAAAGACGCCCACTTCTTCAGCAAGCCCATCTTGCTGTTCTGGCTGACGGCGCCGCTGTACGCCCTGTTGGGGGCCGACGGGCCAGGGCCCATGCCCGCGGGCATCGAGTTCGTGGGGCGGTTGCCGTCGGCCCTGTTGGGCATTTCGACCATCGCTGCGGTGTGGTTGGTGGCGCGGCGCATGTGGAGCCGGCGGCTCGCGACGTTGTCGGCGTTGGTGCTCGCGACGTCGCCGTTTTGGGCGTTCTTGTCGCGGCAGGCGATCACCGACATGCCGTATGTGGCCACGTCGTCGATCGCGTTGTTGTTGTTGATCGTCGTGCTGTTCGACGACGACCGCGATCGCCTGCAGCGGTTGCCGATCCCTGCGTGGTTGGCCGTCGTGATCGTCGCTGTTGTGGCCCCTCAGGTGTGGGAGATCGCGCGCACCGGCGCGTTCCTCAACCGCGTCGATCTGCTTGGCAGTGAACGCACCACGCGGCTTGTGCTGGGTGTGGTGGGCGTGGCCGTTGTCGTCGTGGGCGGCGTGCTCTTGCGACGACGCGCGAAGAACCCGTTGTTGCTCGCCTCGGCCATGTTCGCCGCCCTGTCGGTGTTGGCCAAAGGGCCCGTGGGCTTCGCGGTGTTGGGCCTGGTCGCCGTCGTCGCCCTCCTGCTGGTGCACGGCGTTTCGGGGCTGACGTCGCTGCTGCGCATGCCTGGCGTGGTGGCGGCTACCGCGGTGTTTCTCGCCGTGGGCGCCCCCTGGCCGCTGGTCATGCTCGCGTACGACGGGCTCGATGAGTCGCGAAAGACGTGGTTTCAGCGCTTTGTGCTGTACGACCTGCTCGGGCGCGTGGGCGTGGGCGTGCACGGCGACCGCGGCGGCCTCGAATACTACGTGCGCTACCTCGGCTTCGGCATGGTGCCGTGGGCGGGCTTTGTGCCCGTGGCGGCGTTCGAGGGGCTGCACACGGTGCGGCAGCGGGCCACCGATCGCGCAGCGGCGTTCAACGTCGTCGTCGTGGTCTGGTTCTTCGTCGTGTTCTTGTTCTTCGCAGCCACCACCACCAAGTTTCACCACTACGCCTTGCCCGCCGTGGTCCCGGCAGCGCTGCTCGTGGGCTTTCTGCTCGACCGGCTGGCGACCGCGGGAGCGCGTCACTGGGTGGTGGTGGGCGGGTTTGCCGCGATCACCACCGCGATCGTGCTGCGCGAGCTGCAGACCTCACCGTGGGAGTGGCTCGACCTCTTTACGTACCACTATAAAGGGTACAAGCCAGAGTACTACTTCCCAGTTGACACCATTGACGCTATTTCGGTGCCCGGTATTGCATCTACGCTGCCGCTGTTTCGGGTGATGCCAGTGGTGCTGGGCGTGCTGGCTATTGGTGCGCCGGTGGTGCTGTTGTTGTGGTGGTTGTGGCGTGGGCAGCCGATCGATGCGGCAGACCAATCGACTTTCCACTCGCCGCACGTGGTGGGCACCAGCGCGGCAGCGGTCGCGTCGAGAAAGAGCGCACCAGCTTCACTGCTCGACGTGCCAGCCGGGCTCTCGCGGCCCTTGATCACCGGGCTGGTGGTCGGGGCGGTGCTGCTGTCGGTGGGGGCGGTGCAGGTGGTGCTGGCGCGGGCGAGTGCCCACTGGTCGCAGCGCTGGCTGCTCCAAACGTACTTCGATCTGCGACAGGGCGACGAGAAGCTGATTGCGTATCAGATGGATTGGAAGGGCGAAGCCTTCTACTCAAAAAGCCACGAGATCCAGATCAAAAAGAATGCAGCCGACCTGCGCCTGCTGGTGGCTGAGCCTGGCCGCGAGTTCGTGCTCGTGCAAACCGATCGCTTCGACGGCCTGAAGGCAGCCCTCGGCAAAAACGGCGAAAGCCGCATCACCGTGGTCGACAAGAGCAACGCCAAGTGGCTGCTCGTCACCGTCGACTGAGCGGACCGGACCGTTCGCTGGTCAGTGGATGGCGGCGCGGATGGGCAGCTCGCGCACCAGGCGCCCCTCTACGGCCGCCAACGCCGTGAGCCGCTCTTGCACCTGGGCCCGCGCGTTGTTGATGCCTGCGCGGCTCAGGGAGCGTTCTGCGAGTTCGATAAACAGCAGGTGGTGCGTGGCTTCTTCGCGCCAGAGGTCGTCGTACAGGGCGCAGATGGCGTCGTCGACGAAGGGCTCGCCCTTGTGCTCGGGCAGGGCTTTGGCCAGCAGTTGCAGGCGCTCACACGAGCGCCCCTCGACCAGCGCACTCGCGAGCAGGCGATCCACGCGGCTGTCGAGGACGTTGGCGGTCTTCGTGGCGGCCAGCAGGCCCACGACGTACGGGTCTTTTTCGGGGTGCCCCAGCTCAAGGCCGCGCTCGATGCACAAGCGCGTGACGCGGGCGAAGTGGCCAGCCTCGTCGCGCGCCAGCTCCGACAACGACACGACCAGCCGCGGGTCGTCTGGGTACTTCGACACAAACGACAACGCGGTGACCGCCGCCTTCTGCTCGCAGTGGGCATGGTCGACGAGGACCGCGCCGAGGTGGGCGATGGCGTGGTCAACCCACGCGGTCGAGGTGTTGCCGTCGAGGTGAAGCACGACGCCACAGCTACGTCGTGGACGTTGGTGCGCAACGGGTGGAAACGAAAAACCGCCGCGAAGGGCGGCGGTTTGTCGTGAACCCAAGTCGCTGCTCAGAAGCGAATCTGGGCCTGCAGCGTGACCTCGTTGGTGATGACCGGGAACTTGCGATCGGCTTGCGCACCCAGCGGCACCGCGTCGCTCTGCGTGAAGCTGTAGCGGGCCGACATCACGCCGTTTTGGCGCCAGAAGAACCAGTGCAAGGCACCGCGCGCCTGGTAGCTGTTGACCTGACGCTTGAGGGCGTTTGGCAGGGTGCTGGCATCGCCATCGGTCTTGATGCCGGTGACGCTGGTGAGCATGCCCGGGTCAGACGACATGAAGTGGCCGACGTCGGCAGCGAGGAAGAACATCTCGGGCACCACGAGCACGCCGAGCTGGAGGTAGTTCGCCATCTGCAACGAGCCGTAGTTCAACTCGGCCTTGCTGTAGGTCTCACCCAGCGCGGCGAAAATGCCATGACGGTAGACGGCGGTGGCGTGCACGGCGGGGAAGCGCTCAGCCTCGCGCTGCTCGTACTTCGTGCCCAACGCCAGCGCGACAGCCTGGGGAACCGGGCGGTAGAGAAACGGCGAGTCGAAGCGGTTGTAGATGCCCACCGGCGTGAACCACAGCTGACCACCGACGGTGAACGTCGGGTTGATGGTGGCGTCTTCGAACAGGCGACCGCCGAACGTGCCGCCCAGACCCGTGCCGCCACCCGCCATCACGCGGTAGCGCAGCAGGTTCAAAATGACGGGGCCGTTCACTTCGACGCCGGCGTCGAGGAACTGGTCAAAAGGCTTGGTGAAGTAGGTGGGGCGATCGAGCAGGGGCAGCTTGGCCACCGACACCAGCGGCTGCGTCGACAACGTGCCGCCACCCGTGTTGATGTTCATGTAGTGGCCGTTGCCGAGCGGGAACTGAAACAGCGCGAAGCTGATGCGCGGCGACTGGGCCGCAGCGATCGACAGCAAAAAGAAGCTGTCTTCGAGCAGCGGCAGGTTACCGAACGCACGCAGCTGCAGCGTGTCGAAGCGGGTCTCGATGCGGTTGGTGTAGTCATCCTGGACCTGAGCGTTCGTCGACGTCAACAGCTGCTGCACGGCCGCCACGATGCCGAAGCGGATGCCCACAAAACCAACGCCTTCAGCGCTGTCGGGCTGCTCCACATCGCCGCTGTACAGGCGCTTGTTGCCCGCAGGTGCGTCGCTGTCGCCGGCTTCGTGTTCGCCGCCGTTGGTGGTGTGGGCTGCGCCGTCGCCGCCGGTGCCCTCGAGGTCGCCCTGCCAGCTGCCGTTACACACGGTGACCGACGCGAGCTTGCACTCTTGATCTTCGCAATCGATCTGGCCGTCGCCGTCGTTGTCGATCCAGTCGCTGCAGCGGGCGTTGCCGCCTTCGGGCTTGCCGTCGGCCTTGCAGTAGCTCTCGTCTTTGCAGTCGCTGTCGCCGCAGTCGAGGACGGAGTCGCCGTCGTTGTCGACCTTGTCGTTGCAGACTTCTTCTTTTGCCGGTGCGTCCGCTACCGGAGCTACCGGTACCGCAACCGGCGCAACAGGCGCGGTCTCGATGGTCGCAGTGGCGGTGACGGCGTCGTCAGCGAGCGCAGGTGTGGCGCAGACGGCGAGGGCAAAGAGCCAGGGGGTGCAGGACTTGATCATGGGGC
>JBIKRQ010000328.1:0-7254 GCA_044349155.1 Myxococcota bacterium
CTCGAGCGTCAGCGGCTCGTAAAAAAGACCACCGACCCCGACGACGCCCGCCGCGTCATCGTCGCCATCACCGCCAAAGGCGAAGCGTTGCGCGCCAAAGCGTTGCAGGTGCCCGAAGCGCTGATGTGTCGCCTGCTGGAACGCCACGGCCCGGTCACCGCCGACGACGCCGTGGCCCTGCAGGGACTGCGGCAACAACTGCGCACGCTGATTGGTTTGCAGGCCCCGCCGCGCGGCGTGCCGGGCGAAGACGACGACGACGTCAGCAACGTCAGCAACGACAACACACCCTCAGTCCTGTCCACCAGCAACCGGAGAACGCCATGACTTTGTTCGACATCGAAGCTCGCACCATCACGGGTGAACTGCGTCCGCTGCGCGATTGGGCGGGCAACGTGTTGCTCGTCGTCAACGTCGCCAGCAAGTGCGGGCTCACGCCCCAGTACGATGGCCTCGAAGCGCTCTACAAGCAGTACAAAGACAAGGGGCTCGTCATCCTTGGCTTCCCCTGCGATCAGTTTGGCAATCAAGAGCCGGGCAAAGAGGCCGAGATCGCCGAGTACTGCCGCCTCACGTGGGGCGTGACGTTCCCGATGTTCTCGAAGATCGAGGTCAACGGCGCTGACACGCACCCGCTGTTTGTGGCGTTGAAGAAGGCAGCTCCCGGCCTGCTCGGCAGCGAGAGCATCAAGTGGAACTTCACCAAGTTCCTCGTCGACCGCGCCGGCAACGTTGTGCGCCGCTACGCCCCCACCGACGAACCCGCGTCGATGATCGCCGACATCGAAAAGCAACTCGCCGAACAGCCGGCGGTCGCCGCCTGACGCGTGACACACCGGCGTCGTCGACACGCGTCGACGACGCCGCTTTCGCTCAGGGATGAGCAAAGAGCGTGGGCATCACCGCACCCGCCGCCATGCGTGGCGTGAGGGGCATCGGGCGCTCGGCAATTCGGGCGCTCCGCGCCCGAATAGTATTGATGATTCAAACCCTTGGCGGGAAGCCAAGGGTTTGAATCACCCACAGCACGTCGCCACTGCGGTGCAGCGACACCAGGCGCGGCTCGGCGGAGAGGCAGTAGAGCGTGAGCTCGGGGGCTGTCACGCACGCGGGGGCCCCTTCGCCGACGTTCGTTTCACACAGCTTCCAGTTCCGCGTTTGCTCGGCAGCGTCTGCGAGGCAGGGCTCATCGAACGTCTGAAATCGCAAAGTACGCGTGACGCCGTCGACCACGACGTGGACGTCGTTGCCCGTTTGCGTAAACGCCAGCTCCGCTGGTGCGGGGCCCGTGAACCCCGAGATGTCGGCGGCGGCGCTGAGCGTCTTGACGTCTCGACGACCCGCCTTGCCCAGCATGAGCTTTGCCGCGTCGCGGACCGGGCTCTTGTAGCGCCAGACGGCGGAGTGGCCGTCGTCGGCCGTCGCCAGAAACGCGAGCTCACCAGTGCGTGCCGCCAGCGCTGGTCGATAGCGCTCGGTGCTCGGCGACGCTGGCGTGGGTGACAGGTACCGGATCCCCAGGCCGCCGAGCAGGATCGCAACGGTAAAGCTGCCAACGACCTGCAGGCCGGTTGCCCTCGTCGCACGCCGCTCGGCACGCCGCTCCGCAACAGCCTGGGCCTCGGCCGCGCGCAGGGCTTCAGACTCCATCATGGCGGGCGTGGCGGGCTCCTGGTCGGCGGGCTTGATGCTCATGCTCTTGGCATATCCGACTCTGCGGCGAAGTTTGTTCCAATCGCTGCGCGCCGTTTGGAACAGCAATGCACGTCGACGACGTTGACCGCGACGTCGTCGTGGCTACATGAAGCGCATGATTTTCGGATTCGGCAAAAAGAAGAAGCGTCACGTGGTGGCCACTGTGCTCGTCGCTGTCGACGGTGAGGCGTTTGTGCCAGCGATCGTGAAGATCGGGCGCACCGCCCAACGGCTTGAGCACGACGAGGGTGCTGGCCTCGACACCTTCGCCGGCGCCTCGCAGGCCCTCGCCGACACCGCGCGCTTGCTGATGGACCACGAAACGCAGTGGACCGCCGCCGCCGTGGGTGGCGACGTGTTTGACAGCGAGGAAGATGCTGCGGCCCAGGTGGCCGAAGTGTTCGCCGATTTGTCGTCGCGCTACGCGGGCAGCAGCAGCGAGGAGCTGCCGCGCTCGGCAGCTGACGGCACCAGCCACGAGCGTCGCTGCGTCGTCATGCTCACGGCGGCGTACCAGGGCGAAGACGCAGACATCGAGCGCGAACTCAACGATCGCCTCGACCTCGCTCGTGTGCTGCGTGGCCTCGTCGCACTGCACGAACGCGACGCGCTGTTGTCGGCCCACATCCACGTCGCCCCCGCCAACGTCGACGACCGCCTCACGGATGAACAGATGCTCGTGCTGTTCCCCGAGCTCACCAACATCTGACCGCATCCGAACTTCAGGAGTTGTCCATGTCGAACCTGTCCCGTGTTTTTTCGATCCTCTCGGTGCTGTCGTTGACGACGGTGCTGGGGGCGACCGTTGGTTGTTTCCGCGACAACGACAGCGAACGCGTTGAACGCGCCGCACCGGTGAAGAACTCGCCGCCGTTGCCCGCGGGCACGTACCAGATCCAGTCGATTGCCTACGACGACGCTGATGGCGCCTACCGCGTCTTCCTGCTCGATCCGCCGCCGTCGACGGTGCCGCTGTACACGAACACCGAGCTCAAGCTCGCGCGCATCAGCGATGAAGACGTGGCCGCTGGCAACACCAAGCCGCGCCTCGTCGTCGACGCCACGGGCACGGCAGCCGTCCTGCCCACGGAATTTGCGATCCAGTACACGCACAACGAAGTCGAAGAACGCGATGGCCGCACGGTGGTGGTGCAGCAGCATTCGTCGACGTGGTCGCCGTTTATGTCGGCGATGGCGGGTGCTGCGGTGGGCAACATGTTGTTCGGCCCGCGCTACTACTACCCGCCGCCGTACATGGGCGGCAGCATGATGGGCTTTGGTGGCAGCGGCGCTACCCGCACCGAGGCGGCAAGCAGCTACACGCAGCAACACGGCAAGGCACCGCAGGCGGCGAAGCTGTCGACGTCGGGCTACTCGAAGTCGACGTCGGGGATGAAGAGCTCGGGCAAAGGTGTTGGCAGCTCGCGCTTGAAGTCGACGACGAAGAGCGCAGCTCCACCGCGCAGCCGAGGTGGCTTCGGCCGCGGCTTTGGTCGTCGTCGCTGAGGCCACGCCCGCTGCTCGCCGCACATGAAAAGCGCGCCATCTGGCGCGCTTTTTCTTGAGCGTCGAAAGAGCATCGCGCTTCGTCAGGGACGGCGGATCGTGCGCCGCACGGTTTCCTTCGCCACGTCGACAGCGACGTCTTTCGCGGTGCCTTCGGTCTTGTCGAGTGCGCCCCTCGCGGCGGCCGACAACATGTCTTCAGGGCGGCCCGTCAACAGCGCCTGCAACGACGATGCGGCTGCGGCGGTGGCGATGTTGGACGGCGTGTCTTGCACGAGCTTGGCGGTGGTTTGTTGCAGGACGCCGTTGTGCTCGGCGAGGCGTTGCACCTGGGTACGCACGTCGAGGCCCGCCTTTGCCAACAGCGCGTCGCTCGCCTTTTGCACATGGGGCGCGATTTTGCCGACAGCGTTGCCCGCGACGGCCTTGGTCGGGTTCAAACCGCTGGCCGCACCCGCGAAGGCGCCCTTCGCGGTTTGCGTGGCCACCGTCGACAACGTCGAGGCCAGGTCGCCCTTGTAGGTGTTGGGGTCGACGATGCTGCCGGCTGCACCGGTGGTCCCGCCCGCGACGGTGCCCTTCACACCACCCGTGAGCACCTGCTCAACGGTCTTGCCGACAAAGCCGCGCTCGACCACGCCTTCGGCTTGTGCAGCGACACGCATGCCTGCGCGGGCCACAGCGCTCTCGCCCATCGACATGGTCTTGCTGACGACGTTGGCCACGCCGCGCGAGGCCACACCGCCCACGGCACCGGCGAGGCCGTCGACAGCGCCCTTGCGCACGTCGCTCCACGCGGCGTCTTCGGTGGCTGAACCGCGCACCGCCACGCCCACCACGGTCTTTGCTGCTGCACCCGCGGCCGTACCAGCGGCAATCACCAACGGGGCCGCAGCGCCCGCGGTGACCACCGTGACGGCGACACCGGCCACCATCGCGGCGGTGGTGCCTGCGGCATTGGCGGCGCTGTCGCGGGCTTCGCGGAAGGAGTCGACGTCGCCGCGGTGGTAGCCGAGCAACGTGCGCAGGCGATCGGCCCCTGCGGTCGACAACGAACCATCAGGCTGCGTGGCGGTCGACAGCGCCTGCTCGAGACGCGTCGTGCTCTCGTCGAGGACCGAGCCGTTGCCGCCAAGGGCGGTCATCGCGTTGCCCACCAGGTTGCCAAGGCCGCCGCGTTCAAACTGCCGCGTTTCGACAGCACGGGCGACGGCCTCTTTGAGGCCCGCGTCGGTGCTGAGATCGGGCGTGCCGCGCAGGAGCATCTCGACGTCGAAGCGGTCGCGCCCAGCGAGCTCACCACGCACGTCGTCGTGCAGGGCGCGGCCGGTGCGGGCCTGATAGCCAGTGGCGATGGTGTCGATCTCGGCCTTCGTTTTGCCCTCGAGGACACTCTTGAGTTCGCCTTCGTTCGTGCCGCTGTTGCGCATCGCGCGGTCGAGGCGCTGCACGTCGCTGAGCTGGCCGTCTTTGGCGAGGGTGCGCGCGTCGTCGAGGTCGCGGCCGCGCAGGTCGCGGGCGAAGGCTGCATCGAGGCTGTGGCCGGTCTTTGTGGCAAACAGCGCCGCGGCGCGTTCACGATCGGCAGGCGTGGTGCCCACGTAGGCGCGTTCAAGGGCCGCGTGGTCGGTGCCAATGCCCGAGAGCGCTTGCTGCAAATGAGCAGCGGTGGCGGCGCCAGCGTCGTCGTTGAGGTGCGCGATGGCGAGGTCGAGATCGGGGCCCGACAACTCCTTGTGCAACGCTTCGCGCAGCGACGAGCCGTACTCTTTTTGAAAGCTCTGCTCGATGGCACGGCGCGACTCGGGCGATGCTTTGCCAAGCACGTCGTCGATGGCTTTCTCGTCGGTGCCCATGCCCTTCATCGCCGCATGCAATTGGGCGGCTTGATCGAGCGCGTCGTTGTTGGCGAGCAAGGCGCGCGCGCGCACCGCGTCGTTGCCGCTGAGGTGGCGGGCCACGTCGGCTTCGAGGCTCTTGCCCGTGCTCTTCTGGTGTGCGGCCGCGATGGTCGCGCGCTCAGCAGGAGACGCCGTCGACAACGTCGACAACAACGCGGCGGGATCCTTCACCGACACCGTCGGCACGGCCGCGGTTTTGGCGTTCAGCACGGTAAGGGCCGACTTGAGATCGCCGCCGCTGAGCTCGTCTTTGATGTCGCCGTCGAGGCTGCGGCCGGGGTAGCGGTCGGCGTAGGCGGCGCGCAGGGCTTTGACCTGGTCGGGAGTCTTGTTGCGCAGCACGTCGGCGATGACCGCTTCGTCGGTGCCAAAGCCAGTCATGCCGCCCTTCATGGCGGTGTAGAGCTTGGCGACGTCGGCGTTGGGGTCGTACGGCTTTGCCGACAACCCACGCTTCACGTTCACGTTGGCGGCTGGTGCTGGCGTTGACGCTTTGGGCGCCACCGTTGGGGCGCTGCCGTCGCGACGGCGCTCGACGACGTCACCAGACACCGCAGGCGCGTCGTGTACGGCTTCTGCAGCAGCGGCGGGGGCTGCAGCGGTTGGCGCATGCGTGGTGGTGTGGGCGGCGACACGGCTGGAAGAGCGCGAGATCTCGGACATGACCGGACTTTCGCGCGCTGCGCGGCCAAGAGCAACGGGCCAGCAACGGGTCAGCGACGGGTCAGCAACGGGCCAGCAAGGGGCCAACGGCGGATGCTGCGCTGCGGCGTGTTGCGGCGTGGTTGGCTGCGCGCTTGTACGATTCGACCGCTTGCGGGCGAATTCAAATTCGCGAAACTGCGAAGTGGGCCTCAGCCCGGAGGCAGCCACGTCATGTCGACCAGCCCTCGGCTGTTCATCATGCGGCGGCCACGTCGCTGACGGCGCTGTCGGTCACGGCGTGCAGCCAGGCGCGGCGTTCGTCGGCGGAACGCAGCACGTCGTCGCGGCCCAGCAGCAGACCATCAAACCCCGTGAGGGTGATGTCGACAAAGCCGAGGGCCCGCACGGCTTGCAGGTCTTGCCGTAGATGCCCGGGGCTTTGGTACACGACGTCGTCACCAATCGTGAAACCAGCCGGCGATGCGAACGGGCCAAGGCAGACCGCAGCGCTGTGTTCGCGGTGTCGTGCGGCCCACAACGTGAGTGCACGGTGTTGTTCAACGCGATCGCGCGCGCCCACCACCGAGCCCAACAGCGGGGCAAAACACAAAGCCGCGGTGGGGCCGAACAAGCCACCGTCGACGTCGTCGCCCCAGGTATCGGGGCAACCGAGCAACCACGGCAACGCGCGCGCGCCGGCGATGGTGTCGAGCGGCAGCAGCGGTGGTGGCGATGTGGCGATCACCGGCCACGGCAACGCGCGCAGATCGCGCACGAGCTCGAGCAGATCGCGTCGACCCTGACGTGCGGTCCAGATGGCGCTAGCCACGCCGGCAATCGTCATCGTCACGCCGCGCAGCCGCCGGCCCACGGTTGTGGCGTTCGAGACCGCCAACACGGCCCCCACCTGCGGCTCGGAAGGCTCGAGGTGCACCATCACGCCGGGCGAAATGCCCAACGCCGCGATCTCGTGCAGGCCGCCGTTCAACACCTCGAGCGAGGCCAACAGGCGCGCTTGAAACGTGGAGGCCGTCATGGTGTTCAACGCGCGCAACCCGCCGACCCGCGGCGACAGATCGACGCCGACGTGCACACCAGCCAACTGGCGACACACCTCGAGCAGCACGGCGTCGTCGGCGTGGTCGTCGACCTCGAGGGGCAGCACCACGCGCAACTGCCAGCCGGGCAAGCCCGCAGCGAGGGTGGCGAGGGTTGGTTGCAGTGTCGACCACCACGTCGACCACGCGCGCAGCGGTCGTTCCCAACTGAGGCGGAGCACGGCCGGGGGGCGTTGCGACGAAGCCACAGGTGCTGCGACGGCATTCACGTTGTGCAGATGTAGCGGAGCGGGCGCGCTTTGGGCAGGGGCGCCTCACTTCGCTTCGTTCTTTGGTGTCGTCTGTCGTCGCTGTCGTCGCTGTCGTCGCTGTCGTCGCTGTCGTCGCTGTCGTCGCTGTCGTCGCTGTCGTCGCTGTCGTCGCTGTCGTCGCTGTCGTCGCTGTCGTCG
>JBIKRQ010000330.1:0-7240 GCA_044349155.1 Myxococcota bacterium
CCCGACGGGCGAAGTGTCAAACGTCTGCCCTCCCCCACAGACGTACCAGACACGGCTTGCGCCGCGCCGGTTCCACCAAACCACCCCGGGCCCGCAGGGGTCTTCCTGCGCCGGGCACGCCAACCAAAGGCTGCAGCAACGGTGTCCGCGGCACCGCTGCAAAAACGACGAAGCTGTCGCGACCTCCCCGTCCGACATCCACTCCGCCGCACGCGCGCTCGGTGCGTGCATGTTGGTTGAGTGCGGCGACAGATTCCATCGTGAAATCAAATGGTTGTCGTGGATATCTCGAAACGACTCGAAGCCAGGCTCAGTCGGCAACGACGCGGTCGCGGCCCTGTTGCTTCGCCTTGTACAGCTGCTTGTCGGCGTGTTCGAGGGTTGGGTGGCCGTCGCCGTCGTCGGCCAACAGGCGCGCCACACCGAAAGACGATGTGACCGACAGCGGGCCTTTCGGCGTCGCGAACTGCAACGCCTTGAGTGCCAGGCGCATCCGCTCGGCGACGATGGTGGCGCCCGCGATGTCGGTGGCCTCGCAGACGACGACGAATTCTTCGCCGCCCAGGCGCGCGACAATGTCGGTGCCTCGGGCCTGGGCCTGCAGGCTGCGGGCGACGCCTTTGAGCACCTCGTCGCCGGTGGCGTGTCCCCAGGTGTCGTTGACGCTTTTGAAGTGGTCGACGTCGGTGATCATCACGCACAACGGCGCACCCGAGCGGCGGGCGCGGGCGACGGCCTCTACGAGCTTTTCGTCGAGGGTGCGGCGGTTCCACACGCCGGTGAGCCCGTCGGTGGTGGCCTTGCGCTCCACGGCGTCGAACGCGCGCGCCGAGGCCAACGCGAGGGCGAGCACGTCGGCGATGGCGACCACGGCGTCGACAACCTCTTTGCGCAAGCGCTCACCCGGGCGGGTGGCGACGATGATCATGCCGTGGGCATCGCCCGCCGCGAGCAGCGGCACCACGCGCAAGTCGCCGAGGTCGGCGCACGTGACGGGGTCGCTGCCCAACAGCGGCCGCGGTGTTGCCTTCTCGAGGGCGGTGTGGGGCAGGGCCACGCCCTCAACGAGCACCCGCGACGCAAACGACGACGCCTCGAGGTCGCCGCGGTGTTGGTCGAGCGCTGCCAAAATGCCGGCGGCGTGGCCAACGACGAAACTGTTGTGGCGCGCATCGATGTCGACGATCGCCACACCCGCGCACAGCTCGCCAATCGCGAGGGCGGCCGTTCGCTGCACGTCGGCGGCGCGCGTCACACCAGCAAGCGCGCGCGTGGCGGCGAACACGCGCTCGGTGCGGCGTCGCTCAGCGTCGAGGGCGTCGAACAGCGCTTCGGTGGCGAGGCCATCGAGCACTTCAGCCGTGGCGGCGCGAACAAAGGCTTCGTCGTCGTCGGTGAAGGCCACCGCCGCGACGCGATCGACGACGAGCACACCGGTTGCGGCACTGCCGCCGGCCGCCAGCAGCGGCACACACAGCGTGCTTTGCGGGGCAGGGCCCGTGCGTCGGTGGGCGCGGACGGCGGTGCCCTCGTGGTCGACGACCCGCAGCGGTGCTTTTCGCTGCAGCGCGAGCCCGAGCAACCCAGCAGGGCCAACGCCGCGCGCGCCGAGGGCGAGGGTGCTGTGATTGTCGACGTCGACGTCGCCGTGGACGCGGTGGCGCTGCTCCACGAGCCTCAGGTGTGTACCGAGGTCGTCGAGCACATACAGGGCAACGCCGTCGACGTCGCGCAAGCCGCGCTCGATCAAGCCCAGCAGCCGATACAGACGATCCCGTTGGGCCACCGCACCAGCGACGTCTTTGAGCGTGGCAGCGTCGACGTCGTCGGTACCGCCGAGGCGGCGAAAGTGGTGGGCGTCGTCGAGCAGGCGCAGCACCTCGGCGTCGGCGCGGGCCTGCTCGGTGGCGCGCACCTCACGGATCGCGCGGCCCACCAGCGCTCGAGGCAAGGCCACAAAGCCGGCGACGACGACGAGGAACCCAACCGCCACGACGAGCCGCGCCACCAGCGGCAGCTCGAGCCCGAGCAACACGCCCACCGCACCAGCAGCGCCGACGGCGGCGGCAACGCGTGCGGGCCGCTCGATCAACGTGCCGACGACGACGGCCAGGGCCAGCTGCCCCACGAGCAGCACGCGCCAACCCGTGACGCCAATGAGTGCCGCGATGCCGATGGCGGCCACGACGACGACGACGGCCGTAGAGGGTCGCCACGACGAGGGTGTGGTGGGCCGCTGTGGTCGCGCCGGTCGTGCATCTTCGAACGCGTCGGAGTGGGCGCGTGCTGGGGCTGGTGCGGTGGACGACGTCGAGGCTGACGACGTCACGGGTGCCCCGCGGCGGCGGGTTCGACGGGGACGGTGAGCAGCACTTCACCCGGGCGCACGTAGCCGAGTTCCTCGCGCGCGCGCTTCTCGAGGACGTTGTTGGAGGCGGCCGAGTCGCCGCGCAGGAGCTGGATGTCGTCGACGAGCTTTTCGTTCTCGCGGGTGCGGCGCTCGACGTCGGCGCGCAGGGCCGTTTCTTCTTCGTCGAGGCGGTGCAGGCGCGCGAGCCCCGACGGCGAAAACACCGCGATAGCGCCCACGAGCACGCAGGCAGCAGCAGCGACGACGAGGACCACGCGCGGACGCATGACGCAGCGGTAGCACGCGCCTGATCGCCTGACCACCGGTTCGCCGTCGCACCGGCTACACTGCGCAGATGCGTGCGACGAAGTGGATGTGGGCGGTGGTGGTGGCGCTTTTGACCTCGGCGGGCTGCACGTTGCTGCTCGCGGGGGACAGCGCGTTGTGTGACTCCGTCGTCGACTGCTTCGAGGGCCAGACGTGCACGGGCGGCTTCTGTGTGGGCGCTGTGGGCGAAGGCGAAGGCGAGGGCGAACCCGGCGAGGGCGAAGGTGAGGGGGAAGGGGAAGGCGAGGGCGAACCCGGCGAAGGTGAGGGTGAAGGGGAAGGCGAGGGCGAGGGCGAACCCGGCGAAGGGGAAGGCGAGGGCGAGGGCGAACCGCCGCCACCCGCCCACACGTGCCTGGAGCTCTTTCAGCGCGGCGAACGCGTCTCGGGCGCGTACGGCATCGACCTCTCCGGCGACGGCACGCTCAACGGCCTGGAGCGCACGATTCAGGGCGCCACGTTCCTGCTCGAAGAGACCGCCGTGTTTTGCGACATGACCCGAAACGGCGGTGGCTGGACCCGCGTCGGCTTCTTTGCACCACTCGAAGGCGTTGATTTTACAGGAGATTCAGCCGCTCCCTGCCTGGCAGGATTCGAAGCGGTCGACTTCGGCGGCGGCAACGTGGGCTGCGCGCGCGCCACGGGCGGGCCATCGCAACCGGGGCTGCTGTTTCCAACGCTTCATCCCTACACCGAGGTGATGGGCAAGGTCGTCGGCGTGGTCTTTGGCGACGGCGACGGCTTCGCGGGCCTGCGCACCCTGGAACTCAACAACGTCTACGTCGACGGCGTGAGTGTGACGACCACGGCCGCTGGCGTCGACGAGCATGTGTTCACGCTGGTGGGGGCCCACCCGTTGGTCGGCGGCGAACAGTGCCCGTGCGAGGCCCCGACGGTGGCGCCGCCAGCATTCGTGGGCGCCGCGTTTTTGTGCGACCGCCCCACGCTCGCCGCACGGCCGGGTGCCGCCAACGAAGGCCGCGCCTACGACGTCGCCAACCCGGTTTGGGACAACAACATCTGCCCGGGATTTGCCGACGGGGTGTGGACGCGCACGACGACAACAGCCCACGGCGTCAACGACGACCTGGTGCTGCGCCTGATGCACGACCAGGAGACCGCCGACGAGAACATCGCGCTCACCCGCATCGAGCTGTTCATCCGCTGAGCACCGCTCACGACGACGACCGACCACGCCAAGCACGCAAGCGCCGAGCACGCGTCGACGACGCACGCCGCCGCTTTGCGCACGCCCACGTCGAGCATGCTCTCAGGACGCACGCGCCGAGGACAGCGCGGCACTGAGCCGTGACGACGACGTCTTCGCCATGGATTCCCAGACGTCGACGGACCTCGCATCTCGAAGCGCGGGCCGAAATGACAACGCCGTCGTGAGCGGTGGCCCACGACGGCGTTGGTGTTCCACACATCATTCAGCTCAGCGGGCGACCTTGAACTCGACGCGGCGGTTTTGCGCCTTGCCGGCCTTCGTGCGGTTGCTCGCGATCGGCGTGGTCTCGCCGTAGCCAATCGCCTCGAGGGTGGCGGCATCGACGCCCTCTTTGTCGACGAGCCAGTTGCGCACGCTGTTGGCGCGGTCTTGCGACAGGCGCAGGTTGAAGCCGTCGTCGCCGACGTCGTCGGTGTGGCCCTCGATCGTGACCTTGCTCAGGTTTGACGAACGGATGGCCTCGCCCACTTCAGCCAACAGCTTGGCGCTGATGGGCTTGATGGTGGCCTTGCCGGTATCGAACTGCACCTGCTGCTTGATCTCGATCTTGTCCTTCTTGATGACAATGAGCTTGAACTTCTTCGGGCAGCCGTTCTTGCTCGGGTCGTCTTCGTTTCTGATGCCGGGCTCCTTCGGGCAGCCGTCCTCGTCGTCGAAGAAGCCGTCGCCGTCGGTGTCGGGGCGCGGGCAACCGTGCAGGGCCGGGTTTGTTGCCTTCTGGTCAACGCCCTTCTCGTCGGGGCACTTGTCCTCGATGTCGGGGAAGGTGTCGCCGTCTTTGTCGGGGCAACCCTTGGTCTCGAGCGGGCCGGCGTCGTTGGGGCAGACGTCGACGCCGTCGAGGATGCCGTCTTTGTCGTTGTCGATGTCGGGGCAGCCGTCGGCGTCTTCGAACTTGTCGAGGTCTTCCTTCGACTGGTCCGGCGAGCCGGTGGTGCACAGATCGCACGGCGGCGTTTCGATCATCTTGCCATCGGCGCCAGTGCGCTCGGGGATGGGGCAGCCAGCAACGCAATCCTCGACACCATCGCCGTCGACGTCGAGATCGGGGCGGCCATCGGCGTCGCGATCGCCGTCTTTGTCTTCGGGCGCGTCGGGGCAGGCGTCGACCTTGTCGTTGATCGAATCACCATCGCGATCGCCGTACGGGCAGCCGTCGTTTTCGGCTGGTCCGGGGGTGTTGGGGCATTTGTCGAGGGCGTCGAGCACGCCGTCTTTGTCGTTGTCGGCGTCGGGGCAGCCGTCTTCGTCTTCAAACAGGTCTTTGTCTTCGGGCTGATCGGGGCACGCATCGACATCGTCGACGAGGCCGTCTTTGTCCTTGTCGCCCGCGACCTTCACCTGCTGCAGCTGTGGTGCGCAGCCCTTGCTGTCGGACAGTGCCTTGTTGGCGTTCTCGACGGCGAGGTCGATGTGCACCTGCGCGCGCAGCGCATCACCTTGCGCGAGTTCGTTTTCGGCGAAGTCGACGTTGGCCTCGGCCATGGCCAGGGCTTTGGGCGCGCAGGTGTAAGCACCCGCTTCTTTGGCCTTTTTGATGTCGGTGCGGACCACTTCGGTTTGCGCCGCAATGCGCGGACCAGCACACGACAGCGCAGTGGCGACGACGACGGCCGAGAGGGCGACCAGGGAAAGACGGCTCATTTCGGCTGCTCCGTCGACGTGGCTGGCGCGCGCTTGATGATAACGGGGCCCGTGGTGGTCGTGGTGGTCGTCGTTGTCGACGTGGCGGCCTCGACGGGCGCGTTGCTGCGATCGATCTCGCGCGACTTCTCGTCGCCGGCGCGCTTGATGCCTTTGTCGGCGGCGGCGGCGGCCTTGTAGGCGTAGTCGATGGCGGGGCCGTAGTCGGCGAAGCCGAGCTCTTCGTGGGCCTTGTGCAGGTACTCCGTCGCGGCGGTGTACTCGTAGGGCGCGTATTTCTCGGCCTCAGACGCGCGGGCGGCGGCAAGCTTGGCCTCGGCATCGATGATCATCGACGTCGAGAAGATGGGGCCACACCCGGTGCCGCCGAGTGCCACGGCACACACGGCAAGGGCACAAAGCGTACGAGGCGTACGAGAGCGCTCAAACATCCGCCGGGGATACCCCCTGCCTCGTCGGGTGGTCAACTTCGTGCGCGGCCAACCTTGACCCAACCTTGACCCAACGTGGACATCCGGGGGAGCGTCCGCCGCTTCCGGGCCATCCACGAGGTTTTCAATGTCTATGCACAGCGCTGCTGCACTTATCGGAACGTCGGCACTCGCGACCAAAGAGTTCACGATCAACAACCAGGGCAGCCACACCGCACCCTGGGTGCGGATTGTCGGGCGTCCCGCAGGCATCGTCGATTTCCTGATGACCCTCGTCGGCATCGACACGACAACGGTCTTCGAGGTGTACTCCGACCGCATCGTCTACCAGCACTCGAGCCTGTCGGGCAGCATGAAGACCCAGTACCCGCTCACCGCGATCGCGGGCACGACGGCCGGCTTCTTCAAGCCAGCGATCTACCTCGCCCTCGCGGTCATCACGGCGCCCACGTTCATCCTGCCGATCGTGTTCCTCGTGTTGTATTTCTTCAACAAAGCGCTCCTCGTGGGCGTCGAGGCCAACAGCGGTTCGTTCTCCGCGATCGCCTTCAAGAGCTCGGTGATCGAAGGGCGCAAGGTCGACCGCACCGACGCCGAAGCCGTCACCGCGATCATCAACCGGCTCGTTCTGCAGGCGCGTTTGCCTGGCTGATCCGTCGGTCGCTCGCCGGTGCCCGTGGCGGGGCGCCGGTTTGGGGCGCCAGATCGACAGGACGCCACAGAAACCGCACAGGAGCGCTTGCGTCGGCCGGTTCGGTCCGCTAGCTACGCCCTCGACTTCTTACTCCCGGCCGCGGGGACGCGGCCCACAGCAGGTCCAAAAAGCATGACGACGACGACTGCACAGCCCGCGAAGGAAACCAAAGGCCGCAACGGCAACCGCCGTCGCCTGCAGGACTTCTTCCTCCAGAACAAAGACATCAAGATCGACTACAAGAACCAGGACCTGCTGCGCCGGTTCATCTCGCCCGAGGGCAAGATCCTCCCGGGTCGTCGCACCGGCCTCACCGCCGTGAACCAGCGCAAGATCACCCGTGCTATCAAGCAGGCCCGCGCCGTCGGTCTCCTGCCCTTCACGAACCACGACGCCTGAGCGTTTCGGTTCTGAAGCTTTGACTGAGAGCCGCCTTGTGCGGCTCTCGTCATTTCATCGAACCTCCTCGACGACACTTCGGCTTGAGCCATGCGCAGCGTGTGTCGTTCTTCGACGACAACCACGCCACATGCGACGTCGGCGACAACCACGCTGACGACGAC
>JBIKRQ010000329.1:0-7240 GCA_044349155.1 Myxococcota bacterium
GCCCATCACCGGTCAACGCGAGCGCCGACCACGCCCCGCTGACCACCGACACCGGCGCTATTGCCGCCGGAGCCGGCGCTGCCCGCCACCAGTTGGCTGTCGCCGTCGATGTCGACGCTCCCGCCGTCGATGACCAGGGCGATGCTGTTGCCGCCGCCGCCGCCGCCGCCGTGGCCACCGCGTCCGCCGTCGCCGCCGATGCCACCGTCGCCGCCGTTGCCGCCGCGGGTATCGCTGCTGTCGGGCAGGGCTGCGCCGCCATTGCCGCGGTTGCCGCCGTCGCCTGCGGTGCCGCCGCGTCCGCCGTTGCCGCCCTGGCCACCAGCACCGGCCACGAGGGTGAGGTCGGTGCCGTTGACCGCGCCTCGACCGCTCACCTGCAACGCAAACGAGCTGCCACCTGCACCTCCACCGGTGCCCCCGCGCCCGCCCGCGCCGCCGCCGCCGCCGCCGCCGCCGGCACCGCCGAATTCGTTGCACGAGATGCTGAAGTCAGCGCCAGCGCCACCGCCGCCGCCGCCGCCGCCTCGTCCGTCGCCGCCGCTGGCGCCCGTGCCGCCAGGCGTGCCGGGAGGCCCCGCGTTGCCGTCGACCCCGCTGCTGCCGCTGGTTCCCGGTACACCGTCGGCACCGTCGCGGTTGGTGCCGACGAAGATGCCGCCATCGCCAGCGTTGCCGCCGCGTCCGCCGTTGCTGGCGGTCGAGCCGTCGACGCCACCGTCTTCGCCAAAGCCGCTGCCGCCGCCGCTGCCGCCGTCGGTGCCCACCGCACCACCCGGGCCGCCGAAGCCGAAGGCGGGCTCGGGGCAGGCGGTACCGCAGAACAAGCCGCTGAAGCCGCAGCCGTCGCCGCCATCTTCGCCGCTCTCGCCGTCTGCTCCGCGTGCGCCATCGATGCCCGCTGTGCCGGCAGCACCGTCGCCCGCTTCGGCGCGTACGGAAAACATCGTGATCACGGCATCTTGCACGCGTACGGCCACCGCATCGCTGCCGGCGGTGATGGCGTCGTCGCCCACGATCACCACGCGCCCGAGCACCGCACCAGCGACCAGATCGACGGCGACAACGGCGGGGTTGCCGCCGCGGATCGTGGTGTCGGCGGCGGGCGAGCGCAGCCACGATCCGGCTTCGTAGCCGCCGTAAATGCCCACGCCGTCGCGCAACGACAGCGGGCCCTGGTACGTGCCCGCAGCGAGGTAGATGTCGCGCTCGGGCTCGGCGGTCACGAGTGCCAACGCGCGCGCCAACGTGGCCACGGCCAGGTCGCTGGAGCCATCGTTGTCGTCGTTGCCGTCGTCGGAGACAAACACCGGACCGCACGCCATGCCGTCAATACCGTCGTCGTTGGCGTCGACGAATTCGCTGTCGACCGGATCGTTGTCACGCGATGGAATGGCCACCGCGAGGTCGCAGCGCACACCGACCAAGACACTGCTGCCAATGGTGCCCGCGTCGTTGGTGGCCGTGACGGTGTACAGGCGCTCGTCGACGACGTGGTCGACGCTGCCGGTGATCACACCGCTGGCTTCGTCGAGCACCAGGCCCGTTGGCAGTGCTGGCGCAATCGCGAACGTGGCGCCGCGCGCGTCGGTGGTGGGCGTGCGCGTGATGACCTCGCCGGCCGCCGCGTCGATCGCCTCATACTCGAGCTGCTGCGGGGCTTGTGGCGCCGACACGCGCACGGCGATCTCGGTGGTCAGGTCGTCGAAGCTGGCGACGATGCGGGCCTCGCCGGCGGTGAGCGCGGTGACTGCACCGGTGTTGTCGACGGAGACGATGGCCGCGTTGCTCGACGAGAACGTGAGCCGGTTGCTGACGTCGACTTCGTCGCCCTCGCCGTCGATGCCCACCACCTCGAGCTCGGCGCGTTCGGTGATCACGAGGTCGAGGCTCTCGGGTGATGCCTGCAAGCGCACGAGCGCGTCGGGGTCTTCGCCTTCGCCCTCGCCCTCGCCAGGCCCCACCGGCGTGTCACACGACGTGCACGACGCCAGCGCGAGCGCGCTGCACCACGCGAGAAGAGCCTTCGACACAATCCGGGGCGTACGCATGTCCGCACGCTAGGCGTGGCTTGGCGCTGCGAAAAGGTCTTTCTGAAGCGATGCCGCAGCACCGTTGCCGTGACGGTACGCCTGTCCATGTTGTGACGTTGTCGTCGTCCGACTTGCACTTGCTGAAGGACAGTTGAAAGGGTCTCACACATGCCTCGCCGAACCGACCTCGACAAACCCCGTGGCGACACCGCTCTCGCCCTCATGCGTGCCGCTGAGCGCCTGTTTGCCGCCAACGGTGTCGACGTCGTTTCCCTCCGCGAAGTGAGTGCGGCCGCTGGGCAGGCGAACAACTCCGCCGTTGGCTACCACTTCGGTTCGCGCGAAGGCCTCATCGACAGCATCCTCGAGCGCCATTCGCTGCCGATCCAGGCGCGCTACGTCGCCCAACTCGATTTGCTGCAGCGGCAAGGCTCGTACACGCTGCGCGCGCTGCTGGAGACGCTGGTGTTGCCCCTGGTCGACAAATTCGACGACGTCGACGGCGGCCCCGAGTTCATCTCGATCTCTGCACAGCTGTCGGTGAGCCCCACCATGCCGCTCGCTGGTCGACCCATCGCGACCACACCTGCGGTGATGCGGTTGATCGAAGCACTGATGCCGTTTTCGCAGATTCCCCCGTCGTTGCTGCTGTTTC
This sequence comes from Myxococcota bacterium, assembly GCA_044349155.1. Lineage (GTDB taxonomy): Bacteria > Myxococcota > UBA727 > UBA727 > VGSZ01 > VGSZ01. The sequence goes on from JBIKRQ010000329.1 coordinate 2,689, forward strand.
GCTTCGAGCGCGTGGCGAACACCATCTACGCCGCGTTGGCGGTGTGGCAGCGCTTGCACCACCTCAACGCGGCTCCCGTGTCGCGTGAAGCCTTTGTGAGCGATCTGCTCGACACGCTGGAGAGCGTGGTGGCGCAGCCCGCGTCGTCGTCGACGTTGGCCCTCGTCGCGAACTGATCCGAGTTCGGCGCTCTTTTGCCCGCGGGCGCACGATTTCCGCTCGCGCCAGAGCCGGCAAATTGAGCCTCGAAGAGAAACCCGCTTTGGGGGTTGTCGCCGAGGCGAGTCTCTTGAGGGGTGGGCGGGGAAACCTCCCCGCCAATCAATTCATGGGGTTGGCGGCACGCCACCCCATGAATATCAATATAAATTCGACCGCAAGCGGTCGAAATCAAGATCATGACTACGGCGCAGCGGTCGCTACGTCGGCGAGGCTGGTCGCCAACACCTTTGTGCCGCGCACCATGTTGGCCAGCGAGATGCGTTCGCCATCGCCGTGCATCGTGCTCGCTTCGGCGGGCGTGACGACGACGGGGATGATGCCGTAGGCCTTCACGCCGCGCTCACGCAACACGATCGAGTCGGTGAACCCGGGCGAGATCATCGGGCCCGCCACGGCGTGCTCCATGCCGTCGACAGCGTGCCGCTGCAGCGCGCGAAACAGCGGATCGTTCCAGTCGCTGAAGTTGCCGGTTTTCGTTTCGAGCACCTCGAGGTGCACGCCCGGGATGTCTTTGATCAACGCCTCGAGTTCGGCCTTCATCGCCGCGGGCGTCGTCGAGGGCAGCAGGCGGACGTCGTATTGGGCCCACACCGTCGACGGCACCACGTTGGGACTGTTGGCGCCCCAAAAGCCGGTGAGGTGCACGGTGTCGTTGGTGATCGCCTTGGTCGTCGGCTTGTCCTGCAGGCGCGACATCACCAAGCGGTCGACGAGAAATGGCCGCTGCAGCACAAATCCGTTCACGCCGCCCGCTTCGTTGCCCACCTCGGCGAGCAGCTCGTAGATGGCCGGATGGATCGACGGTGTGTCGTGCCAGGCATCGAAGCGCTTCATCGCCAGCAACAGCTTCTCGGGGGCGCGGCCGGGGACCGGTGTGCTGCCATGACCCGGGGGCCCCTCGGCGACGACGCGCGACCACAGCACGCCACGCTCACCAACCGAGATGGCGAACACCGTTTGTCCGTCGACGATCGCGTCTTTGAGGCCCAGGCCGCCTTCGTTGATCGCGTGCGTGCAGTTCACCTTCGGCCAGTGCTCGTCAGAGACGATGGCCTCGATGCCCAGACTGTTCACTTCTTCGTCGGCGACGGCGACGATCACCAGATCGCGCGTGCGCGCAACACCGCTGTCGACGAGGGCCAGGGCGGCGTGGATCTCCATCATCGTCATGCCCTTCATGTCGAGGGCACCGCGGCCATACACGACGGTCTCGCCATCGACGTCGACGACCGCCCCCGACAACGGACCGCGACCGGCAGGCCAGCGCTCCGCTTCGCTGGTGACGACGTCGATGTGGCTCACCAGACAGATGGCGCCTTCGCCCGATGGTGCTGTTGCCGGAATGCGCGCGATCAAACTCGCGCGGTTGTCGCCGTGGTCGATGACGTCGCTGGTGATGTTGTGACGCGCCAGCAGGTCGGCGAGAAACACCACGCCGTTTTTCTCGTTGCCCGCCGGGTTCACGGTGTCGACGCGCAGATAGGCGGCGAGGTCGTCGAAGGCCGCACGCCCCCGCATGTTCCAGTCGACGCTGCGCAACTGCGCTGATGGCCGTCGGTCGTCGCTGATGCCATCGCGCACCAACGGTGTGGTCGCACACGACGACGCACCCAACACACCAACGCCGCACAGCATCGCAGACAAGAGATTCCGCATGCGCGCAGGTTGCCTGTCGACGGCGTCTGACTCAACTGTGCTCAACTGTGCTCAGCGAGCCGGACGCTGCAACTTGCGGCACTCCGCCGACGTGGGCGCAATCGTGCACACGCAGGCGTCGGCGATGTCCATCTCGCGTGGGGTCCCGACGACGCGGCCGTACTCGTAAAACAAGCTCGCGTTGTTGGGGTCGAGGGCCATGCCTTCGCGCAAGCGTTCGATGATCAGCGTCGAGCGCCCACCAGCGTTTTTCAGCTGTCGCGCCTCGTCGAGAGCCTGCGACGCCTTCGCCTGATCTTCGGCGCTGACGTTGCGCTCGGCGCACAAGGTGGGCCGCACCGCGGGCGCTGCGGCGACCGGCGAAGCGGAACCCACGTCGTCGGCGGGTGTTGCGAGCACGTCGACGGGCGCAAGCACCGCCGCAAGCCCCAGCCCGAGCACACAGCCCACGACGAAGACGCCCGCGAGCAGCGCTGCACGGGGCAGGGGAGCACGCACCAGCGGCGGCAACGGCAGCACGGCCTGCGGCTTCGCGGTCACCGTCGGCACGGTCTCTGAGCGCCAGGGCCGCGACGGCGCGCCGCTCGTCGACACCGGCGGTTGCAGCGCATCTTCGTTCGTGTGTCCGTCGAGGTCGGAGCTGACGTCGTCGTCGGCTTCTTCGTCGGTGACAGGTTCCATCGCAATCGCGATGCGGCGCTTGACGACGAGGGTGCTTTCAGCGCGCGCGGCGGCCTTCGAGGGCGGTGGGCGCTCGGTGGAGACCGGCGTGGGATCGGCGGGCGCGTCGTCGAGGGCGCGCAGGTTGAACATCACCGTCGACTCGGTGCGCGCCACGGGCAACGCATCGGGCACCCGCAGCTGCTTGAACGTGCCGGTGGCGCGACGTTCCACCTCGCCCAACATGGCCATCGCCGCGGCTTCAACCGAGCCCACGTCGCCATCACCAAGGGGCGCGTGGTCGTCGTCGGCACCGGGCAGACTCTCGACGTCGGCGTCGTCGGCATGGGGCAGCGACATGCTCGTGAGAAATGCACTGCTGCGGTCGAGGGTGCCCTCGTTCAGGTACGTGGGCCGCGCCTGCCCCGACAACGACGGCACGCGCGTGGCGTGTTCGGCAAGGGCATCGGCGAAGGCGGCGCCGTCGACGTAGCGGCGGGCCGGGTCGCGTTCGAGGCAGCGGGCGACGACGCGCTTGAGCCCCTCAGACAAGCCCGTGGCGGCCATCATGCGCGCGACGGGTTCGTTGCCGTTGGCCGACGCGAGCAAGGCGCTGGCGTCGACCTGCTGCCGCAACGGCTTGTTCTGCGTGATGACGAAGAAGAGCGCGCCGAGGGCGAAGACGTCGGTGTGTGCACCCACCGCCTCGCCGAGGATCTGCTCGGGAGCGAGGTAGTTGGGCGTGCCCACGAGTTGGTCGCGGCGGGTGATCTGCGTGCTGCCTTCGATCTTCGCGATGCCGAAGTCGCCGATCAGGGCGCGGCCGTCGTCGGAGAGGAAGATGTTCGCGGGTTTGACGTCGCGGTGAACGATGCCCTGGTGGTGGGCTTCGCCGAGACCCTGTGCGACCTGCGCCACGATCGCAGCGGCCTCGCCACCGCCGAGCGCGCCACGCTCCTGCACGAGGGCGGCGAGGGTGGTGCCCTCGACGTACTCCATCGTGTAAAACAGCAGCCAGCCGAGGTCGGCGTCGTCGACTTCGCCGGCGTCGAACACGTGCACCACGTTGGGGTGGTTCACCTGCGTGAGGGCGCGCACTTCGCGAATGAAGCGTTCTCGACGTTGGTTGCGGGTTTTTTCGCCCGAACCAAGGCCCGCGACCGTGGTGGTTTTGAGGGCCACCAGCCGGTCGGTGTTGACGTCGGTGGCCACGTAGACCACGCCCATGCCGCCACGCCCGAGCTCGCGCTCGATGCGGTATCGACCGAGCATCGTTTTGCCGGTCCTGGCGGTTGGGTGTCGACTCATTGAGCGAATCGTCGCAAACGACATCCACGAAACGCAAACGCCGTCGCGTGTCAGATCTGCAGATCTGGTGTACGCCGCCGGCAAAGAGGTCGGTCACATGTCGGACAAGCCCGAAGCCCCCGCCGCGAACAAGCAGCCCCAGATCCAGATCCAGATTCCGCCCGAGGTCCAAAACGGCGCCTACGCCAACCTGACCTTCGTGAGCCACACCGAGACCGAGTTCGTCTTCGACTTCGTCTACGTGCTGCCCCACGAGCCCCGTGGCGTCGTCCGCAGCCGCGTGATCGCGTCGCCGAAGCAGGCCCGCCGCATGCTCGCCGCCCTGCAGGACAACGTGCAGCGCTATGAGCAGCGCTACGGCCAGATCGACGTCATCGACAAGCAGCCCGTCCACTGAGCTGCACCATGAAACGGCCCCTCGCGGGGCCGTTGTTGTTTGAGCAGCGATCACGGCGAGCGAGAAACGACGGCTTGCGGGCGCGCCGGAAGAAGCGAACACCACTTCAGCGTTGACAGAACGATGGATTCTGGTACTTCTCCGCCCGCACGACGGCCCCATCGTCTAGCGGTCAGGACAGCAGCCTCTCACGTTGCGGACAGGAGTTCGATTCTCCTTGGGGTCACCACCGAAACCGGCGCTCTCGAGCGCCGGTTTTTTTTGTGCGCCCGGCATGGGCGCGATCTTGGAGGTGAAAGTCCACCCGTG
>JBIKRQ010000331.1:0-7212 GCA_044349155.1 Myxococcota bacterium
CCGAACTCGGAAGTTAAGCTCGCCAGCGCCAATGGTACTGCATGGGAGACCATGTGGGAGAGTAGGACGCCGCCGGATTTTTCTTGGAAGCCCCCGACCTTACGGTCGGGGGCTTCGTCTTTTGTACGCTGAAACTTGCGCTTGATGCCGAGCGGCCAGGCTCGCGACCTGCGACCTGCGCTGTGACGACTGGAGGCGCGTGGTTTCGCTCTTTGCGACACCGGCGACGCACATGTCGCCCTGCTGACGGCGATCGCCAGTCCGCAACCCACACAATTCGGGCATTTACGAGTGGTGGCCTGTGCGCTGCGAGCACGGCTGCGCGGCTCGGAAGCCGTTTCGGCGCGCGCTCCGAGCAACGGACGGATCGCGATGCGGGTGTCGCAAAAACGGTACGGGCTTCAACTTCCCCGACGGTGGCGATGGCGCGGCGACGGCGAGGGCGTCGACCTCGACAACGGAGAAATGCCGGAGTCGTGCAGGTCGCGTCGAGGTCCATCATTCCCCGACCGGCCGGCATGTTGGACCGTCTCCACGAAAGCCTGTAGTGGGGCTCAATGCTCGTCAGCCTCAGCGCCGCGCTCTTCCTCGCCGTGTGCAGCAGCGCTGCTGAGCCGCTGCCCGCCGCAGGCGCGAACGTGGTGTGCGCCCCGGGCGTGCACGCACGCGACCTCCCAAAGGGGCCGCGGCTTGTGGTGGCGCACGCGTCGCTCACGCTTCCGTTCCGCATCGATGGACCCGCCGTCGTCGCAGCACCTCGCCTGCCGAAAGCGCCCGTGGACGAGGTCGCCTTCCTCGCGCAAGAGCGCAGACCAGAGCTCGCGGCGTGCGTCGCTCGCGCCCTGGACCGCCACGTCGCTGTTGCCCCGCTGTCGATCGTGCTCGAGGCCAGCATCTTCGCGGCCGTTCAGGTCACGGTCACCTCTGACGACCGCGCGCTGCAGCGCTGCATCGCCGCCGCCTTCGTGGACACAGGGCCCACGTTCGCGGTCGGCCATCCCTTTCGCGTGGAGATTCCGCTGCAGGTGACGGCGCCGACGAGCGGTCCGCGCGCGCCTCTGCAGGCCGCGCCCCGCCGCACACGCCCGCTCGCGCCTGACGTGTGCGTTGGGAGCGACATGCCCCTGGCCGAGGGCACGACGCTGCCGCTCGAGATCGACCTCCGACCGGATGCCCTCTGGGTGATCAGCGGCCGCCCTGTGATGCTGTGCTCCGCGGGAGCGCCCGATGTGAGCGCGCTTGTGGACGACGTGGACGCCTGGGACGCCTGCTTGACGCCCGCCGTCGGCGTGCGGGGCACCATCAGTGTGTCACTCGTCCTGGATGCAGCGGGCACGGTGCGCGGTGAGCCGAAGATGCTGTCGCAGAAGCTCGAAGGCGGGCAGCCCGAGGCGCACGCGGCGCTGGCGGGGTGCGTGATGCGCACGCTCGCCATGCAGCACCTTCGGCCGCGTGCGGGGGGCCGATCGCTTGAGCTGCAGGACCTGGAGTTGAGGGTTCCTTAAGCTCCGAACACCAGCCAAGCATTTCATTTGGCGGGGAAGTGTCCCCGCCCGCCCCTGGACTCGCCTCGGCGACAAACCCGCAAAGCCGGGTTTCTCTTCGAGGCTCAATTGATTGGCGGGGAGGTTTTCCCGCCCGCCCCTCCAGAGACTCGCCTCGGCGACAAACCCGCAAAGCCGGGTTTCTCTTCGAGGCTCAATTGATTGGCGGGGAGGTTTCCCCGCCCGCCCCTCCAGAGACTCGCCTCGGCGACAAACCCGCAAAGCCGGGTTTCTCTTCGAGGCTCAATTCGACCGCTTGCGGCCGAATTCATGTTGATATTCATGGGGTTGGCGGCACGCCAACTCCATGAATTGCGCGCGGCGTTCCTCCCGTCCGAGCCGATCAATCGGTCGTCGCTCGGCGTGCGCGAGGATGGGCGGTGGGCAATGGGTGCTCGACGTGAGCTCGGGCGTGCACGGAAGTCGTCACCGTCCTCACGCCGTAGCGTTCGTTGAAGGCGACGCAGATCGCGCAGGAGCAGCATGGCGTTTACGTTGTCGTCGCAAGCGCGGGGTTGGCTGTCGGCGGGGCCTGACCGGTTTTCGTCGACGGGGGAAGTGCGCGGGCTGCGCACCGTCGGCGCGGCGGTGCTGGCGCTGTTGCGCGCCGAAGAACGCGGTGACGTGCGCCGTGTCGACGTGGATGAAGCGCTGCTGCACACGCTGCTGTCGATCGATGCGCCGCGAGCCGATCGCGTTCATGTGCGAGCACGGGTCGCAGCACGCGACGTGTCGATGCGCGAAGCGGCAGCACTGCTCACGACGTCGAGGTGGCCGAAGTCGCAGAACGTCTGCGCTGTGACGCGTGTGGAGTCGCGGGCCGAAGGCTTCTTCGACGTGCAGCCGGCCGAGGCGTTTGCGCGCGTGGTGTCGACGTACCGCGTGAACTGGTCGAACTTCATGCCGTACGCCCCCGCTGTGCGCGCCCACTTCATGAGCGATCCGCTCGCCGAGCAGCAGGCGTTTCTGCGCGCGTTTTTGTACCTGTACGACGAGGACACCGACGTGACGCACCAACCAGGTGCCGCTGCGGCCGCGGCCTTCTTGCGCGAGCGACAGCGGTACCTGGCGTGGCACACGATCGTGGTCGACGACGTCATGCCACCGGTGCTGCCGAACCCCGCCGCATGCGAGGCCGCGTTCTACGAGGCGCTTGCTGCGTACATCGATGCGCTCACGTCGACGCAGCAGGCCGTGCGCGATGAGCGCGACGCGTTCTTTCAGCTTGGGCATCACCTGCAGGCCGTGCAGGAAACGCAGTTGTCGTCGAAGAAGAGCGCGTTTGCCGAGGTGCTTGCTGCGTTGCTGGTGCCGGCACCGATGGTGACGATGTTGGCGTGGGCGAGTGCGGTGGCGGCGCTGACCTCGGAGAGCCTGTACCTCGAGTATCTGCCGCCATCGCCACCATTGGTCGCCGCCACACCGGTGCTCACGTCGACACAAGCGACGCTGTGTGCCGCAGCGAATGCCGTGCTGCTCAGCTGTTGTTGAGGGCGGCGATGTCGGCGGCGAGGGCCTGCAATTCGGTGCTGCGCTCGACGTTGCTGACCCAGTCGGCGGGCAGGGCGCGCAGGCCGCAGCGGGCACCCACCAGTGCGCCGGTGATGCTGGCGATGCTGTCGCTGTCGCCGGGCGTGTTGGCACCTTCGAGCAGCGCGCTGTGCGGATCGTCGGCGTGGCGGATGAAGGCGAAGGTGGCCGCGGCGATGGCTTCGTGTGCAGCCCAGGCGCGCAGGCGGTCGTAGACGCTGGCGATGTCGTCGTCGGTGGTGAAGGTTCGGGCTTCGTGGGCGGCGCGCGCGATCATGGCGCTGGTGGGCTCGGAGTAGCGGGCGGCCGCAGCGATCATGGCGTCGACGACGCCGTTCATGTGTATTCCCTGAACGGAATATGCAGTTCCGACGGCGACGGCCGCACTGGCAGCGAGGGCGATTGGGTCGTTGTGCGTGAGGCGTGATTGGGCGACCGCCCAGGCTTCGGCGCGCTCGACGTCGTCGACGAAGATGAGGCCGCAGGGCCAGGCGCGCATGACCGAGCCGCAGCCGCCCGCGGTAGCTCCTCCTGCTTCGGCCCACGGCACGCCACGCTCGAGGGCGCGACATCCCGACAAGCACGCGTTGCCTGGTGCGCGGTGACCACCCTGCGGGTTGTGGGCCCAGTCGATGAAGCGCGCGGCGAGGTCGTTCATGGCGACGTCGAGGTCCTTGTGCTCAGCGACGAGGGCGCGGGCGACGAGCTCGGCCATCTGCGTGTCGTCGGTGTAGGGGGCGAAGCGGGCGCCGTCGCGCGTCCACCATTTCTCGAAGCCGACGACGCCGGCAGGGCCGTAGACGTCGATGATGTCGGGCATCGACATGAACTCGGTGGGGTGGCCGAGGGCATCGCCGATGGCGGCAGCGAGGACGGCGCCGGCGATGCGATCGTGACGGTCGGTGTTGGTCATGGGGGCATGGTGCACCACCACGGCGCGGCTGGTCACGTGCTCGACGTTTGGCCTCGACGACGCTGTCTGCTTCGTTGCAGAGTTCGCGCGGGGAGCCTCATGACACACGTTGCACCGCTGCTTGCAGCACTCGCTTTGCTCACACCTGCCGCCAACGCGCCGGTCAACACGCCAGCTCGGGTGGTGCCGCTGGTAACGACGTCGCCGACGCACCCGAAGCTCAACGACGACGAACGCCAGACGCTGTCGGCGGTGACGTTGGCGATGTCGAGCTTGTGGATGGGTGCTGTGATCGATGCGGCAAACCGCGTGCCCGTGCGCGGCATGTACGCCGACCTCTGGCCGGATGCCGACGATGACCTCGATGTCGACGCTGCGGTGGCCTTACAGCGACGCTGGTATCTGGCGGCACCGCCCGTGGCCGAGATTGCCGAGGCGCATCCTGCGCTGGCTGCGGTGTGCTTTGGTGCAGAGCCCGGCGACGGCACCGCCACCGTCTTCGCGATCGGGAGCAAGAGCATCGCGGCGATCGACACGGCGTTGGCGATTCTGCCACTCGCCCAGGGACGCGCCCTGCCGGTGGCCATGCCGGTCGTGACCGTGCATCCCGCCGCTGACATCGACGAAGGCGTGACGGCGCTGACCAAAGGTCGGCCATGCATCGCGCTGAAACACGACAAGGGTGACGTGCGCTTCCCGCCGACGTTCAAGATGACGCTGCCGAAACGCTCGCACCGGCAACGTCTGCGCTTTGCCTGCCCCGACCGCGCGAGCATCGTGGCTGCCGCGGAGCGCTTCGTCGACGTGTTCGCCCACGACACGCGCGACGCCGTGCACGCGCTGCCCACACCGCTGATCCCACCTGTGCTGGCTGGCTTCGCCAACGAACGCGTGACGTCCGCGTTGGTGGACATGCGCATTCTGGGCTGGCGGCTGGAGGCGAATGCCGCCGACGTCGGGCCACGCCGCAGCGACGACGCGGTGCTGCTGCTGGAGCTCAACGACGACAAAAGCCCAGCACAAGCGCAGGTGCGGCTGCGCGCGGGTCGCACCAGAGCGACGGTGGAGCTGGAGATCGAAGACGACACCTGCCGCCTGAATGCCGTGCCGTTTCCGTGGTCGCCCTACAAGGCGCCCAACGGTGACAAGGTGTTTACGGACGAGCTGAGCGGCTGGCGGCACGTCGGTGAGGCGTGGGTGAAAGGCCCCGCCCCCGACCTGGTGAACACCCAGCCGGAGCCGCCGCCGTCGACGCCGTAACTGTCAGTCGATGCTCAGGGTCCAGTCGCTGTTGTCGGCGTCGTCGACGATGACGACTCCTTGCGCGACCAACTCTTTGTGCAGGCGATCGGCCGTCTCGAAGTCTTTGGCTGTACGGGCCTCGCTGCGCGCGAACACCGTGGCACCAATCGCAGCGACGTCGAGCCCGCGGGCTGCAGCGCGCGTGTTGCGGATGGTGCGCAGGGCTGCGGCGGGGTCGGTGGTGTTGAGCTCGAAGCGATCGAAGAGGGCCTCGAAGCCGTGTTGGGCGGCCTCGACGGCGGAGACGTTCGCTTTGCCGTTTTTACGGCCCACGCTGTCGCACAACTCGTTGACGGCCTTGATGAAGGCGAGCACCGCGGCGTGGATGGTGGCGTCGTCGCCGTCGAGCGCATCGAAGAGGTTCTTGAGGGGAGCGACCGGGGCGGTTTGCGCGGGCACGATGCGGTCGGGCGGGAGCTTCAACAGGCGGACGCGAGCGGTGAGGAGGGCTTCGCGTTCGGCGTCGGAGAGGATGGAGGCGTCAGACATCGCGGGCGTGTGCACCATCGCGGGCCGTTCGCCAACGCCTGCGCCAACGCCTGCCAACACTTCACGACGCCCAGTCGTCGGCGAGGTGCTCGGCCTGCTCCATCACCTTCTCGACGGCGCTCTCCTGCAGATCGGGCGGGTAGCCCGACATGCGGAGCTTGCGCTTCACCAGCGATCGCAATTTCGCGCGCACCGACTCTTTGTGCTTCCAGTCGAGGGTGACGCTCTTTCTGATGATGTCGGTCAGCTCGCGCGCGATCGTGGTGAGCGCGACGTCGCCAAGCACCTCCACAGCGCTGTTGTTCCGCGCGAGCGCGTCGTAAAAAGCCAGCTCGTCGTCGGTGAGGTCGAGCTTCTTGCCCTTCGCGGCGGCGGTCTTCATCTCTTTGGCGATGGTGATCAGCTCTTCGATGGTTTCGACGGTCTGCACCGCGCGGTTGCGGTAGCGGGCCACGCTCTTGTCGAGCATCTCGGAGAAGGCTTCGGACTGGACGATGTTCTTCTTCGTCTTTGTCTTCAGCTCGTCGTTGATGAGCTTGCGCAGCAGCTCGGCGGCCAGGTGTTTGTGCGGCAGGTTCCTGACGTCGGCGAGGAACTCGTCAGACAGGATGGCCAGGTCGGGCTTCTTCAAACCCACCGCGTCGAACAAATCAACGACGCCATCGGTGGTGATGGCCTTCGACACGATCTGGCGAATCGCCTGCTCCATGTCGCCCTGCGACTTCGCCTGGCCCACCGTCGACTTCACGATCGCCGCCTTGACCGCCGCATAGAAAACGATCTCGTCGCGGTGGAGCTGGGCATCTTCGTGCGAGGCACACAGCGCGTTGGCCTTGCTCAAGTCGAGCACCGCTTTCACGAGGCGCTCGCGTCCGTTGTCGAGGCCGAAGATGTGCTCAGCGGCAGCGGGCAACAGCAGCAAGCGCTCCTTCGGCGTGCCCTGCAAAAAGCCTTCGACGTTGAAGCCGTGAAACAGGTCGCGGCAGATCTCGAGCTTCTCGCGCAGCACGGCTGCTGCTTCCTCGACGTCGATGGCGGTTTCGCCCTGGCCACCGGATTGCGTGTAGGTGTGGATCGCGTGCTGCAAGCTGTCGGCAAGGCCGATGTAGTCGACGACGAGGCCACCGGGCTTGTCGCGAAAGACGCGGTTCACGCGCGCGATCGCCTGCATGAGGCCGTGTCCGTGCATCGGCTTGTCGATGTACATCGTGTGCAAGCAGGGCGCGTCGAAGCCGGTGAGCCACATGTCGCGCACGATGACGAGCTTGAGCTGGTCGTTGGGGTCGCGAAACCGGTTGGCCAGCTCCTTGAGGCGACTCTTGCTGCGCAGGTGCGGCTGGTAGCTCGCCGGGTCTGACGCGCTGCCGGTCATCACCACCTTCATGCCGCCATCGTTGTCGTCGTCGATCTTGCCCACCAGCTCGGGGCGCAGGG
>JBIKRQ010000332.1:0-7164 GCA_044349155.1 Myxococcota bacterium
GACTTCGGCGAGGGCGTGCAGCTCGTCGTCGGCGCTGGTGGAGCTGGTGGCGGCGGCCCGGGCCGCGCGGGTCAGACGGGCACCGCGGTCACGCAGCTCGTTCGCTGAGCCACGTCAGCTGTGGCTGGCTGACACGTTGGGTCGGATGTTCGCGCCGTGCGGGCTTTCGCGTAGCATGGGCCTGAATGACGACGACGCCACACTGCCCCAAGTGCCACGACACCTTGCTGCAGCGGGCCCGCGAACAGTCGCCACCGGTGTACCGCTGCAAGCAGTGCAGCGGCATGTGGCTGATGCCCGGCGAAGCAGAACTGCTGGCGCTCGACACACCGCCTGCCGCAAAACTCACGCGCGCCCCGCAAGACAAGCGCGGCGGCTTCTGCCCGTTTGAGCACGGCCTGCTGGAACGCGCACGCGTCGAGCTCGACGACGGCGGCGACACGTTTTACCTCGAGCGCTGCCGCTCCTGCTCGGGCATCTTTTTCGACGACGGCGAGTGGGGGCGCCTGGTGCGCAGCAACCTCATCGCCCACCTCGACGACCTGTGGGACCCCACGTTTCAGCAGCGCCTCGCCGACGAGCGCAGCCACAAGGTCTGGCGCGAAGACCTGATCGAAGCGTTGGGCAAAGACACCGTCGAAACCGTTGAGCACCTCGCCGACACCCTCGCCGACAACGGCATGGTGTCCGAAGCGGTCGCCTACTTGAGCGACCTGGTCGCGCGCAAAAGCCCCGCCCGCGTCGACAACGTGCCAGCGGGCCCACGTCGCACCAGGAAGGTCGACGCGGTGCTGCTGCACTTCGCCCCGGCGAACATCGAGATCGCCACGTACCAGCCGCCCTCGCTCACCACAGAGGGCTTCGTGCACCTGTGCCACCGGCAGCAGGCGCTCGAGGTGCTCGAGCGGCATTTCGACATCGAAAATCGCCCCGTCCTCGCCTTCGTGATCGACGAAAGCCGCCTGCTGTCGCCGGTGAAAGACGAAGAAACCGGCCACGGCGTCTTTCCCCACCTCTACGGCGAACTCCGCGCCGACGTGGTGCGCACGCGCATTTTCATTCCGGCCGGCACCCAGCCCGACGAAATCCTGCGCCTGCTCGACGACGGCATCGACCTCGATTGAGCGTTTGTCGCTGAGGCGAGTTACTGGCGCAAGATGCTCGCGAGCTTCTTGCCGCGCGCGAGTTCGTCGACGAGTTTGTCGAGCCAACGGATCTGCTGCATCAGCGGGTCGGCGACGTCTTCGACGCGCACGCCGCACACCACGCCGGTGATCAGCTTGCAGTTGGGGTGCAGGGTGGCCTGAGCGAAGAAGGCCTCGAAGTCGATGCGCTCGTCGATGGCCCGCTGCAGGCCCTCGGCGCCAAGGCCCGTCAGCCAGCAGATCACGGCGTCGAGCTCGGCTTGCGTGCGCCCCTTCTTCTCCACCTTCTGCAGGTAGAGCGGGTACACGCTCGCAAACGACATCTTGAAGATGCGGTGCGGCTTGTCCACGACGTCAGCCGCGGCCGGCGGCCGTGAGCACCTTTGGTCCAAAGCGCCCGGGTGGACCGATCTGCAGCGGCTTGACCAGCGGCTTTGGCACCTTGGTGGGCTTGCGGCCGGGTTTGCCGGGTTCTTTGGCGGGCCCCGGGTCTTTGCGGCGCAGACGCGGCGGCGGCGGACCATCCGAAGGCAGCACCCCTTCGGCCGCCAACGCCCGCAGCTTGCCGTCGACGAGGGACAAGAAGGCCTCAAGGTCGCCGCGGGTGGCGAGCTGGCCCTCGATCCAGCGCAGCGGCCCCTTCTTGGGCGTCATCTCGTACAGGGCGCGGGCGCGTTGCGTGAGCTGACGGTCGCTGTCGAGAAACCCGCCGACTTTGTCGCCGATGCCGATGATGCCCATCAGTGGGTTTTGCGACAGGTACATCGCGCAGACCGTGACCTCGCCGATGCAGAAGCGCGGTGACCAGCCCGACGAGGGCCCGTACCAGTACATCTCGGGGTGCAGCTTGCGCTTCTTCAGCTCCTCGAGGCACTCGGCGTAGCGCGGCCAACGGTTGCCGAGGATCAGCTGGAGACCCTCGTCGTCGGGGTTGAAGTCTTTGTCCTTCAGCGGGCTCTTGGCCATGGGCGGGGGCTCTCCACACTACGCGCGACAAACAAACGAACGGACGGCCGGGTTCGTGTTCAGGTTCGTGCGCCTGGCAAACGCCAGACGCACGTGGCTCGTCAGCCGCGGCCGGCGGCGGTGAGCACCGAAGGCGTAAACCGGTCGGGCGGACCAATCTGCAGCGGCTTCACGAGCGGCTTTGGCAACTTCGTGGGCTTGCGGCCAGGTTTGCCCGGCTCTTTCTTGGGACCCGGGTCTTTGCGGCGCAGGCGCGGTGGCGGCGGGCCATCCGACGGCGACACGCCTTCGAGGGCCAGGGCGCGCAGCTTGCCGTCGACGAGGGACAAGAAGGCGTCGAGGTCGCCGCGCGTGGCGAGCTGGCCTTCGATCCAGCGCAAGGGCCCGTTTTTGGGCGTCATTTCGTACAGCGCGCGCGCACGCTGGCTCAGCGCACGGTCACCGTCGAGGTAGGCGCCGACTTTGTCGCCGATGCCGACGATGCCCATGAGCGGGTTTTGCGCCAGGTACATGCCGCAAACGGTGACTTCGCCGATGCAAAAGCGCGGCGCCCAGCCCGACGACGGGCCGTACCAGTACATCTCGGGGTACAGCTTTCGCTTCTTCAGCTCCTCGAGGCACTCGCTGTAGCGGGCCCAGCGGTTGCCGAGGATCTTCTGCAAACTCTCATCGTCGGGGATGAAGTCTTTGTCCTTCAGCGGGCTCTTGGCCATCGAGTGCTCCGGTCACAGATCGGGGAAAACGACGACATCGTCTCACATGTCTTGCGGCGAGGCCACTTGCCGTCCTCGTTCCGACGTGCTGCGCCACTTTTCCCGTTGGACCGCGGCAGCTCGGCGGCGTTGGGGGCTTGCCGATGACGACGACGATCGGTACCGCGCCGCATGGGTTCCACTCCTTCCAAGTTCCTCGAGCGTTTCGACAACCCCGAGCCGAAGCGCGACTACGAAATCGTCTTCGACTGCCCGGAATTCACCTGCCTGTGCCCGCTGACAGGTCAGCCCGACTTCGCGCAATTTGAGATCGCGTACACGCCCGATCGCTTCTGCGTCGAGAGCAAGTCGCTGAAGAACTACCTGTGGAGCTTCCGCAACGAGGGCGCTTTCCACGAAAAAGTCACCAACACGATCGCCGATGACCTGATCGCCGCGATCGGTCCGCGCCGCCTCAAGCTCACGGGCCACTTCAACATCCGCGGCGGTATGTCGACGGTGGTGGTGGTCACCCACGAGCAGGGCAAGGGCAAAGACATCCCGCTGCGCGAAGACGTCGGCGAACGCACCGTCTGACCGCTGCTGACCGCTACTGCACGACCGCCACGACGTCGCCGACCACCTGCCCGCGCGCTGTTTCCACGCGACAGCGAAAGGCACCGGGGGCCGGCGACGTGAGTTTCGACCAGGTGCGAAAGCCCGTGTCGACGCCGCCACTCACCGTCAGCGGCACGCGCTGCACCTCGTGGCCGTCGCGGCTCCACACGTGCACCAGCGTGTCTTTCAGGCCGAGCGGGGCGCGAATCGCCGTGTGACACACGAGCTGCTCCGGGGCCGTGAACGTCGTCGCCACGCCTTGCGGCACGCGCTGCTCCACGCTGGTGGCCATCACACCTGCCGTGAGCGCCAACGGAGCCGGCGGCACCATCGGCGCACCACCGACGAGCACCGCCGCCAACGCCGCCATCGCCCACACCGACACCGAGCGACGCCACCGGCGCGGCCCGAAGATCGCCATGCCCAGCGGCACGCCGATCGCACACACCACGCCCGCGACAACGAACGAGGTGCCGTTGTCGACGCCGAGCAACGGTACGGCCGTGAGCAACGCGACGAACGCCGCGAACGCCTGCAATGTCATGAGGGCGGTGGGCGAGGCGGCCAGGCGCTCGTACCAGGGGTCCCAGCTGCTGACGACGAGAGCGACGGCGTACACGACCCAAAACGGCAGTTGCACGGCGACCGGTGGCCACGACGCTGCCTGCAGAAAAAACGGCAGCGGAAACACCAGCGAGGTCTGCAGCACAGACTGCGACGCAAACACCATCACGAACGCGCCGATCGACGCGGCCGTTGAGTTCTCCTGCACGCGGCGCACACGACGCACCACGAGGGTGGTGACGACGACCAGCACCCAGCCGACGACGGCGAAGGCCACCAGCTTCCACGCCGCCTGGGGCGTGCGCTTCATGATCACCGCCCCGACGATCGACAGCAGCAGCGATGCGTAGGGCAGCGCGCGCAACACCGGTGCTTTCCAGCGGGCGGCCGCAGCGTCGACGGTACGGCGCACCGAGGTGGCGAAGTCGGCGTCGTCGACGACCTCGGCGGTGTCGGCGGTGGCGTGCGCAGTGGTGGTAGCGTCGTCGGTGTTCATGCTGTCACGTCGATCGTTTCTGCAGACATCGCTTGCGGCCTCGGCGTGTGCGGCGAGCCCCGCCTGGTCGACGTCGTCGTCGGTGTCGTCGCCCACGCGCTTGATGCTGCTGCGGCATAGCACGGTGCTGCTGGAAATCGCTGGCCGCCGGGTGCTGTTCGAGCCGTCGTTGTCGCCGTCGTTTTCTGCACAGGGGCTGTTTTCGGCACCGACACCCGCGCGCGATCCGAGCGAGCTTGGGCCCCTCGACGTGGTGTGCATCAGCAGTGGCGAGGTCACCAGCCTCGATCCGCGTACGCTGCTGGCCCTCGATGCGAAGCGCGCGTCGATCCTTGTTGGCGACGACGACACGGCCGCCCGCGTCCGTCACCTCGGCTGGCGGCGCGTGCGCGTGATGACTGCGGGCAACAGCGTCGACATCGGCGGGCTGCGTTTTTTGGCGTCGCCGGGGCATGGGGTGTTTGGGGCGGCGGTGGGCTTCGTCGTCGACGATCGCGGCTTTCGCGTCTGGCACACCGGCCCCCTGGCAGCACTCGAGACCGACGCCACCGTGGCCGGCTTTGCCGCGGCCCACCCCGTCGACGTCGTGCTCGGCTGCAGCAATGGCCTGCGGTTGCGCACGGGCGGCGCGCCGTTGCAGGCGGAATACGCCGACGTCGTCACGCTCGCGCGCGTCGCCCAGGCGCGCACGCTGGTGCCGATCGGCAACGACGCCACGCCCGCGGGCGTGTTCTCGTTGGTCTGGGCGCGCGACGACGACGAGGACGCCCTGCACAACGCGCCGCCGGCCGTGGTGCGGCCAACACCTGGTGATTGGTTCGCTGCAACCCGCTGAAGTTGGTCACATTTCAAACCCTGGTCGTCCCGCCAAGGGTTTGAATGTATTCATGAATTTTCTGGCGTTCCGCGCCCGAATTTCGTCATGCGGCGTGTCCAAACGACCAGCCCGGACGCGAAGTTGAGGTTGCTCGGTCCGGGTGTGATGATCCCGCCCGTCGACGCCGCTGACGACGCTGCAGGAGCCGGGATGTCCGAGAAGATTCGCAAGCTCAAAGAAGACGCAGCCCGCTTGATTGCCAAAGGCAAGCTCGACGAGGCCTGCGACTGCTACGAGAAGGTCGTCAAAGCCGACCCGCGCGACCTCACAGCCCGTCAGAAGCTCGCCGAAATCTACGGCCGCCTCGGCAAAACCGAACGCGCCGTCCACGTCTATCAAAGCGTGGCGGGCTCCTACGCCGCCGACGGCTTGCTGCTGAAGGCCATCGCCGTCTGCAAGATCATCCTGCAGATCGATCCGTCGCACACCGAGACGCAAACGATTCTCGCTGACCTGTCGACGAAGCGCCGCGGCCCCGTCGAGGAGCAAAACGTCGTCGAGATGCCCAAAGCCATGAGCGAAGCGCTCGGCGGCAAGAAGTCAGCAAGCAGTATTCGTGGTGTGGCAGCAAACCAGATCCGCGGCGTGAGTCCCGCCACCGTGCGACCAGCGATCGTCGACGACGTGCCCGTGGCCGACGAGATGGTCATCGAGCGCGCAGCATCTGCCCCCCTCGGTCGCCCTGCCAACACGAGTGTGGCCGACCTGCAGCGCTCAGCGGCCGCGATGTTGCCAGCACCCGAAGTGGTGCCTGTGGTCGCGGGCAAAGCGCTGCCCGACGACATCGCCATCGACATCTCCTTCGACGACGCCGAGCCCGTCGTGGTGGGCACGGCCCACGAACGCCCCTCGCTCGCTGGCGCGCCCATCCTCACCGCGGCCATCAATGCGGCGCTGCCGAGCTTCGACGAGCTCATGGCCGAAACCCCCGGCCCCGAATACGACGAGCAACCGCCGGTCGTGGGCGCGATCGTCGACGACGTTGGCGGTGCGGGTGCGATTGAGGCCGGTGCCGATGACGTCGAAATCGACGACAGCGACGACGACGCCGACGTGATCGACCTCGGCGATGGCGATGTGCAGTCGGCCCAGGTCGACGTGGAACGCATCCCGCCGATTCCGCTGTTCTCTGACCTGCCGCGCGACGCGTTCGTGGCGCTGACGGAGCGCATGGACCTGCGCGTGGCGTCGACGGGCGATACCCTGATCACCGAGAACGAGTCCGGCTCGTCGATGTTCATCATCATCCAGGGCAAAGTGAAGGTGGTGCGTCACCACAACGGTGCCGACGTCGTGCTCGCGCAGTTGTCCGACGGCACCTTCTTCGGCGAGATGGCGCTGTTGTCCGACGCGCCTCGCGCCGCGAGTGTGGTGTGCACCGAAGAGACCATGCTGTTTGAGATCTCGCGTGAGCTGCTCGCGCAGATGACGACGACGTACCCGTCCGTCGGCGAGGTGATGCAGAAGTTCCACAAGAACCGCCTGATCACGAACCTGCTCAAAACGAGCCCGATCTTCGCGCCGTTTTCCACCAACGACAAAAAAGCGCTGATCGAGAAGTTCAAGAGCCGCGAAGTCGGCGAAGGCAGCTACCTGATCACGCGCGAAAAGCCCGGCGACGGCTTGTACGTCGTGCTCTCGGGCCGCTGCGCGGTCCTCGACAAAGACGCCGCCAGCGACGTGGAAGTACCCATCGCGGAGCTGCGCGAAGGCGACGTGTTCGGCGAGATGTCCATGCTGTGGAACAAGGAAACCTGCGCGAGCGTGCGCGCCACCACGACGTGCACGGTGCTGCGTTTGCCGAAG
>JBIKRQ010000045.1:0-25822 GCA_044349155.1 Myxococcota bacterium
GTAGATCCGGAACACCCGATATTTGGCGCAGCTCTCGACGACGAACACCTCATTTCTCGTCGAGAACCGACTGCCGACTTTTTCAGCAACCTGCTAGTGGATCGGCTGGGTCGCACTCGCGGCATGTACCGCGGTCGCCGAAGCGCTGCGGGCAGCACCGCCTGTGGCGAAGCCCACGCTGCGCACGCTGGTCGCTGCCAACGACAACGTTGAGTACGCGGTCGTGGTTCGCCTGCGCCGCTGAACGGTGCGCCGACCACCAACGACAAAGCCCCGGCAGAACCAGGGCTTTGCTCTTTTGACGACGACCGCTGCTACGGCGCGTTGATGACGTTGCTGTCGAGCACGACGGCCGAACCTGCGAGGGCGCGACCCGTGATTGTGGCTCCTGCTTCAAGCGTGATCGCGTCGGCAGCCAGCACGGTGCCCTGCCACGACGACGTTGTGCCCAGCGTCGCTGCTGTGCCGACCTGCCAGTAGACGTTCGTTGCCTGGGCACCGCCAGCAAGCACCACGCGACGCCCCGACGTCACCGTCAACGTTGAGGCCATCTGAAAGACAAAGACCGCATCGCTATCGCCGCCGGCATCGAGCACGAGGTTGCCAGAGCTCACCTCGAGTGACGACGTTGACGTGTACAACCCCGGTGTGCGCGTTGAGCCCCCCAGGTTGCCCGCGACGGTGACAGGGCAGAGCGCGCGGCCAGCGGCTTCGGTGAAGGCAACGTTCACATCAGCAGCGGCGGTGGCAGCGAACGCATCACCAGCATGGATGCTGCCGACGACGCTGCCCGGCGGAAAGCCCGTGATGGCGGTGCCGGGGCTCGTGGCGATGTCGCCGACGATGGTGGTCGCACCGGTGTTGGTGATGGTGGAGCCCGCGAGCACCGCTGTCGTCGACGCGCTGCGCAGGTTGATGGGCTGCTGGCCGCACACGTCCGCGGTGAACGTCCAGACAAACGGCGCGAGCATGGCGTGGCCGTCGACGTCGGTAACTGCTGTTCCGATCGTGGCGGTGTACGTGGTGCCTGGCACCAGCATGTCGGTGGGATTGAAGGTGGCGACGTTGCCGATCACGATCACCTCGCCGTCGACGGTGACTGCGCCATCGCTCACCACAAAGGCCGTGGCATCGAAGCTGAGCGGGTCGACGTCTTCGCTGAACGTGGCCACGATGTTGCGCGCGATGGGCACCTCGCTCTCGAGATTGTCTGGTGCTGTGAGCGACACCCGTGGTGTTGAGCCCGTGGTGAACGACGACGTAAACGGCACCGCCAACGCGTTGCCGGCGAGGTCGGCCGCGGCCGTGGTGACCGTGAGCGTGTAGAGCGTTGCCTCCTCCAACTCGGCGTCGGGACTCAACGTCGCGACGGCCCCCACGCTGGTCACCGCCGCAGCGACAACGACCAGCCCCTTGGTGAGGCGCACCGTCGTGGGATTCAACACGAAGCCGCGCATCGGCTCGCTGAACGTGATCACCACGTTGGTGTCGAGTTCAACATCGACGTCGCCACTGTCGGGCACCGTGCGCAGGACGCGTGGAGCAAGCACGTCTGGCAACACACCAGTGGTGAAGCTCCAGACAAAAGCGGTCGCCAGCGCGTTGCCCGCGAGGTCGGTCACGGCCGTACTGATGGTGCCCGTGTACACGGTGCTCTCGTCGAGGATGTCGTCGGCCGTAAACACGACGGTGTCGCCAACCACGGCGAGACTGCCTGGGACTTCGAAGATGCCGTCGCGAACCACCACGCTGTTGTCGTTGATGGTCGGCACCGCCACAGCCTCGCTGAAGACGATGGTGATGTCGTCGTCGCGGTTGACGTTGACGTCGCCGTCGTCAGGCAGCGTGATCAGCACCGTTGGGGGCACGGCGTCAGGCTCGCCTTCTCCTTCGCCTTCACCTTCACCTTCACCTTCACCTTCACCTTCACCTTCACCTTCGCCTTCACCTTCACCCTCGCCCTCACCTTCTCCTTCGCCGCCAGCGTCGAGTTCAACGAGTTGCGTGCCACAGGCTGAGGCCAACAGGAGCACGAGCCCAGCGAGACCGAGTTGTTGTGCGCGCATCAGTTGTTTCCGTTCACGAAGAGAAAGGTGACGACGAACTCGACGCGACGGTTGTTTTCGCGACCGGCGGCGGTGTCGTTGGTGGACTGCGGTGTCGCCGAGGCGAAGCCCTTCGAGATCAAGCGGCTCTCAGCGATGCCATGGGCGACGAGATACGTGCGCACCGTGCGCGCGCGATCTTCCGACAACGTCTGGTTGTGCTCCTCGGTTCCCTCCGACGAGGTGTAGCCCTCGACCTGCACCCGGGCGGCCTGGTTGTCCTTCAGTGCTTGCACGACGTCGTCGAGCACTGGCGTGGAATCCGCGTGCAACTCAGCAGAGTCCCAGGCGAAGTACAGCTTCTCTTTCAGCTCGAGCTTGTCGGGGCGAACCACGACGTGGGCGTAGGCGGGGCAGCCGTAGCCATCGAGGGTTCCTTTCACGGAATGGCACCGGTCGACGACGTTGGGCACGCCATCGCCATCGCTGTCGGCGCAGACCGCGACCTCCTTCATGACAGTGACGGTCTCCGGTGCCGCTGCTGGCCCCGCCACGTCGACGACGGACGGCTCGCGGCGCACGCCTGGGCTGAGTTCCAACGTGAGGCCCACGATCAACGTCTTGGCATCGCTGTTGTCGTAGCCGTCGCGCACGGGCAGCTGCAGAATCTGCTGGTAGCGCGCAAATGGCCCCACCCAGAAGACGCGGTTGTCGTCGATCGGCACCAGCGCACCGAGGCCGACATCGAAGCCAGCGCGGTTCAATTCACCGGTGCGCACGTACAGCGCGTCGGCATCGAGAAACGGCGCGAAATTCTTGAAGACACCATCGGCCACACCGTCGTGCGGGCGCTTGAACTGCAAGCCAACGCCAGCGGTGAGGGCAGTGCCTGCCACGCTCACACCGTCGTCGGCGGGGAGTGTCAAAAAGCCCACCGTCGGGCCGATGTCGAGAAACGGTGTGAGCGCCCACAACGCCTTGGCATTGACCGCACCACCCACGCGAAACAGCGATGACTGCGGCCTGGTCAGCGGCACGCCAACACCACCGTCGATCTTCAAAACAAAGTCGCCGGCCTGTGTCGGCAAGACAGCAGCACGGGCCGCCACGTCGTCGCTGGTGCGTGTGAGGTCGACAGCATCGGCGGCGTGGGCCGTCACCGACAACAACGCGCCCAGGGCGACAGGAATCGCTGCAGGACACACAGAAATGAAGCGCATGAAAGTCGACTTCGTGCTGGAAAAATCCAGCAGGCGCGGCGGCATCAGGCCCGTCGCACCGGTGGTGGCGGTCGCCGTGAAGCGACCACCGTGCAGGTGCTCGGCACACCCCCAAGCGCGCCGTCGGCGGCTTGTGCTCGACGCACTGCACGCCACACGCCAATGATCTGAAGTTCGGCCGTGACGACGTCAAAGTCGTCGCCGAAGTCCGCAACAAGCAGCGCCGTGCTCATGCATTCACGTCGCAGTGGGGCGCTGCTGCAGACATGAAAACGGGCGCCACCAGGGCGCCCGTTCTCCAGGGGAGTGCATCGACGCAGCTCAACGCTTCAGATCAAACCGATCCAGCTGCATCACCTTTGTCCACGCCGACGCGAAGTCGCGCACGAACTTCGCCTCGCCGTCGCGTTGCGCATACACCTCGGCGATCGCGCGCAACTGCGAGTTCGAGCCAAACACCAGATCGACGCGTGTCGCCGTCCACTTCACAACACCGGTCTTGCGGTCGCGGCCCTCGTAGGCGTTGTCGCCCGTGGGCTGCCACGTCGTCGACATGTCGATCAGGTTCGCGAAGAAGTCGTTCGTCAACTGCCCCACACGCTTCGTGAACACACCGTGTTGCGTGCCGCCGGTGCTCGCACCCAACACCCGCAGACCACCCACCAGCACCGTCATCTCGGGCGCGCTCAAGGTGAGCAGCTGCGCTTTATCGAGGAGCTGCTCCTCCGGCATAACGCGCAGACCGCGCTGCCGAAAGTTGCGGAAGCCATCCGCGGTGGGCTCGAGCACGGCGAACGACGCGGCGTCGGTCTGCTCGGCGGTGGCGTCAACGCGGCCAGGCAGAAACGGCACGACGACGTCGTGGCCCGCAGCGCGCGCTGCTGCTTCGACGGCGCCAGTGCCCGCCAACACGATCAGGTCGGCCAGCGAGACGCGCTTGTTACCAGCCTGTTGGGCATTGAACGCCTGCTGCACCACCTCGAGGGCCGCAAGCACCTTGTGCAGCTGTGGCGGGTCGTTGGCGGCCCAGGTGTTTTGTGGTGCCAGGCGAAGGCGCGCACCGTTGGCACCGCCGCGCTTGTCGGAACAGCGAAACGTCGACGCCGACGCCCACGCGGTCGACACCAGTTCAGCAAGCGACACGCCGCTCGCGAGCACCTTCGCCTTCAACGCGGCGATGTCAGCGGCGTCGATGAGGTCGTGGTCGACCGCGGGGAGCGGGTCCTGCCACAGCAGGTCTTCAGCGGGGACCTCGGGCCCGAGGTAGCGGACCTTCGGACCCATGTCTCGGTGCGTGAGCTTGAACCAGGCGCGCGCGTAGGCGTCGGTGAAGACGTCGGGGTGCGCGAGGTAGTGGCGCGCAATTTTCTCGTACGCAGGATCGAAGCGCAGCGCGAGATCGGCGGTGGTCATCATCGGCGCGTGCTTCTTCGTCGGGTCGTGCGCATCGACGATGAGGTCGGCCTCGTCGACGTTCTTCGGCTTCCACTGGTGCGCACCAGCAGGGCTCTTTGTCAGCTCCCACTCGTACTTGAAGAGCATGGTGAGGTAGCCCATGTCCCACGTCGTCGGGTTCGGCTTCCACGCGCCTTCGATGCCGCTGGTGGTGGCATCAATGCCCTTGCCGCTGCCGTGGCTGTTGCGCCAACCAAGGCCCTGCTCCTCGAGCGCTGCGGCTTCGGGCTCGGGGCCAACGAGCTTCGCATCGCCGGCACCGTGCGCCTTGCCGAAGGTGTGGCCGCCCGCGACGAGGGCCACGGTTTCTTCGTCGTTCATCGCCATGCGCGCAAACGTCTCGCGCACGTCGTGGGCCGAGGCGATGGGATCGGGCTTTCCGTCGGGCCCTTCGGGGTTCACGTAGATGAGGCCCATCTGCACGGCGGCCAGTGGGATGTCGAGTTCGCGTTCACCGCGGTAGCGGCTGTCGGGCTTGTCGCTCGTCGACAACCACGCCTTTTCGGCCCCCCAGAAGATGTCTTCTTCGGGTTGCCACACGTCAACGCGACCACCGCCGAAGCCGAAGGTGGCAAAGCCCATCGTCTCCATCGCGACGTTGCCCGCCAGCACCATCAGGTCGGCCCACGAGATGGCGTTGCCGTACTTCTGCTTCACGGGCCACAGCAGGCGACGTGCTTTGTCGAGGCTGACGTTGTCGGGCCAGCTGTTCAGCGGTGCAAAGCGTTGGCTGCCGCTGCCGGCCCCACCTCGGCCGTCGGCGACGCGGTACGTGCCGGCACTGTGCCAGGCCATGCGGATGAACAGGCCGCCGTAGTGGCCCCAGTCGGCGGGCCACCACTCCTGCGAGTCGGTCATCAACGCCACGAGGTCGTTCTTGAGGGCCACGAAGTCGAGGCCGGCGAAGGCGCGCGCGTAGTCGAAGTCGGCATCCATCGGATTCGACGACGGTGCGTGTTGATGAAGGATGTTGAGATTCAGCTGCTTCGGCCACCAGTCGGCATTGCCGCGGCTGCTGTGGGTGGCGCGTGCACCGGCGTGGAAGGGACATTGAGCGACGTCGTTCGAGTTGGCCAAGAAGACTCCATCTGCCGTGCTCGGCAGCGAACGTGCAGCGTGTGGTGTGTGCTCGTCGGATGCGCGTGGCGCGCTGTGGTTGCGCACGGTGATCCGTTTGACGGATTGCTGTGTCGAATTTTCCCGCCAAAGCGCGCCACATGGCTGCAGTGATTGAAACGTGTCCGTGGTCGTCGCTCACCCCAGGCTCGGTGCACTTTTGCGAAGAGCGCTTGTGCGCGTGGGTCGTTGAACCGAGCAACGCGTGGTCCAGCATGGCCTACGTCGTCATCGGCGTGCTGATGGCGTTTGGCGCGAAGCGCGGGCGGGGAAACTTCCCCGCCGATCAACGGAGCCTGGTGGGCATCACGATTGCGGCGGCGCAGATCATCATTGGCCTCGGCTCGTTCTTCTTTCACGGCACGGGCACGTTCGCTGGCGAGGTCGTCGACCAGATCGGCATGTTCATGTTGTCGGCCCTCATCTTGTGCTGCTCGCTGGCACAGGCGCGGGGTTGGTCACCGCAGCGCGCGGTGTCGCGCTACGTGGCGATCGTCGTCGCGTCGACAGCGGCCATCTTTGTCGTGCCGGCGCTGGGCATTCCGATCTTCGCGGTGCAGCTCGTCGTCGGCCTGGGCTGGCAAATCGTGCTGTGGCGAAAAGCAGAAGGCGAAGCGCGCCGAGACCACGTCATCTTCTTTCGCGCGTTGGGCGTGTTCCTGTGCTCGTTTTCGATCTGGATCACCGACATCACGGGGCTCGTGTGTGACCCACACAACCACCTCGTCACCGGGCACGCCATCTGGCACGTGCTCAATGCCGTGTGCGTGTGGCGGCTCGCGGTGTTTTATCGACGTCGGTTGCAGCACTGACGGTCGTCGTGGATCGCTTCGATCCACGCATTGATCGATCACCTTCGGCCCCACATAGCGTTGCCGATGCGTCTGCTGACGAACCCTGGCTCGAACCTGACGCCCGAGCTGCTTGCTCGCTACAACATCCTGCTGCTGCCTGGGCACATCGTCGTCGACGGTGTCGTGCATGACACGCGCACACCGCACAGCCACGACACCGTTGAACGCTGGGTACGCGAAGCCAGCAAGTGGCCGGAAACCGTCGGCACCACGGCGGCCGAGTCGATCGCCGGATTTCAGCAGGCGATCCGCGAAGGCGACACCGAGCTCATCGTCGTGACGAGTTCGAAGAGCATCATCAACTCGCATGCCTCTGCCGAACGTGCACGAAAGACCCTGCTCGACAGCCCGCAGGGCAAGGGTGTGCAGATCGCCGTCGTCGACAGCGGTGCGATCGACGGCGGCGCCTTGCTGGCCTGCGTGTTGGCAGGCGAAGCGATCAAGGCGGGCTTGCCGTTTCACGACGTGGTGAAGCTGCTCGAGGCCGCGGCGCGCGACGCGCACATGGCCCTCGCCATCGAGGACCTCACCTTTGCCGTGAAGGGTGGCCGCGCGAGCTTTCTGCGCGCGTGGATCGCCGACATGCTGGGCGTGAGCCCCATCCTTGGCTTCGACGACGGCGCCCTGGCTGCGGTCGCTCGCTATCGACGACGGAGCGACGTTGCCGCCGCACTGGTCTCGCACCTGCAGGAGCGCGTTCCAGCTCGCCGGCGCATCTGGGCGGCCATCATTCATTCGAGCGACACGGGCCGCGCCATTCGCCTGCGCGATGAACTTCGCAGCGTGTACGACGTCGCGTTTTGCGTGCTGCGACCCATCGCCGCTGGCGTGTACCTGCACGGTGGGCCGGGCTCTCTGGGTGCTGCGATCATGCCGATCGATGGCCTGCCGTGGACACCGCCCACCCTCGAGTGAGCCTCGAGGAGGCAGCACGCTACGCAGTCGCGGCGAACGTTTGTCGCGTCGACACCGACCAGAACCGCTGCTGTTCGGCCGAGGGCAACCGCTGCGCACGCTCTTGCAGCACCGAGCGAGCGCGGGCGATGACGGCATTGGCTTCGTCGTCGTCACCGAGGGCCTGCAGCGCACGCACGTAGGGGGCAAACACTTCTTCGATGCTCAAGCCCGTGGCAGTGCGATCGTCGATCAACTCGGCGGCGCGTTGCGCGTAGGGAAGCGCGCTGCCGACGTCGCCCTGACTCAACAACACCTCGCCCAACATGGCGTTGCCGAGCACCTGCCCCGACAACAACCCTCGGTGCTCGCCCAGTTCGACGGCGGCCCGCGCGCGCGCTGCCGCTGTCTTCAACAAACGATCGCGTGCCGCTCCCGTTGACGCTGCTGCGCGCATCCACTTGGCGCGCGCGCTCAACAACTCAGACTCCATCACCGCAAAGGGGTCGCGCTTGTCGTCGAGGCGGCGACGCATGCCGTCGAGAATGGCCTCGGCCGCAGTGGGATCGTTGCGTGCGAGTTCAACGCGCGCGAGCACGAGCGACGCCTGGTGCTCCAGGCGCTCAAGGCCAGCGCTGCGCCCAAGGCTGCGTGCAGTACTGGCATCGCGCAACGCGCCTTCGACGTCGCCGACCAACAACAACGCCTGCGCGCGGTTCTTGTGCGTCCACGCACTGCCGACGTCGTCACCGATAGCGCTCCGCACGACCAATGAGCGCTCGAGCAGCGACAGTGCCGTCCACAGGTGCCCGCAGCGCACGTACACGTCGGCGATGGCATCGAGGCAGGCGGCTTCGCCGTCGAGGTCGGTGGTGGCGCGCTTGTGCGAAAACGCCACGAGCAGGTGCTGCAGCGCGCCGAGGGGATCGTTGCCCTCGAGGCTGAACGCCCCCGCTTGCTGTTCCAGGCCGCCAAGCACGCGCCGGTCGGTCGCCGGCGTGAGCCGCCGGGCCTCGTCGAGAGCGCGGTGAGCCCCGTCGATGTCGCGCGCAGCAAAGCGAATCATCGCGAGCAGACGAAGCACGTCGCGGATGGTGCGTTGGCTGGCATCGTTGGCCGGTGCCTCGCGCGCGCGCGACAACGCCCGCAAGATCGCTTCGTCGGCTTTGTCGACGTCGCCGAGAAACAGGTTGAAGCGCGAGACGCGGGCGAAGGCCAGCGCTTGTCGTCGTGGATCGCCGGTGGCGTCGGCAGCGCGCACGAGATGCTTGAGCCCATCTTTCAGCGCGCGGTGGTGCTTGTCGCCAACAGAGAGGTTCGCTTCGAGCACCGCGCACAGCTCGAGCTGCAGCGTGAAGATGGTGTCCTGCTCGTCGTAGGCCGCGAGTTCGAGCGCTTCGGTGGCCATCGCGACAGCGCCCTGTCGATCGTCGAGGCGGCGCGCGCGACGCACGGCCACCACCAGATGACGTACCGCCTGACGACGACGTTCGGCGCGCTTGTGGTGGCGCGCGAGGCGCGGCGC
Source organism: Myxococcota bacterium (assembly GCA_044349155.1). Lineage (GTDB taxonomy): Bacteria > Myxococcota > UBA727 > UBA727 > VGSZ01 > VGSZ01. The sequence continues at coordinate 9,110 of JBIKRQ010000045.1, forward strand.
GATCGCCGCGGTGTCCATCAACGCTTCGAGCGCGTCGGCCACAACACCGTGCACCGCGCGCGATTCGTCCTCGGACAACGCCTGCTCAGCGGCCGCGCGCAACAACGGATGCTCGAAGGCCAACAGCGCATCGTCGTGGCTGTCGTCGTCGACGAAGATGGGCGCGCCCGGGCGTGGCTGACTGCGCGCGAGAAAGCCGGTCTCGGTGAGCAAGCGCACCGCCTGCCCCACCTCGTCGACGCTGAGCCCCAGGCGCGTGCCCACGAACTCGACGGCCGCCGGCAAAAACGTGCTGCCCAACGCGGCGCAGTGCCCAAGCACCTGACGCGCGGTGATTGGCAAGCGTTGCACGCGGGCCGCCAACAGCTTGTCGATGCGGCCCGGCAGACGTTGGTCGACGACGTCGAGGCGTGCAGCGCTCCAGCTGCCGCCAAAGCCGCTGCGGGTGATGTGACCACCCTCGACCGCCCACCGCACCGCGTGGCCGACAAACACAGGCGAGCCCTTCGCGCGCTCGACGAGGACGCGCAGACACGCCGCGAGATCGCGGTGGCCCACATCAAGGTCGTCTTCGGCGGGGCCTTCGGTGCTGTTGCCTTCGCTGGCGCCGACGTCGTCGAGGACCTCGCGCGCGATGGCGAGTGCTGCGGCATCGCCGAGCGGACGCACCTCTTTGCGCGTGACCGCGAACGGGTCTTCAAACCCGGGCGCCAACTTCGCCTTCGACGACGACGTGAGCAGCACCACGCGCACACGCGCCCCCAACGTGCGCGCCACGAACTGCAGCACATCGCGCGTGGGGGCATCCATCGACTCGGCACCGCTGACGACAAACACGAGCGGGCGCGCATCGCCAGCGCGGGCCAGGAGTGCTTTGCCCAGCAGCAACACCGCCCGTCGCAGCGACGTGCGCAACGCCCGCGGCCCGCGGCGGTCGGCGAGGTCGGCTTCTTCGACGTCGCTCACGCCCATGAGCTCGCGCACCACGTCGACGAGTCCGCGCAGCTCGTGTTGCTCGGCCGGATCGGTGAGCAGTGCGGCCAGGCCGTCGACGAGGCGGGTGACCCGCACACGGGCGCGCGGATGACCAGCAGGCGCGCGCGCGAGTGCTCGCAACATGCCCACAACAGCCGCGTAGGGCGTGGCCTGCTGCGTGTCGGCGGCTCCCCAGGCGACGGCCGCGACGTCGTCGAACAGGCCTGCTTCGCGCAGTGCGGCGCGCACGAGACTGGACTTGCCGATGCCCGCGGGGCCGCCCAACACCAGCAGTCGCGCGCGATCGCCGCCCGCCGCAAGCACCGTACGGCAAGCAATCACGTCGTCGTCACGGCCGCGAAATGCCGACCGTGCCAGCAACGCCGACAATTCCCACCGCTCTTGCCCCCACGGTGCACGCGGGTCGACGAGACGCTCGGTGCCTGGCAGCTCGGCAAGGTCACCGGCATGGGCGAAGGCCGCTTCGTCGAGGGCCAGGCGCGCACCGTGGCCCACGAGTGCAGGCAACAGATCTGCAGCAGCGACGACGTCGTCGAACACGTCGCCTCGGCTGACCACGAGCGCGAACGACAGCGGCGCTCCTTCGGGCAACAACTGCGACAACGACGACGACGCCCGCACGAGGGCTGCCACCGCATCCACGACGTCACCGCGCGCCGCGACAATCAACTCGTCGGCCGCCGAGGCGAGCACGTCGAGGCGGGTGGTCAACGCGCTGCCGCGGGCAACACCGGCGAGCGCACGAGCAGCAGCTGCCGTCGCAGCGCGCACGCGCAACACCGCGGCGATGGGTTGCGTGCTGACGGCGACGGGTGCTGACACTTCGGCAGGAGCAGCCTCGTGGCCTTCGCTCACGACGTCGTCGATCGCCAGCGCGACCTGGCGCGCGCTGTCGACGAGAAACGGCCCATCGACCACGTCGGCGAGGCCTGGCAGTGCGGCGACGCCAGCGACGTCGACGGGGGCCTGCAGATGACGACGGGCCTCAGCACGCGCACGGTGGATGGCGAGCACGTCGGCTTCGTCGGCCCCACCGGTTTGAAACAGGGCGTCGGCCTGCGCCGACAGCGCGATGAGCAGGGCGTCTTCGCCAAAGCGGCCGCGGATGGTTTCGAGCTGCGTCTTCGCCACCGCCATCGATCCAAGGCGCGCCACGAGCAGACGAAGGGACGCGGCGGCACAGCCACGACGTCGTTCGTCGGCGTCGTCTTCGGCGGGATCGGCGATGTCGACAGCGAAGCCCTCGCTCGAATCGATCACGTTGCGGTCGTCGCCGTCGTTGTCGTCGTCGTCGATGTCGCGCTCGACCTCGCGCAACGCGAACACGGCGGCGCGGCACAGGGTGTCGGCGTGGGCGATGGCGAGCTGAACCAGAGAGGCAACCACGTCGACACGCTACGCATGGCGCGACGGCTGTGTCCCGCCTGAGTCACCATGGCTTGTTGCCGTGCACATGGCGCACATGGCGCACATGGCGCACATTGCCGCACATATACCGCACCAGATTCTCACGGCATTTCAACGACTTGCGGCATTTCTGTGCGGCAGCAGATCGCCAACACGCAAACCTGGACGTGCGCCCGCGGCGGCGATGCTACGACCGCGCACGATGACCGAACGCGAAGACGCCGACCCTGCCGACCGCAAACCCACGTCGTCACGCTTCGCGCGGTTCGCGAAGATGTCGGGCCTGACCGCGGGTGTCACCGCGCGCCACCTTGGCCAAAAAATGGCCGCGGTTTTTCAAAACGACGACGACAAAAAGTCGGGCGAGAAGGCAGCACAGCAGAAGTCGGCGGCGCAAATCACCAAGACCCTCGGCGAGCTGAAGGGTGCGGCGATGAAGATTGGCCAGATGATGGCCACGGATCCCGAGCTGTTGCCGCCCGAGATGGTCGAGCAGCTGTCGACGTTGCAGCACTCGGCACCCGCGATGTCATTCGCCGCCGTCACCGAGGTGGTGGAAGGCGCGTTGGGCAAGCCGATCACGTCGGTGTTCTCGTCGTTTTCCGAAAAGCCCATCGGTGCTGCGAGCATTGGCCAGGTGCACCGCGCCACCACGATCGACGGTGCTGACGTCGCGGTGAAGGTGCAGTACCCGGGTATTGCCGACACGATCCGCAGCGACATGAAGAACCTGGGCACGCTGCTCAACGTGATGCGCGTGCAGCTGCCGAAGGAGCGCGTCGACGGCTACGTCGAGGAGTTCACGCAGGTGCTCGAGCGCGAGAGCGACTACGTGCGCGAAGCCGACAACCTCGAGCGCTTCTGCGTGTTGCTCGGCAAATTGCCCGGCGTGCGCGTGCCTGCCCCGGTGCACGAGTTCACGCGCAAGAACCTGTTGGTGATGGAGTTTCTCGACGGCACGCGCCTTGAGCCGTGGCTCGCGCAGGCCCCGCAGGAGCAGAAAAACGCCCAAGGCCGACGCTTGATCGAAGTGTTCTTGCAGAGCGTGCACCGCAATCAGGTGCTGCACGCCGATCCGCACCCGGGCAACTTCCTGGTGTTGGAAAACGAGCCCCTCGTCGACGGCGCGCCCCCGCTGGGCATCCTCGACGCAGGCTGCGTGCGCGAATACGAAGCAGCGTTCACCGACGGCTTGATCGGCTTCATGGCCGGCATGTGGCGCCACGACCTCGACGCGCTGAAGAAGTCGTGGCTGTCGTTGGGCTTCATCGACAACGACCTCGACCCCGAGATGATCTACGAGTGGAACGAGCTGGTGCTGGCCCCGCTGCTGCACAAGGGCGACTTCAACTTCGCTGCCTGGAAGGTGCAGGAGCAGTTGACGTCGTTCATGCTCGAGAACCCGCGCGTGAAGATGTTCTCGCCACCACGCGAGGTGTTGTTCTACCTGCGCACATTGGTGGGCCTGCGCGGCCTGCTCGCAAAGACCGGCACAGCCGTGAACGTCTACACGATCGCCAGAGCGATGGCCGCCGAGCGCGGCGTGCTGAAACGCTGAGTGACGACGTGAGTGAGCGACGCGCGAGCGACGTGTACACGCGCCAGTCACGCACACAGCTGGGCGGCGCGTCCTCATGAGCAACGCACACAGCTGGCCCGCGCGTCCTCATGAGCAACGCACACAGCTGGCCGGGGCGTCCTCATGAGCAACGCACACAGCTGGCCGAGGGGCGCCTGGCCGATGCACTTTGAACCAGGAGGCGCCAGCCCGATCGTCGACGGAGAAACCTCCGGCGCCGACGCTCAAAGTGCACGGGGAGCAGCGCACAGACCACACCCAGCGCGGGGGGTGGAGGGGGCGCCGCGCGAAGCGCCCCCTCCTCGCGCCGAAGGCGTAGTCCAAGGCGAGGACGCACGGCGAAGGCGGAAACGCGCTCCCACGACGACGTGAAGCGCGAACGAACACCAACGAGCAACGAGCACGAGCAACGAGCAACGAGCAACGAGCAACGAGCGAACAAGTCAGAACGGGCGAATCTTGGGCAACCGCTCATCATCACGAGCCGCAAGCACGTCGTCACACGAAGCACCATCATCAATCCGAAGGTCGAACCACCACGACTGCTTCGGATCAGGATGAGGCGAGCGAGGCGACTCGGTCTTGAGCAGATCGCTGGTGGCGTCGAGGACGATGCCCTCTTTGCTGACCTGCGCGAGTCCAAGACTGGAGTCGGTGCCCTGGACAACGCCATGGTGTTCGACGGTCTTTCGTTGCGCGACGTAGACATCGCCAGAGACGAGCCCTGACGCCGTCACGGTCGTGCCGGGATGGTCGTCTTCGTCGGCGTCGTAGAAGACGTCGTCTTCGACATCGCTGGGAAACGCGGCATCGTCGCTCAAGCCCTGCACGGCCCAGAACTCGCGATAGAGCCCACGCGCAAAATCGCCGGTTGCATGGTCGACGGTGAGCACAGCTGCCGACGTTGGAATCGCAGCAATGGTGGCAGGCGTGTTCACGGTGGTGATGCCCGCGACTTCGAAGTTGACGACGTCACAGACGCGGATGTCTTCGTCGTACACGTTTGGTTCGTCGCTGCGCCAGCGCCGCACAACGAGCGCGTAGCTGACGCTGCCTGCGTCGACCTTGCCGAAGATCGGTGCGTTGGCTTGATCGATCGCGGTGCTCTCCATCGCGAAGGTGCCAGCGAGGCTGCCAGGTTCAGTTGGCACCCCTTCGCGACCGATGGTGTCGTCGTAGACGGGTTCGACGCACGACGTGGCCGCGACGAAGCAGCAGGCAACAGCAACGATGCGCATTCAAGACTCCGTGCGGGGCAGCAAGAGCCCAAGGGTGAGATCGACGAGGTGGTCGGCGATGGCGGCGTTGGCGTCGTCGATGGTGTCGGCGTTGGTGACCACGCAGCGCTCGAGGTCGCTGGCGATGGCGTAGCGCGCCGACAACTGCACCACGGTTTGCACCGTGAGCCGCGCCTTCATCACACTCACGCCAAACACCGCAGCGAGAAGGTGGCCCGCGTCGTCGAGGGCGGGACGCATCACGGCGTCGATGCGATTGGTAGGCAGGCCATCACCGGCGAGCACCGTGCGCAAAATGACCTTGTGTGCCGCACGGTGGATGCAGGCGAACGTCCACGCCTGTCGCACCATCGCCTCGAGCGACGACGACGCCGACGCCCCTGGCCGCAGCGACGACAACAGCTTGAGGCGCAGCTCAGCGAGCTCGGCGTCCATCGCGGCAACGACCGCGCGGTACAGGCCGTCTTTGCTCTCGAAGTAGTGCAGCACCGTCGCCAACGACACCGACGACGCGGCCGCCACGTCGCGCACCGTGGTGCCATCGATGCCGCGCTCAGCGACGAGATCGATCGAGGCCGCAAGAATGCGGGCGCGCGTGGCTTCGGCATCAGCAGCAACGGGACGGGCCATCGCCGCAGTATGAATCAAATAGCTGTTCTATTCCCAGCGTCTTTGGGACAAAAAGAAAACCCCTGAAAAATCAGGGGCTTCTCTTGCTCAGTGGTGTCGGTCGCCGGTGCGCTGCATGCGGCGCGGGCCCCGAAAGCCGCCCTCGGCCGGTGGCGGGCCGTTTCGGTGCGGTGGGCCAGCACGGCGAGGCGCAACGGTTGCGCCGTCGACACCGGCGTCGAGCCGACGAATGAACACGCGCGGCTCCTTCTCGTCGGGGCGGCTTGCAGCACGCGCGAAGCGCTCAGCGGTGGCAGGCAGGATCTCAAAGCGCGTCTCGCTGTCGAGAATGACCATGCGGCCAAGGTCGCGTTTGTCGACGCCACCGCGACGACACAGCATGGGCAGCAGCCACTTCGGGTCAGCGCGCTGCATGCGGCCCACGTTGACGACGAACCAGATGGGCTCGATGCCGCCGAACTCACCGCGGTGGATCGAGCGGTCATCCTCGACGTTGCTGGCGTTGTCTTCGGCGGTGCGCACACCGAAGCCGCGCTTGGCGGGATCGTCGCGGCGGTGCAGCGGTTCCTGACGACGACGTTCGTCGATGATCTCGGGCAACGGCAACGCACCACGTTCACGACGCAGCAACAGCGCTGCGATCTGCTCGGGTGTGGCGAGGGCCAGCAGTGCTGGTGCGCCTTCGATGTCGGCGGGCTCGAGTTCGTTCAGCGACGTGCGCAGGCGCTCGATCATGCGCGTCTCGTCGAGCTTTTGGATCTGCTCGACGGTGGGCAGCGGCGTTGGGCGGGTTTTGATCTTCGCGGCGAAGAACACGCGCTCAACGGTGCGCATGCGCGCGAACGGCACGAGGATGACAGCGACACCCTTGCGACCAGCGCGGCCCGTACGACCACTGCGGTGCATGAGGGCGGGCACGTCGGTGGGCGGATCGGCGTGGATGACGAGGCCAACGGCGGGCAGATCGAGACCGCGCGCTGCGACGTCGGTGCACACGAGCACGCGGGTTCGACCATCGCGCACACTTTGCAGGGCGCGTTGACGCTCGGGCTGGCTGAGCTCACCCGAGAAGGCGACGGCGGAGAAGCCGCGCTCGATCAAACCGTGGGCAAGGTGAGCGGCACCATCACGCGTGTTGCAGAACACGAGCGACGAGCTGGCCTCGTACTGGCGCAGGATGTTGACGACGGCGGCATCGCGATCACCGCCACCGATGAGGTGCACGATGTGCTCGATGTCTTCGTGCGACGTCGACGCCGACGCGACGGTCACGCGCTCGGGGTCGGTGGTGTAGCGCTTGGCGAGGCTGACGGTCTCGGGCGGCAACGTGGCCGAGAACATCAGCGTGCGGCGCGTGGCAGGAGCGGCGTCGAGGAGCTTTTCGAGTTCTTCGCGAAAGCCCATGTCGAGCATTTCGTCGGCTTCATCGAGCACGACGGTTTCAAGCGCCGACAAATCGAGCGCGCCGCGCGACAGGTGATCGCACAGACGACCTGGTGTGCCGACGACGATGTGGCAGCCCTGAAAGAGCTGACGGCCTTCGCTGCGAGGGTCGACACCGCCGACGGTGGTGACGATGCGCAGCTTCGCTTCACGACCGAGCCACGTGAGTTCGCGGGCCACCTGTTGCGCGAGTTCGCGCGTGGGGGCGATGACGAGGGCGCGTGGCTTGCCGGCCGGCGTGGTCACCTTGCCCGTCGCGTCGTCGAGCATGGGAGGCAGCATCGCGAGGCCAAAGGCGACGGTCTTGCCCGAGCCCGTGCGTGAGGAAACGAGGAGGTCTTTGGTGGTCGCCGCCTTGACGACGGCCTCCTGAACGCCCGTGGCTTCGGTGTAGCCCTGGGTGGCGAGAGCGGTGTGGAGCGTCGCCGGAAGCGGCATGTCGGCAAAAAGCATACACTCCCGGTAACAGCGAATTCCCGCACGGCAACGGGGAACACCGACGATCACGTCGACAACCCGCGCGGACAACTGACCGTCACGCGCGCGCCATCGAAGCACCTGGCGGCCGTGACGGCGTCAAACACCGTCGTCGGAACAGCACATGCGCGAGCGTGTTGCCCGCGAAGATCACGTCGACGCGCTCAACCTGCCACGCTGGTGGCCGATGTCGGGTGCGGTGAGAGCCGCGCAGGAGGTCACCATGAACGAGGCGACGGCTGTGTCGACGTTGGAGGTGTTCGCTCTGGTGTTCTTCGCCATCACCATGATTGGTGAAGCGGTGTGGGCCGAGGTGCATCGTCACCGTCGTCGCGACAACGGCACACACTTCAAGGGCTACGCGCTGAACGACACGCTCGGCAGCGTTGGGCTCGGCGTGGGCAACGTGTTCATCAGTGCGGCGATTCGCGGCGGCATGGTGGCCTTGTGGGCGGTGCTCTATCGCTTTCGCGTGTTCGACCTGCCGACGGGCGTGTGGTGGGTGTGGCTGCTGCTGCTGTTCGCCGAGGACGCCTGCTACTACTGGTACCACCGCACCAGCCACGTCGTGTGGCTGCTGTGGGCGGGGCACGAGAACCACCACTCCAGCGAGCACTACAACCTGTCGACAGCACTTCGGCAGTCGTGGACCTCGCCACTCTTGGCGATTCCGTTTTGGTTGCCGCTGCCGCTGTTGGGGTTTCCGCCGTCGATGATCCTCGTCATGCGCGGGGTGTCGCTGATGTACCAGTACTGGCTGCACACCGAGTGGGTGCCGAAGCTCGGGTGGTTCGAGCTCGTGTTCAACACGCCGTCACACCACCGCGTGCACCACGCCACCAACGCCCGCTACATCGATAAGAACCACGGCGGCACGCTGATCATCTGGGACCGGATGTTTGGCACCTTCGACGTCGAGGAAGAGACGATCGAATACGGCACCACCGCCCTGCCCCACAGCACCAACCCGTTCGTGATCGCCACGCACGAGTGGAAAGCACTCATCGCCACGATGGTCGCTGCTGGTTCAGTGCGTGGCGCTCTCGCTGTGGCGTTCGGCCCGCCGCGCGCACCACTGCCGCTGCGACGAAAGCGACCGCACTGACGACCGTCATCGACGACAGACCTGTGGGGAGACCGATGAAAGCAAGAACCGTTGCGGCCACGCTGGTGGTCGCTCTTGGCGCGTGCAGCAACGACACGCCAGTGCCGAGCTTGCCGACGACGATGGTGCGCAGCAGCTTCGTGTTCGACGACGACGCGTTCTCGTTTGAGAACTTCGGCGGCGTGCAAGACAACGCGATGATGCGGGCGTCGTTGTTGGCGCGCATGTTTGGCAAAGAGGCGGTGTGCGTGGCCGACGGCGGCGACATCTGTCATCTGTTGCCGATCGCCAAAGAGTACATGCACGCGCTCAACCAATCTGTGCGCGGTGGCCGCTGCGAAGGCTTTGCTGTGTTGGGCGGGCTCGTCGCAAACAACAGCGTCGACGTCACGGCCTTCGGTGCTGACAGCGCCCGCACCGCGGAGATCACCGACGACAACGGCCTCGGCGGCGAAATCGCCTACTGGTTCTCGACACAGTTCCTGCGCGACGTGGTGCCCGAAAGCACCATCGCCCTCGACGCCGTGGGCACCGTCGAACACCTCGCCCAGGCGTTCGCCGACGACGAAAACACCATGGTGCGCATCGGCCTGGCGCTGCTGCACGAAGACACGGGCGAACTCACCGGTGGACATGCCGTGTTGGCGATCGACGTGGGCCCCGCTGCCGACGACGGTCACTACGTCGTGGGCATTTACGACAGCAACCACCCCGACGCGCGCCGCGAAATTCTCGTCGACGCCAACGCCAACCGCTGGGAGTACCAGGCCTCGGCCGACCCCACGAGCACCAGCACGCTCTACGTGGGCGACCTCGACAACGGCAATGTGCTCTACCTCTCGCCGGTCAAACCACGCGAAGGCGTGCACCCCTGCACGTTCTGCGACATCGACGCCGACGACGAGGCCGCCGTTGAAGACGAAATGGCCCAGGTGTTTGGCAGTGCCAGTGCAGAGATTGTTGCGGTGCACGGCGATGGTCAGCGCGCCGGCGAGATCGATGGAGCATTGTTCACCGAGCACGACAGCGGTCATGCGTTGCCGTCGTTCACCGCCGCCTGCCACGACTGCCGCGACGGCATGCACCTCGCCGTGCCCCACGACGACGACGGCGGCACGCTGCTCGAGTTGCGCCTGGCGACGCACGGCCCGATCGAAGAAGGGGTGCTGCTGCCGATTGAGGCTCGCTATTTCGGTCACGGCTTCGCGGTCACCGTCGAAGGCGCCGACATCGAAGTCGCTGAAGAAGTGCACACGCTGCACATCAATGGCGACGGCACCGACACCACGTTCACGTCGTCACCCGCAGCGCCACAAGATGAAGCCGTGATCGCCATCGCCCACGAGATCGCCGATGGCGAGCATCTGTTTGTCGAGGCGAAAGTCGTCGGCAGCGAACTCGCCGTGATCGACATCTCCCCCGCAGCGAACACGGCGACCTTGACGGTGCGCGGCGATGCGACCACCACAGCAACCGTGCTCGTCCGCGTGTCCACCACCGATCGCGGGCTGGTGCGCTCGGTGTCGGCGAACATCCCGATGCCGCCAGCAGGCAGTGCCACGATCGATGTGGCGACATCAGAGGCGGACGGCGAGATGGTGGTGCTGCTCGACAACGATGGCGATGGCGCGATCGACGATACGGTGTTGCTGCCCGACCTGGGCATCGACGCCGATGAGCTGTAGACGCGGCTGTGACGATGTGTGTCGACGTCAACGTCGCTCAAAGACGACGATGCCGCTGTTGCGGCGGGTGAAGTCGACGACGGCACCGTCGGGGAACGACAGCGCCGGCAGGTCGACCTCACCGGCGTTGGCAATCGGCACACGAAGCACCGGCCGATAGTTCGCCTGCAGCCATGGATGCAGCGCCTGCAGAAATGGCAGCGCGACGGTGTGGCTGAGTGACCATCCCTCGTCGATGTCGACGAAGACGAGGTAGCGCGGCGCGGCGCGGCGCAGTTCGGCGCTCCACTCGGCCTGCATCTGCTGTGTGTACGGGTGACGCTCAAGCAGCGGGTAGATGTAGAGAAAGCCCGTCGCCAACTGTCGCTGCGCGTAAAACGCCAGCTCGGGCTCGGAGCCAACGATGCCGATGACGTCGTTGGATGTTGTGTGCTCGTTGAGCCAGGCACCGATGCGCGTGGCCTCAACAAATGGGCTCGCTCCATACATCGAGCGCGACACCGACCTGACGTCGTCCTCGAACAAGTAGTCGGCCTGGCGTGCAACACCCACCCCGACAGCGACGACAACCAGCGCCGTGGTCGCGACGCGTGCGCGCGCACCCGCCAGGCGCCCAGCCGCACACACACCGGCGGCCGCGAGGAGCGCGACTGCAGGCAGCACGACGACAAAGTAGTGCGGCCGAAAGTAGAACCCGGGCATCGTTGCCACCGCACCGGCGAGCAGCAGCAAAGCGATGGGCCAGAGCCGTCGTCGCACGGAGCCCTCGACGAGCGCCAACAGCGAGCCAGCTGCAACCGTTCCCCACAACAGCACCGACTCCATCAGGAGAAACCCGGGCACCGTCGCACACGCGGTGAGCGCCTCGCGCCACGTGACGTCGGTGGCATAGACGCGGGCATAGGTCACCGTCCAGAACCAGAACGTGGGCATGACGCCCGCTGCGGCAAGCCAGATGAGCATGGCGACGAGTGGAGCTGCGATGCCGACGACGAGGGCCCCAACATGGCGCAGACGCATGGCACGTGGCGCGCCGAGCAAGGTTCCGACGAGAGCGGCGGCGGCGAAGGTGACGGCATGCTGCTTCATCACCACCGCGATGCCGAAGCACACGCCTGCCAAACACGTTGGTGCAAGCCGGTGTGTCGCAACAGACTTCACGAGGAGTGCTGCACCCACGACGACAGCGAGCGCGACGAAGTGCGTTGCGTGCGCTTGTGACCCGAGAAACTGTCGAGACACCGACAAAAACGCCCACACGGCGGCCGCCACCACGCCGGCTCGTGCATCCAGCAGCAGGCGCCCCAGCGTGAAGATGGCGACCGTGGTCGCCGCGTTGACGAGCATCAACCCCAGGTGAATGCCGACGACCGTCTGCCCAAACACCAGCATGACGAGCGCGTAGGCGACAGAGGTCCCTGGGAACTTCATGTTGCCCGCATGGGCCCAGGGTGCTTCGCCTGCAAGGAGCCGCTGTCCGACGTACGCGTACTCGCCCTCATCGCGCTCCAGCGGCGTGTCCAGCAGATTGATGCGCAACACCGCAGCGGCCAGCACAACCACGAGCAGGGCCAACGTCGCGCGGCGGTCGTGATGGGGCTCGAGCGTCATCGCGCAGCGCTCCCACATTGATGAAGGCCCCTCAAGAGCTGTGTCACGTCGTGCGGCGCGGCAGCCTGCTATGCAGCGATCCACACGATCCTTGTGGAGCCGTACGCCATGACCAACGCCGCCCAAATTGCCGCCAACAGCCAAGGCCTGCGCGCCGCGATGAAAGACAAGTCTGTCGTCGAGCTCGAAGCGCTCGTGCGCCATCACAATGCCCGCTACTGGGACGACAACGCCCCCGAGATTGACGACCCCACGTTCGATGCCTTGCTCGAGGTGCTGCGCGACAAAGCACCGAAGTCGAAGGCCCTGCTCGAGCTTGGTGCGACGAAGAAAGTGGGCAAAGCCGGCTTCGACGACATCGTGCACGCGCGGCCCATGTTGAGCCTGGAGAAGTGCTACGACGACGTCACGCTGCTGAAGTGGGCCGACAGCTTCAAGGGCCCAGCGATGGTCACGCCGAAGATCGACGGGCTCGCCTGCTCGCTGCGCTACGACGCCAATGGACGTCTCGTGGGCGCCGGCACGCGCGGCGACGGACGCACGGGCGACGACATCACCATCAATGTGCGCGCCATCAAGAGCGTGCCGCGCGCGGTCACGCTGCCTGCTGGTGGTGCTGCTGGCATCGAGGTGCGTGGCGAGGTGTACATGGGCCTGGCGCGCTTCAAAGCCCACTACGCGGCGGAGAAATCAAACCCGCGCAACCTTGCTGCCGGCGCGATCAAAACCCGCGACCCGAAAGAGAGTGCCGCCTACGGCTTGAGCTTCTTCGCCTACGACCTGCTCGACGCTGGTTGTGCCACCGAGACGGAAAAGCGCGCGGCACTTGAAGCGATGGGCTTCGTGGTGCCACCGGGCGAATGCGTGGTGGATCACGCCGAGTTGCCCGCTGCGTTCTTGCGCTTTGTCGACGTGTGCAAGCAGCTCGACACCGAAACCGACGGTGTGGTGATGAAGGCCGACAGCGTTGCCGAGCAGGATCGTTTGGGGGCGACGGCGCATCATCCGCGCGGTGCACTGGCCTACAAGTTCCAGGGCGAGAGTGCCCACACCGTCGTGCGTGAGATCGAATGGGGCGTGGCGCGCACGGGCATCGTGTCGCCGGTGGCGATCGTCGAGCCTGTGTATGTGTCAGGCGTGACCGTCACGCGTGTGAGCCTGCACAACGCGGGCTACGCCATGAAGCTCGGCATTGGCGTGGGCGCGCGTGTTGAGATTGTGCGGCGCGGCGGCGTGATTCCGCACGTCGAGCAGGTGCTGTCGGCACCGACAACGCCGTTGGCCTTGCCTGCATCGTGGCCGGGTCGTGATGGCGACATCGCGGTGCGCATGGAACGCGACTTTCTCGCGTTGGTCGAGCCTGAGCGCTGCATCGACGTCGTGGTGTCGCGTGTGGCGCACTTCACGAAGGTCACCGACATCACGGGCTTTGGCGACAAGCGTTTGAGCCAGCTCGTCGAGCGCGGCCTCGTCACCACACCGGCGGAGCTCTACGGCTTGAGCAAGGCGACGCTGGCTGGTCTCGATCGCCTCGGCGAAACGAGTGCGCAGAACCTGCTGGATCAGATGGCTGCTCGTCGACAACTCACCCTGCCCGTGTTCCTGACGGCCCTGGGCATCGACGACCTTGGCCCCACCGTCGCCGAAGCGCTCACGGCGCACTTCCACACGCTTGAGGCGTTGCGCGCTGCCGACAGCAAGGCGCTGCTTCAGGTGCATGGCATTGGCGACACCACAGCGGGTTCGATTGTGGATGGCCTTTCGCGCATGGCACCCGTCGTCGACGCGCTGCTCGCTCAGGTCACGATCGTCGAGCCGAAGAAGGTCGAAAACACCGGCTCGCCGTTGTTCGGCAAAAGCGTGGTGTTCACAGGCACGATGGCGCGCATGGATCGAAAGACCGCGCAAAAGCGCGTGCAGGCCGTGGGAGGCAGCACACCTGCGTCGGTCACCGCCGACCTCGACTACCTGGTGATTGGCGACGAGGGCTCGCCGTTGCTTGATGCGACGAGCGAGAAGTCGACGAAGCAGAAGGCCGCCGAGAAGCACCAGGCAAAAGGAGCTGCGGTGCAGATCATCACTGAGGGCGCCTTCATCGACCTGCTGGACTGAAGTCGACGTGGCGGCCACATCGCCACACCCCGCACCGGTCGGGGTTGCGGGGTGGTATCGAGCACTGAAGGACGCGCGGATGTTGCCTGTGGTCACCACTCCCGCCGATGTGCTCTCTGCGCTTGCTGCCCGTGGTTTCGCCGTGCTCGCTGCTGGCGACGTGGCACAGGCGATCGAGCAGCCGTTGCCCGCACTGTTGGCGCTGTCGTCGACGTGGAACGACCTGCCCGCCGATGGCTGGCTGAAAGACGGCGGGCGCTACCGCTCACGTCGTCATGGCTGTTTCGTCGTCGATGATACCCAGGTGCGGCGCGTCCCCCACCGCGCGCACTGGCAGCCCGTCGAGTACAACGCGCTGCACGGTGGTCTTGAGCGTTGGTTCGAACCGATTCTTGACGACGTGGCGGCAGCCCCCGCGTTTACCGCGCTGCTCACCACCGTGGCGCGGTGGTGCTCGGCGGCGAAAGGCCAACAACCCTGGTACGTCGAGGCCCACCAGTTTCGCATCGACACCGCCGACGGCATTGGTCGGCCCACGCCCGAAGGTGCTCACCGCGACGGCGTCGACTTCGTCGCGGTGTTTCTCGTGCAGCGACGGGGCATCAAGGGCGGCGAGACGCGGGTGTTTGACGCCGACGGCCCCGCCGGTGTGCGCTTCACGCTGAGCGAATCGTGGTCGCTGCTGCTGCTCGACGACGAACGCGTCATCCACGAATCGACACCCATCCAACCCGAAGGCGACGACCGCAGCGGGCACAGAGACACCCTCGTGCTCACGTTTCGGCGCGGCCACTTTCAAGGTCCGTGACGTCGTCGCGCTCGTTGCCTTGAAAGAAGACAGCGCGCCGGACGGCGCGCTGTTTCGTTCGCAGCACGTCGATGCCGAGCGCTACTGGACCGTGGTGGCGATCTGGTAGCTGTTCTCGCTGCCCCGGAAGCCGAACACCTCGATGAAGTGAACGCCTGACACCGTCGCCGTGAACGAGAATGTCTCGGTGCCAGTGGTTCCCGTGCACGACGTGCACGACAACAGGTCGACCTGACTGTCGCTGTCGGCAGGCGTGTTCGTGTTGTCGGGCCCAAAGGCGCGCATGTCGATGTCGGCCCCCAAGGCATGTGCGTAGGTGACCGTCGCCGACAGGCGCTGCCCTGCAAGGAGCACCACCGCATAGACATCGATGTCGTCGTCGGTGCTGACGTCGGGGTCGCCCGCGCAAATCTGCATCGACGGCAACGTTTCTGGCGGCGACAGCGACGTGGCCGAAATCATCACAGCGTCGAGCGTCGGATCGGTGCGGCCGTTGTTGTTGTGCGTGCGCAGACCGCTCGTCGCGGTGGACGTCCAGCTGTCGAAGCGGTCGTTGATGCACGAACCATCGTCGACGATGTCGCCCACTTCGATGCCGAGGCCATAAGCAACTCCCTCGTCAGGCGCGTCGAACTCACCCACGCGCAGGATCACTCGGGTTGCCGCGTTGATGTTGCCGGCGATGACGTCAAGCGTGCCGTCGAGACCGATGGCATTCGCCAACGAGCGGAACAAGCCACTGGTGCCGCGTTGCTCCGTCGCTTCAACGTCGAGGTCGAAGTCGGTGAGATGCGCGAGGTCGATGCGCACGCTGCGGCCAGCGGCCACGTCGATCGCAAACACATCGGTATCGCCAGGGCACATCGTGAGGCTCGACAGGTCGTAGGAACCGTCGGCGAAGAACGTGGTGTCGACGACGAAGGGTGTTGTGTTCGTGTTGTTTGGCTCAGCACCATCGTCGATGCAGCGGTTCAACGTCGGCACGATGGTCGGCGTGAGCGTGTACGACGCGGCACTCACACCCGAGCCGGTCACGCGAATCACGTAGCGGCCAGCGGCCAACGACGACACCTGCAAACGGCGGTTGGCACCGTCGGCAGCGTCGGCCTGCAGCACCGTGCCCGACGTCGACAACAGCGACATGGTCAGGCCGGAACCAACGAGGCGCGCATCCAACGTGTCGCCCGTTTCGAGCGCGACGGCGAAGAAGTCGTCGTTGGTGGGGCAACGAACTGCGCTGACAACCCGGCCCGAGATGGGCGGCGCGCGGCCGACGCTGTCGTTTGGCTCAAGCGCGTCGTCGACACAGGCACCTGCCGCGGCCGTGGCCGCGATGGTGTAGGTGTTCACCGCGCCGAGGAAGCCAAACACCTCGACGGTGTACGTGCCGGCCGTCAGCGAACGCACGAGGAGCTCTTCGTCGCTGGTGCCGCCCGACGTGGTCACGAGCGCGCCGCCGCTGTCGCGCAGCCGGAGGTCGAGGTCGCCATCGGCATCAATGAACCTGGTGGAGATGCTGACCGTCGTCGTGGAAGCCACCGTGAAGCGGAAGAAGTCGGTATCGGCAGCACAGATGCGGCCACTGGCGATGCTGCCATCGGTGGGCAACGTGCGCGGGCTGC